>NZ_FVZN01000012.1 GCF_900168685.1 Solibacillus isronensis | reverse complement strand
ATGCAACAATTGAGGAACTAGAAAAAGCAGGAGCATTTGAGAATTTAAAGATTCGGGATGAAAAAGAACAAAAAGTGGAACGTGAACCATTCTGGAAGCAAAAAGAAAATATTAAGGTTTATATTTCAGTCGTTTTACTTGTGATTAGTTGGTTTTTAGGGGAGCAATATGGGGAAGAACATATCCTTCCAACAATCGGTTATGCAGCATCTATTTTAATTGGTGGCTATTCGCTCTTCATTAAAGGGCTTAAAAATCTAAGTAGATTAAAGTTTGATATGAATACACTTATGACGATTGCGATTATAGGGGCTGCCATCATTGGTGAATGGGGCGAAGGAGCAATGGTTGTTATTCTGTTCGCTATTAGTGAAGCCTTAGAGCGTTATTCAATGGATAAAGCTCGTCAATCCATCGAATCATTGATGGATATTGCTCCAAAAGAAGCATTAATTCGCCGTGGAAATAAAGAAATGATGATTCATGTTGACGATATTCAAGTTGGAGATATCATGATCGTAAAACCTGGTCAAAAGTTAGCGATGGACGGAATTGTTATTAAAGGAACGTCCACATTAAATCAGGCTGCAATTACGGGGGAAAGTGTCCCAGTTACCAAAAAAACTGATGATGAAGTGTTCGCTGGAACATTAAATGAAGAAGGCTTGCTCGAAGTTAAAGTAACAAAACGAGTAGAAGATACGACGCTTTCGAAAATTATCCATCTTGTAGAAGAAGCACAAGCAGAGCGAGCGCCTTCTCAAGCATTTGTAGATAAATTTGCGAAATACTATACACCTGCAATTGTCATTTTGGCTGCTTTAATTGCCGTTCTTCCACCACTGTTTGGTGGAGAGTGGAGTGAATGGATTTATCAAGGTTTAGCAATATTAGTGGTTGGTTGTCCTTGTGCTTTAGTTGTTTCAACCCCAGTTGCTGTTGTTACTGCAATAGGAAATGCAGCAAAAAATGGCGTGTTAATTAAAGGTGGCATCCATCTAGAAGAAGCAGGACACTTAAAAGCGATTGCGTTTGATAAAACAGGAACATTAACAAAAGGTATTCCTGCTGTAACAGATGTTGTAACATATGGCGGAAATGAAAATGATTTAATGATGATAACGGCAGCGATTGAAAAAGGGTCGCAACATCCACTTGCTTCTGCCATTATCAGAAAAGCCGAAGAAAACGGATTGAATATTAATGGTGTATCGGTCGAAGAGTTCCAATCGATTACAGGTAAAGGTGTAAAAGCAAAAGTAAATAACCAAATGTATTATGTGGGAAGTCCTAATCTCTTTGAAGAATTGCATAAAACGATTGAAAGCAACATCAAAGAAAATATTACTCGTATGCAAATAGAAGGAAAAACTGTTATGGTTTTAGGAACTGAGAAAGAAATACTTTCATTGATCGCCGTAGCAGATGAAATGAGAGAAACATCAAGAGATGTTATTAATAAATTGAATCATATTGGAATCGAAACAGTAATGCTTACAGGTGATAATGAGAGAACGGCACAAGCAATAGGAAAACAAGTCGGTGTTTCAGATATTAAAGCCGATTTACTTCCAGAAGATAAATTAAACTTTGTTAAAAAGCTTCGTGAAAAACATCAAAGTGTTGCAATGGTCGGGGATGGCGTAAACGATGCACCAGCACTTGCAGCGGCATCAGTTGGGGTTGCAATGGGTGGTGCTGGAACAGATACGGCACTTGAAACGGCTGATATTGCGTTAATGTCAGATGATTTAAGTAAGTTACCTTACACCATTAAATTAAGTCGCAAGGCTTTAGTCATCATTAAACAAAATATTACCTTCTCTTTAGCTATTAAATTAGTAGCATTACTATTAGTGATGCCTGGATGGTTAACACTATGGATCGCCATCTTCGCAGACATGGGAGCAACACTACTTGTAACGTTAAATAGTTTGAGGTTATTAAGAGTTAAAGAATAAAGATTTATAAAATATACAGAATAAATCCAATAAATGTTCCCAAATGTAAGTTTGGGAATACACCAAAATGCGGGAAACGTTGACTTAATAGCGTTTCTCGCTTTTCTTATGGAACATTGTTTATAAGTGATTTTATGCAAGTCAATGAAACGTTGCTAAAGCAGCTTTTATACTTGCTGGGCATGATCTTTAATTTGCATAAAAACTTGTATAGCCATTCTTTTATCGGTATAAATTTGCATCTTCTCTAAGACTTCCCCAAGAAAAAATGTTGCTATAGTGATAGGTAAGCTTTTGACGTTATCTCCAGCTTTTCCCCCACTTCACACCGTACGTGCGACTTTCATCGCATACGGCGTTCCAACTAATCCAATTCATTCAATGTTTTTTATGTGTATGCAAGATGAAATGTAGAATCAGATAGGTTCGTTCAGACATTGCTCACGCAATTCATTTACCTTTTTAAGTTGCTTTTTATCTAACTTGAGTGCGTTTAATAACACTTGTATTTTCTCATTATTTCTCATATGAATGAGACGGTGAACAGATTCGTGCAGTATCAACAGATTCCCGTATGAATCATCTTTTGAAAGATGATACGGTGTTTTATGATGACAGTGCCAATCGTCCAGTCCTAATTCGATTCCTGTAACAGCGCATTTTCCATATTGTGCGATAAACCGGCTAATCCGATTATCGTTGTATTCGATGGAACGGTTTGGAATAAAGTGTTTCATTACATGAGCAATTACTTGTTTATTAATAGTTCTCAAGTTTTGATGAATCTTATCCCTACCTACGGTAGTATAGTTACAGATTGTTTGAGAGAAATTTAGATTCACCTTACAACGTTGGGCATGAATGGGTACAAGTACCATTTCTTTTATTTTAAAGAGCTTGCATTCATAACCCTTATACCGTTTTTGTAAGGACTTTGTGAAGTTCTTAAACGTTGCTTCTTTTCTCATTTCTTTTAAACGATTATATAATGCTTTATGAAGACGAGTGTTCAGCTTATTTAAATCATCCGTGATGTGTGACGCAGCGGAATAATAATTTTGAATTCCCATAATAACTGTATTAAAGCGCCAAACGTTCTCGGCTGATGGATATTTCTGAATCGTTTTAATTGCTTGTTTTACCTTTAACTGTGCATTATCGAGTGCTTTCTTTGTCATATGTGAGCGAGCAACATAGAGAGTCCTTTTATTCGTTCTTTTCGGATGTGCTTTTAGACGAAAACCTAAAAACTCTGATGAGTTTTTCTTTAAGTTGACCACTTTCGATTTTTCTTCACTAATTTGAAGGTGTAGCCTTGTTTCAAGAAAATCTTTGACGGCATAAAACATTTTAATCGCCTGAGAACGAGTGCGGCACAAGATCTTAAAGTCGTCTGCGTACCTCACAATATAGCAGTGTTTTAAATTGGAATGTTTCATTGCGTTATATCTGCCACTATATGTTTTATATAGCTTTTGTGTTTTGAAGCTTTCCCATTGATGGCTGACCCACCAATCCAGTTCATTTAGTACGATGTTAGATAAAAGTGGCGATAATATACCACCTTGCGGTGTACCTTTCGTTGGGAAACCTTCGCCAATAATTTCAGCTTTTAGAAGACGTGAAATAATGGAAAGCAACGCTTTGTCTCGGATGCCAAATGACCACATTTGTTTTAATAGTTTCGCATGGTTTACATTGTCGAAGAACCCTTTTATATCAACATCTACACAATGATATAAGCACGCCCGATTGATGAGCGTTTCAAACCTGGCTTTCGTATGATGTGTATTGCGATTTGGTCTAAATCCATAACTATGTTTATAAAACTTCGCTTCGCAAATCGGTTCCAGCACTTGTAAGATGCACTGTTGGAACAGTCGCTCCCAAATCGTTGGGATTCCTAGAGGACGTGTTTTCCCATTTGCCTTCGGAATGAAGACTCGCCTAACAGCTTGGGGGGAATAGTTTACAAACATTCGTTGTATCTTTGATACAACTTCTGAAACAGATAGTTTCTTTAAATCTTCAATTGTTAATCCGTCATGTCCAGCCGTTTTACTGCCGGTATTGCGTTTAATATGGCGATAGGCTAATCGAACATTTTCATTGGATTGCATTAAATCGAGTAAACCATAAAAATTTTGACCATTGGCACTTTGAGCATATAAAGAATCAAATTGAGATTGCATATCATAATACTCGTTGTGCCTCAGCTTCTTTCGTTTTAACAAGTCGGTGGCTCCTTTTGGAGCTGAACCTCTATTAGTCTCACAAGAACCTTATTAATCGTTGAAGAGCTGTCTTGCATGGTGAATGAATCTTTTATTAGTCTAGTGGCTATCCCTCGACGTTCATTACACGCTTCAACGGTACTGTGCCACCACTTTCACTGATATAAAGGAAAGTTATATATCCGCTAATCTCACGAATATTTTCCTTTCCAACGCTTCATCGAGAGTAAGCTCTCCACGTTATCAGCTTACAACGTTGAGTTATATCTATTATGGAACAGACTTAGGTGCTTCCTATGAGCCTGTTAGCATTGCATGTGCCTATAACACAAGATGGACTTTTATATTGCGGATTCTTACTCATCCATAGCTAACCTCACATTTAGTGATATACACATTTCTATGTATTGCCAGTCAAGACCCGTACATTCAGAAGTTCGTCAGCAACTTAGTTTATTATTCTAATTCATTGCATTCTCACCATATCTGTTCAACCCAAGCACCATGACTTACGCCACCCCATCGGGTAGGATTTCGTCAGCCGGACTGTTACGGTAAATTCTTGCGCCTATTAGCCGAGCTTATAACACGCTTTTCCTTACTAAGCAGCGTGCTACTCGACGCAGAGGGAGCCTTTCAGAGCGTTACCTCGTCATTCGACTCCTCGATATAACCCTTCAGTTTTGGAACCTAAAATTGCCTGACCTTTACCGAAATTGTGTAACCACATTTCATTTGAGTCAGGAACATTTCGCACCCACAATATGGCCCTTTCGTATTATAAGGTCAGTCAGAGAAATCTGATTGACTATTTTTTATTCTATTTATAGATTGATAGTAGCCGGGGCAGAACGTAATGGCCCTTGGGACTTGATCCCGTTCGTTAAACTGTTCGCCCTCTACTTGTTAACACATGATTAGGCTGGTTGGGACATGGAGATCCCGTATAACAAGCGAAGATATGAATAACAAGGTAGATAGAGGTTACCGGTTCAATCCACTACAGAGGAGGAGATAATTTATGAATCCAGTTGTTGGTCTGGATGTGGCAAAAGGTGAAAGTCAGATTCAAATGTTCTTGGATAAAAAAATACCTTATAAAAACAGTGTGAAAGTTGAACATACGGCGGAAGGATTAAAAGAGTTACACTCTTATTTACTAGATTTAGAGCGTCAAACAGCGATGAAACCACCTATAGTTTTAGAAGCAACAGGTCACTATCATGCCCCAGTTGTACAGTTCTTAGAAGCAAGAGAGTACATTGTCATCATTGTAAATCCACTCGTATCTTATCGAGCAAAAAGCTCTAATTTACGAAAAACAAAAACAGATGCCATTGATGCTTATCACTTAGGTGAGATGTATTACAAAGAGGATTTAGAGCCTCAGAAAAAGCGAGGTATTCAATTATTAAACCTTCGGCATCTAACAAGACAACATGAAAATATGACAGGAGTTATGGTTCAAACTAAGCTCCAATTCCAAGCCGTACTTGATCAAGTATTCCCTGAATACAAAGGGGTTTTTGGGAGTTTATATGCCGAGATTTCATTAAAAACATTACAAAGCTTCCCTACCTCCGAGTCTGTCTTAGAAGGAGGTATGGAAGAAATTACTCAGTTTATTAACATGCATTGTAAAGCACGTTCATTAGAATGGGCGCATCAAAAAGCAGAAGAATTGATCGCAGCTGCAAAACGCAACCCATTTCAATCAACACTTTATCATAGTCTTCTTGTCAGTCTGAATATGTATATAGATTTACTTCAAGCGTACCACTACCAGCTTTCCACGTTGGAGCGTGAGATTGATGAGTTAGCGGTACAACTTGAAGAATATGAACTACTCCAAACAATTCCCGGTGTAGGTGAAAAAATCGCTGCAACGATTATTTCTGAAGTCGGAGAGATTGATCGGTTTAGTCATCCTAAAAAGTTAGTTGCCTTTGCAGGACTTGATCCAAGTGTGTTTGAATCAGGACGTTTTAAAGGTACAAAAAATCATATTACCAAACGTGGTTCAGCTAGGCTTCGCCGTATGCTTTTTACAGCCGTTCGCTGCTCTATTCGTGATAGCCGTAAAAAGAAAATAACTGATGAAACGATAGCTCGGAATAAGAGATTACGAGCCTTTTACGACTTAAAACGTGAAGAGGGCAAACCATACAGAGTAGCAATAATCGCTTGCGCTAATAAGCTTTTTACACTGGATTTATGCGATGTTAAAAACCAAAACATCATTCCAAGAAACCATTTAGTATCATTATTTTCAAACAAAGTAAAAACCTTCCAATTTATATTTGGAGGGCTATTTGAGTTATGCATTTTTAGTATAGCATGAAGTGATTTTTAATTTAAAAGATTGACAAACTATTAGCTGGTTTTATGGAATAACTTTATTATCACTTAACAGGTTCTTAAATCCACAAGAAAAACCGAAACCCCTTCTCTTTATAGAGATAGGAAATTCCGGTTCATCTTTTATATAAACGGTTAAACTTTTTTCAAAACGGTACAACTTTTTATAAACAGTTCAACTTTATTTCAAAGCCACACGAAGAAAGGGTTCAATTCGACCAACATAATTGTTATTAAATCCTTACCAATCTGTGCTTTTACCGCGCTAGGTTTCCCAAAGCTTAGTCTTAACAAAAAGCCGATAATTTCTCTTAAAGAGAAGCTACCGGCTTTTTTATGGAGAATATTAGGTTTGGTATACTAATTTAATTCTAACATTTCTTAGCATTACTACTAAACCATGCTTGAGCAATATCAGCTGTTACTGTTGTTTTACCTTCAAGACATTTAAGGAATTCTTTATCGCAGCAAGCGTCGCCGTTACCAAACATTTTCCAGCAAGCGTCATGACCTCTACAGCATGTATCTGTCGAATTTATTGGTGTGCCTCCACCATAAGTAAGACCGATACCACACCCAGGACCACAATGTTCATAGTGGGGAATACCTGGTGCACAGCCAGAGAAACTCCATTGTGCTTTGATTGGTTCTTCAAATGCAGCAAAATTGATATCTTCTTCTACATGTGTCTCTTCAAACAGTTGGTTGTAGTTTTCTGTATCGAAAAGAAGTTCTTTTTCAATAACTTCCTTATCTCTTAATACATTTTGAGCAACAACAATATTACCATTTTGTTTTTCCTCTTTTTTAAGGTTACTGATTAGGGTATATTCTTTTTGCCCCTTTATTGGTTCTGTAACAGAGAAAACAATTTGAGCCGTATTTTGATTGTTGTGTAATTGAACATACCGAGTATATTTGACTTCTTCTTGCTCAGGGAATGTATTGAACTGATACCCAAGTGCTACATTCAAATCTTCCGGGTTTACTCCATTTCGTTTAAAATCATTCTTTACCTTAGCAAAAGCAGGAAGATTATAGAGATCTTCTAATGTTTTAGTAATTAATGCACTTTTCATTTTAGCTCCGTTATAATTCATTAAATTGCCACTCCTTTTCTTTTTCAGTTTCGACTTAGACATTTTTCCTTACATACATATACTGCAAATACTTTTTCGATCAGCTGTAATAACCATCACATTACACTTAATGTTGTGATAACAACATTCTCTACTAATATCACAAATGTACATTGGCTTGATTTCCTCAGACTGGCGATTTTCAGTAGATTTTTCATCCATCATTTGGCTCACCCCTTTTTTTGTTACTATTACATAAAGAGAGGTAAGCTAATTAAAAGTAAAAAACGATAAAAATAATTTGATTACTTAAGTTTTATTTCCAACTTCCTTTTTAAAATATTGGCATATGTAAGGTAGGCAGAACAAAATGTCCTATTGCTAAAAAGCTGGACCATCAAGCTGCTTTCAGTCTTTCACGTCAAAAGGGAGCATTACTCTTTAGGTAATATGTAAATATCATTGAAAGTAATAATGGGTAAATAACAGCTAATTTCAGTTGATAAAAAATTTTTTTATAAAAAAAAAAATTAAAAGTAACTTTTACGATTTTCAAACCGTCTCACTTGTGACGGTAAATTGATTCAGGGAGATTAAAAAATGTCTAATATGAATCCATTAGTTCTAATTGAAGAAATATACAATGAGCATTATGTCTATTTACGAAACTTTTTAATTGGTTTAACTAAAAGTGACGTAATCGCTGATGATATTATTCAAGATTTTTTCACAAAAATCTTGGTTTCACCTTCAGTTGTTACAGAAGTTACATATATAAGGAGTTGGTTAATTACAGGAGTTAAAAATACGATGCTAGATTATTATAAAAAAAAGCGCCCTGAGTTGCTTCACGATGAGAATATTATTGAAACATTGTTGGTTGATAGTTATACACCGGAATTAAGTACAACGATCAGCCGGTCTACTGTGTGATGCAGCAATGTTATTTGTGCTGCTAGGATCCATTGGGGGCATTCTGACACGTATTGATATAGCTGGTCACTTATACCTTCCATCATTAATAATATTAGCGTTTTCATTTATAATAGGCACCATAGCAAGTGACTATTTAATTTGTAAAAAGCCTCGCCAATTTTGGTTTAAAAATGCAGTCATTACGACCGGTTTTTTAATTGGCTTAGTTGTAGTAGTGATCATTAACCTTTAATAAGAGCTGACAGCTGACAGGCTTTCAAACAATAGGAGCTTTTTTGTTGGATTTGTGATTTAGTTGTACGATTATCGTAAATCCTTATGAAAGAGGTCTAAATATAATGAATAAGCGAATCGATAAAAAGAAACAAAAACGATTAGCACTTAACAACAACAATAAAATTCTTTTAACGAAAAAGCTTTCAATGAGTAAGCTTGGCACAACTCCAGACCCTTCTAGAAATAGTGAATTAAATGAAAGTGTTAAACGGTTAATGGAGATTTTCTTGGAAAATGAACGTAAATTACGTGTGAAAAGGGCTGGTGACACTCTTGAAAAATCTCAATGAAATATTAAATAACCTTGTGTGCGCGGTGGTCGTAAATATAATGGTAGGGTGGCAATCATAAATGAAAATTTAAAAGATATGCCTCTGACTGATTATCTAGAATTCCGCAAACTTGTACAACTGACAAATAAGGCAGTTGAAATAAACCCTACTAACCAAACCATCCAAAAATTCAATCCATTAGAAATAGGAGATACAACCCCTATAGAAGAACATGCTGTAAACGTCTGTAACTTGCTTCTACAAGTCGCTAGTATAGATAATACTATTATTAGTCACGACGACCTTGAAACGGTTAAAATCTTGATAATCGATGGCAATTCTAAGAATAATCCGCATACAATCAAGTCCTTATTCGAGGCGTTAAGTATCGACCAAGAGAAGAATCTAAACGTATTGAATGTATTGAATCAACTTGTATGATCTATTAAGAATGCTTATAAGAAATAAAGTATGCATTAAATAAAATTGTAAGTTAGAAGGAGTGAAATATGTTGAGTATAGGAAGTTGGTTCACGCTATTAATAGGTGCAATAGCGGTTGTAATAGGATATCTAACAGATGGGCTATATTCGGCAAAAACGTTATTAGATATAAGTATTACTTCCTTTTTTCAAGGTTTTTTTGTCGCTTATATCTCTTTATATATGATTTACACATTTATATATAAATTCTTTTTTAAAGTCTATTAAAGGTTTCGAGTAGAGAATTATGAAATAAAGAGCATAAATAAAACAACAAGGTCATGGAACTTTTAGATGCTATACTAGAAGGGCTTGAAACAAAAATTAATGGAGTGGTTCTTTTGAAACGGTATGTATTAAAAGTAAATGAAACTACATTTGTTACTGCGATAAACTGGATCATCATTACAATTCCAGTAATAACAACAGGGCCGTTTGAAGATGTGCTCGTTCTGGAAGAATCCTATTTGAATGAGCCTATTGGACACAATCGGTATGATAAATCCACTACTCGTAAAGAATTAATAAAAACACATTATCCAACAATCCAATTTGAGAAAGTTAAGATTGTTTTAGATAAATAGACGCAATTTATTTTTTTTCTTCAGGAATTAAAGCTAAATGGCCAATAGCTGCATTGGCTATTTTCGTATGATTAGTCTATCCGTTAGCGGGTAGGCTTTTTTATTTTAACTGGGTTCCATACCATATAATTAAATATAACTTTTTAAGTAAAATTTTATCAGAAACAAAGAATCGTGCGAGCTTGTTTTAAAAACCTGTGATATGTTTTGATAATAACGTTATGGAGGTTAAATATATATGACAGCATTTAATGAAGCATTAGCTGAAAAAGAAAGAATCCTTAATTGGAACTTTGAAAAGGAAGATGAAAACAAATTCGCAGAGGTAAAAAAAGAGTACGATAGTCTTTATGCAGGTGACGCCACATTAGAGTACCTAAGCGGCTTAATTGAAAGAGTTAGGGAAACGGAAGATAACAATGAGAAAGTAGCGATATTCCATTACCTTTATACGAGTGATATTACAAGATATGATGTAGATGATTATGTAAAAAAAAATGGACCCCAATGAATTTCCTGCTTTTTGTTCATTGATCATTCTTATCGTAAAACATGATGAAATCGACAGCCAATACTATTTGGGGTCCTACCAACAAAACGCGGAAAACATACGCTAAGCAAATTTCGACATAAAGAAAGCCGATTTTTCCTACGCTAAGGAATCATCGGCTTTTAGTATTATTGAATAAGAGGGCGTAGTGAATGTAGACTTGCTACTTTACTTGCATCAAAGTTGTATTCACCAAGAAAATTAATGTGTTCCCATCCTAACGGAGAAACATGTTTAAGTAAATCTTCTCTCAAATTCCCCTTTTCCTTCAATAATTTTGTTGCTTCTGTAAGATAAACGGTATTCCATACGCTAATAGCATTTATTAGAATATTTAAAGCACTTGCACGTTGTAGTTGGTCTTGTATTCCTCGTTCTCGTAACTCACCTCGTTTTCCAAAGAATAAGGCTCTTGCTAACCCATTCATGGCTTCCCCTTTATTTAGTCCTCGCTGAATTCGACGGCGTAGTGTTTCGTTAGATATGTAATCCAAAATAAAAATGGTCTTTTCGATTCTCCCCATTTCTCGCAAAGTAGTTGCAAGTTTATTTTGTCTCGCATATGACCCTAATTTCCCCATAATAAGTGAACCAGACACTTTTCCTTCTCGAATAGAATGAGCTACACGTAATACGTCATCAAAATTCTCTTGAATAATTTTAGTATTAATACGACCACGGAGTATATTTTCTAGTTTTGGGAATTCATTCGGCGTTTGGATGGTGAATAGCTTAGAGTCAGCTAAATCACGTAGCCTTGGTGCAAAACGAAATCCTAGTAAATGACTCAATCCAAATACTGAGTCGGCGTAGCCAGCTGTATCTGTAAAATGCTCTTCAATATTTAAATCTGTCTCATGATGAAGTAATCCATCGATAACGTGTACAGCATCACGAGCATTGGTATTAATGACTTTCGTATAAAAACTTGAAAATTGATCACTGGTAAATCGATAAATGGTTGCCCCTTTTCCAGACCCATAGTGTGGATTGGCATCGGCATGTAACGATGAAACACCAACCTGTACGCGCATTCCATCAGAGGAAGAGGTACTTCCATCTCCCCAATAGGAAGCTAGTTTAAGCTTATGTTGAAAATTTACTAATGTCGCTTGTGCACGACTTATAGCATCATCGAATAAACGCCATTGCGCTGCATTAGCCATTTGATGATAGGTAACTCCTGGTGTCGCTTCTGCCATTTTAGTAAGACCTATGTTAGTTCCCATCGCCATGAGAGCAGCCATGAGAACTACTTTTTCCTCTCCCTTTGGTGGGCGATTGGTTGAGGCATGTATCAACATTTCATCAAATCCTGTCCAGTGTGCTACCTCCATTAAAAGATCAGTGAGCTTTATTCTTGGCAACATATTATATAAAGACAGGCTAAAAGCTCTCGCTTCTTCGGGTGTATTCTTCTCCAAACGGTCCACTCGGATCTTAGCCTTTTCGATATTTACTCCTTCTAGAGAATCAAGATTATTTGAAACCCATGTAAGGCGTTGAGCTAGTGACTTTCTTCTTTCCTCAATATATTCATCTGCCGATGAACGAACGGCTAGTTTAGTTTCCGTAAGACGAGTTGTTGTCCAATCTTTTTTAGGAACAAGATACTCTTCAAAATCTTTATGAAGTCTACTACCGACTACGGATATGTCGCCTGAACGAATATGATTTTTCAACTCTGTTAGTGCAGCCATCTCATAATAGTGCCGGTTAATTATTCCATCATCACCATAAACATGCTTCTTCCAACGTTTAGGAATAAAATCTACCGGGGCATCATTTGGAATTTTTCTTTTACCAGATTCATTTATTTCATTTAGCGTTTTTAGGGCTTGCAATAATGGCTCTGTACCTTGTGTAGAACGAAATTCAAGAGATTTAAGAAAAGTAGGAGTATATTTTCTTAGATAAGAAAACCGATTTTCTAACAAATCTAGATAATCGTAATCCATCGGTCGGGCTAATTTTTGGGCTTCTTCAACGGAAGAAACAATTTTATCCCACGGCATAATCATTTCAATAGCATTAAATGGATCAAGCCCTTCATTTCGTGCTTGAATAAGTGCAGCACCAATATCTGCAAAATGCACGACTTTTTCATTCACTGCTTTTCCATTTTCTTTTTGCATTTCCTCTTGTGTTTTACGACCCTTTGATTGTAAAATCATCATTTGTCTATCATGAATTTCAATTGCTTGGTCAATTAGATCTTGGCTTAGTGTTACTAGATAGGCAACAAGAATTGCATATTTCTTCATTTCTTTAAATCTTCGAAATGAGTGTGGTTCATACCGTGCTCCAATACGAGATAATTGAAGTAACCGATTGGGATGGATTTGTTCTGTATTTATTTCTAATTTTAATTCTCGAATATATTCTAAGCGCTTTATGACTTTTAAAAAGGCTTCAGGTGAAGATTGGCCGGGAAGCTCCCTCAGCCATGCTAAAGGGGTTTTTCTATTGTCTACAAATGGATCTATAAGTTTATCTAACTTTTGTTTTTGCCATTTGGAAAGAGTACAAGTTAATGATTTAAAAATCCTTTCCTCTGCTCGTTGACGAGTTTCCCAAACAAGCCTTTCTATAGTAGTCATGCCAGGGAGAATAATTTTCTGATTACGTAGTTCTTCTTGTGCTGTACGAAGAAGATACATTGAATTTCCATTTTGAAGGGCATGATTCAAAAGAAACTGAGCTGCCTTGCGATAGTTCCCTAAGGAAAAATTTTGATAACCATAAACTTGACGGATTTCTTCCATATGCTCATGTTTAGTTGGCTCTCGTTGGGCATATAAAGAAAATGAATTAGGATTAACATCTATTTGGCTAGCTATGTATTCGATTATGTAATCTGGAATAGGTCCAACATCTGAAAGGGACCATCCAGGATAGCGTAGAACACATAATTGAACAGCAAAGCCTAATCGATTATGATCTCTTCTGTGTCGTTTAATAATTTCAAGGTCATATTGTGAAAAAGTATAATAAGTTTCTAGTTCACTTTCGCTCATATCAGCTGGAATTCGTACAAATTCCGTTCTTTGATCTTCTGTTAGTAATTCTTTCCCTCTCATGCTACAACTCCTTGCTAGATATCTTTTTTCTTTTCTAGATAACGATATAAGGTTGTCGCTCCAATGCCTGTTGCCGTCTTAATTTGAGATAAAGAGTAATCTTTGCTTTCATACATTTTTATAGCAAGTTCTATTTTCTTTAAATCAACCTTCGGTCTGCCTCCGTTTCTTCCCCTAGCTCTAGCAGCCGTCAATCCATCCTTCGTTCGTTCACTAATAATATCTCGTTCTAATTCTGCTATGCTGGCTAACATTCTGAAAAAGAACCGTCCCATAGCAGTTGTGGTATCGATCTTGTCTTGTATGGAAACAAAATGAATTTCCTTTGATTCGAAATATTCCATAAGCTCAATTAAATGTTTGGTACTACGACTGATACGATCTAATTTATAAACAATGACCGTGTCATCTTTACGTAAAACTTTAAGTAGTTCATCTAATTGAGGTCGATTTTTCATTTTTCCTGATTCTTTTTCTTCAAAAATCTGATCCACTCCGTAGTGAGCTAATGCATCGAGTTGTAATGATAATGATTGATCTTGTGTACTTACGCGTGCATATCCAAATTTCAACACAAATCTCCCCTTTTCTAATATGTTAACTATACCAAAAAGGGGTTTTAAATAGATATATTGGTCTTTTGATTTTGGTTATATTTTTGGTTATGTATTTAAGTAGTTTTTAAGGTTTTTAGAGAAGTTCTCTATTCATAACCAAAAACGGTCGTTTATGGTGATTTGTCCATGAACTAATGAATTAAATGGCTTTTTTAATTTTGTTCAATAATCGGGCCAGATTGTGGGTGCGAAATGTTCTTGACTCAAATGAAATGTGGACACACAATTTCGGTAAAGGTCAGGCAGTTTTAGAGTTCTGAAACTGAAGGGTTATGTCGAGGAGTCGAATGAGGAGGTAACGCTCCGAAAGGCTCCCCCTGCGTCGAATAGCACACTGTTTAGTAAGAAAAAGTGTGTTATAAGCTCGGCTAATAGGCGTGAGAATTTACCGTAACAGTATAGCTGACGAAAGCCTACCCGATGGGGTGGTGTAAATCATGGTGCTTGGGTTGAACAGATATGGTGAGAATGCGACGAAATAAAATAAGAAAGTATATTGCTGACGAACTTCTGAATGTACGGGTCTAGACTGGCATTATACAGAAATGTATTTACTACTAAATGTAGGGTTAGCTGTGGGTGAGTAAGAATCCATAATATAAAAATCCATCTTGTGTTACAGGCACATGCGATTGCTAACAGGCTCATAGGAAGCACCTAAGTTTGTTCCATAATAGACATAATTCAACGTTGTAAGCTGATAACGTGGAGAGCTTACTCTCTATGAAGCGTTGAAAAGGAAACTAGTCGTGAGATTAGCGACCATATAACTTTTCTTTATATCAGTGAAAGTAGTGGCACAGTACCATTGAAACGTGTAATGAACGTTGAGGGATAGCCACCAGACTAATAAAAGATTCATTCAGCCATGCAAGGCAGTTCTTCAACGATTAATAAGGTTCTTGTAAGACTAATAGAGGTTCAGCTCCTAAAGGAGTCACCAACTTGTTAAAACGAAAGAAACTGAGACACAATGAGTATTATGATATGCAGTACAATTTTGATTCTTTATATGCTCAAAGTGCCAATGGACAGAATTTTTATGGATTACTAGACTTAATGCAATCCGATGATAATATACGGTTAGCTTATCGGAATATTAAACGAAACACTGGCAGTAAAACTGCTGGAGATGACGGATTAACGATTGAAGATATAAACCGATTATCTGTATCTGAGGTTGTATCGACGATACAAAGAATGTTTGAATACTATACACCCCAAGCCGTCCGGAGAGTATTCATTCCTAAGGCAAATGGGAAAACTCGGCCCTTAGGGATTCCGACTATCTGGGATAGATTGTTCCAACAGTGTATCTTGCAAGTACTTGAGCCGATTTGTGAAGCGAAATTCTATAAACATAGTTATGGTTTTAGGCCAAACCGCAATACACATCATGCGAAAGCTAGGTTTGAAACGCTCATTAATCGCGCATGCCTATATCACTGTGTTGACGTTGATATAAAAGGATTTTTTGACAATGTAAATCATGCCAAATTAATAAAACAAATGTGGTCTTTAGGCATTCGAGACAAGGCATTGCTTTCCATTATTTCACGTCTTTTAAAGGCTGAAATTATTGGGGAAGGTTTCCCAAAGAAAGGTACACCCCAAGGGGGGATCTTATCACCACTTTTATCTAATATCGTATTAAATGAACTAGACTGGTGGGTTAGTAATCAATGGGAAAGCTTTGAAACACATAAGTTATATAAATCAAATCTTGGCAGATATAATGCGTTGAAACAATCTAATTTAAAACATTGCTACATCGTGAGATATGCAGATGACTTTAAAATTCTTTGTCGCACTCGTTCACAAGCAATTAAAATGTATTATGCAGTGAATGATTTTCTTCATACAAGGCTTCGCCTTGAAATTAGCGAACAAAAATCAAAGGTGGTCAACCTAAAGAAAAACTCATCAGAGTTTTTAGGTTTTCGTTTCAAAGCCCATCTGAAAAAGACAAAGAAAAGGACTCTTTATGTCGCTCGCTCACACATGACAAAGAATGCGCTCAAAAATGCACAGATAAAAGTAAAACAAACAATCAAAGAGATTCAGAAACACCAATCGGTTGAGAATGTTTGGCACTTTAATACAGTTATAATGGGAATCCAAAATTATTATTCAGCAGCCTCACACATCACTGATGATTTAACTGAGCTGAACTATCGTCTTCATAAAGCGTTATTTAATCGTTTAAAAGAATTGAGAAAAGAAGCTACGTTTCAGGACTTTCCAAAATCCTTACAGAAACGGTACAAGGGATATGAGTGTAAGTACTTCAAAATAAAAGAAATGGTACTTATCCCAATTCATGCCCAACGTTGTAAGATAAATCTGAACTTCTCTCAAATTATTTGTAACTACACTACCGTAGGTAGGGACAAAATTCATCAAAACTTGCGAGCAATCAATAAACAAACGCTTACTCGTGTGATGAAACAGTTCATACCGAGCCGTTCCATCGAATACAACGATAACCGGATAAGTAGATTTATTGCACAATATGGGAAATGTGCTGTTACAGGGGTTGAATTAGGACTGGATGAATGGCATTGTCACCATAAGACACCGTACCATCTCACCAAAGATGATTCATACGGAAACTTAATGATATTGCATAAATCTGTCCATCTCCTTATACATTTGAGAGATTTAGAGAAAATACAAGTGCTTTTAAACTCACTCAAGTTAAATGAAAAGCAACTTACAGAAGTCAATAAATTGCGTAAGCAATGTCTGAACGAAGCTATCTGATTCTCCACAAAAACTTTGCATAATCATAAAAATCTTGAATGAATTGAATTAGTTGGAACGCCGTATGCTGGGAAACTCGCCTGTACGGTGTGAAGTGGGGGAAAAGCTGGAGATAACTTCAAAAGCTTACCTATCACTATAACAACACTTTTAAAGAAAATTGGATATCTATGTTAAATTTCAGAATAGATGGTAAGGTTATACTTAACTAATGGGATAGTTTAGTTTTAGAAGATAAAATAATAAATCATACTTGACCCTGTACTATGGTACAGGGTTTATTCTGTACTAGGAAGAAAAATTCCTGTAAATAATTGCAGATCAAATAGAGGAGGCAGCAACATGAATCAAAATCATTTGAATACTTCGTTAAAGGACAAGGTGTTACAATCACTTGGTTTGCCAGAAGAAGGATTTGAGGGAAAAATCCGTTTATTGTCTCCTTCAGAAAATAGTATCCGTTTAGACATTCTTCTTTTCATGGCTGAGGGAAAAATCGTCAACATCAATGATTTAACTGCAACAGAGGAACAAATTGATGTCCAATCTGCTCTTCAACGTTTAAGGGAATTGGATTTAATTCACTGGGACCAAAACTCTGGGGATGTGAACGTGGCGTATCCTTTTTCAGGAGTTCCGACTCCACACCGTGTTACATTGGCTGGAATGTTGCCAGCTTATTCCATGTGTGCGATTGATGCCCTTGGCATTCCATCGATGTTTACAGATGCCGTTATTGAATCGGAATGTGCATTTTGCGGTGAAAAGATTACCATCGATGTGAAAAACAACATGCCCGTTGCCAATCCTGATACCGTGGTTGTAGGCTTGGGAACAACGGATGCTGCCGATACCAACGCATGCTGCGATTCTTCTTGCGAATCGAATGAGCCAACGTCCATTTCTACCAGCTGTTGCCCAGCCATTCAATTTTATTGTTCTGAGGAACATTGGCAAAAAGCGAATGAAAAGAATTCAACAACGGCGAAGGACAAGCTGACTCTTGCGGAAGCCTTTGAGGTTGGGGCTGCTGTTTTTGGCGGCACGTTATCTGGCTCTAAGGGTAAGTAAAATCTCATGAATGAAGTAAACTATATATTTACCCTGTACTAAGGTACGTGGTTTATGCTGTAAGTGAGGTGAGACGTATGAAATTTCGTATCGGAGAACTGGCTGACAAGTGCGGTGTTAACAAGGAGACCATTCGATATTATGAGCGTTTAGGCTTAATTCCAGAGCCTGAACGTACGGAAAAAGGATACCGAATGTATTCCCAACAAACGGTCGATCGATTGCATTTCATAAAACGAATGCAGGAATTAGGATTTACCTTAAATGAAATTGATAAATTGCTAGGGGTTGTCGATCGCGATGAAGCGAAGTGTCGTGATATGTATGATTTCACTATTTTGAAGATAGAGGACATTCAACGTAAAATTGAAGATCTTAAAAGGATTGAACGAATGCTGATGGATCTTAAAGAAAGATGTCCCGAAAACAAAGATATTTACGAATGCCCCATTATTGAAACACTGATGAAGAAATAAGAGGTGAAACAGAAATGAAAAACATAATAAAAAGTTCAGGTTGGTTTCTTGTCGCACTCATCACATGCCCGTGTCATCTGTTTTTACTACTTCCGTTGATTGCAGGAACAGCACTGGGATCATACTTCACGGAATTTAAAAATGTTATTTTCATCATGATGGGTCTGTTATTCGTTTTCGCTCTTTTCAAGGGCTGGAGAAAACTTGATCCAGAAACAAAAGAGGAAACAAAGAAAGATACAACCACACATGATTGTTGCAGCATGGAGAAGTTCAAGTCATGAAAGAAAAAGTTTCACAAGTAGCCACTGTATTTTCAGCTTTTGTTATGGCGGGTTGTTGCCTGGGTCCACTAATCTTGATTCCCCTTGGACTCACTGGGTTTGCAGGCGCAATCGCATTCTACTCGTTGAAGTATCGGTTATTGTTCAGCATCGTTACCATTGTCCTTCTTGCGTACTCCTTTTATATGGTTTATGGAAGAAAGGGTAAAAGGAAAAGTTCTGTCATTGGCTTATGGATTACAACGTTCCTTGTTTTTACCATGTTTCTTTTCTTATTTTCAGTTGAAAGTTGACTATAAAAAATGGGGTGTATTATGTGAAAGTACAAATAATCAGGATTATGATGTTGCTATCCCTTATGCTAGTGGTTAGTGCATGCAGTAACGAACAAGAAGTCCAAAAAACTGAAGTATCTAAGAGTGAAGTGAAAACAACTGCTATGAATTCAGAGAAGGATGTAAAAGCTATTACTGAAGCTGAGAAGACGGGGACATTCATGGTTATAGCAGGGATGGATTGCTGCCCGCCATCAGTTGTGGAAGATGCCATTGCACAGGTTGAAGGTGCTGGCAAAACAGCCATTAAAGTTAATGGAAGCACCGCGGAAGTAACGGTTTCTTTTGATGATACGAAAACCAATTTAGATGCAATTAAGACGGAGGTTTCAGACTTGGGTCTCCCCGTCGAATAAAAGGAGGATATTTTTACCATGAAAAAATATCGAGTGAACGTGCAAGGAATGACATGTTCGGGTTGTGAACAGCATGTAGCTGTCGCTCTTGAAAACATGGGTGCAAAAGCGATTGAAGTAGATTTTCGCCGTGGAGAAGCTGTATTTGAGCTTCCTGATGACGTGAAAGTTGAAGACGCGAAAAATGCGATTGCTGACGCAAACTATCACCCGGGCGAAGCAGAAGAATTTCAATCGGAACAAAAGACGAATTTATTGAAAAAATATCGGCTAAACGTTGAAGGAATGACCTGCACTGGTTGTGAAGAACATATTGCGGTTGCTCTTGAAAATGCAGGTGCAAAAGGGATTGAAGTAGACTTTCGTCGCGGAGAAGCACTGTTTGAACTACCGTATGATGTAGACATTGATATCGCGAAAACAGCGATTACTGACGCACAATATCAACCGGGCGAAGCAGAAGAAATACAAGTGCAATCGGAAAAAAGGACAGATGTAAGTTTAAATGATGAAGGTAACTATGATTATGATTACATCATCATCGGTTCTGGTGGAGCTGCCTTTTCATCTGCCATTGAAGCCGTTGCTTTGAACGCAAAAGTGGCTATGATTGAGCGTGGAACGGTGGGTGGAACTTGCGTTAATGTCGGATGCGTTCCTTCTAAGACCTTATTAAGAGCAGGGGAAATCAATCATCTAGCAAAAAATAATCCATTTGTGGGATTACACACTTCGGCTTCAAATGTTGATTTAGCGCCATTAGTAAAACAAAAGAATGATTTAGTAACCGAGATGCGAAATGAAAAATATGTGAATTTAATTGATGATTATGGTTTTGAATTAATAAAAGGTGTAGCAAAATTCGTAAATGAAAATACAGTTGAAGTAAATGGCAATCAAATCACAGCCAAAAGATTTTTAATAGCTACAGGTGCTTCTTCAACTGCACCTAATATTCCCGGATTAGATGAAGTAGATTATTTAACAAGCACTAGCTTATTGGAATTAAAGAAGGTTCCAAATCGTCTTACCGTAATTGGTTCAGGATATATCGGCATGGAATTAGGACAACTATTTCATAACCTCGGGTCAGAAGTCACTTTGATTCAAAGAAGCGAGCGTCTATTAAAAGAATACGATCCTGAAATTTCAGAAGCCATTACTAAGGCCTTAACAGAACAGGGAATTAATTTAGTAACAGGTGCAACCTATGAACGAGTTGAGCAAGATGGAGACATTAAAAAAGTTCATGTTGAGATAAATGGTAAAAAGCGAATTATTGAAGCAGAACAATTGCTAATTGCCACTGGAAGAAAACCAAATACAGAATCATTAAACTTACATGCAGCAGGCGTTGAAGTTGGTTCCCGTGGTGAAATTGTCATTGATGATTATCTTAAAACGACCAATTCCCGAATTTATTCAGCTGGAGATGTCACTCTCGGTCCCCAATTTGTTTATGTAGCTGCTTATGAAGGTGGACTTGCTGCTCGTAATGCAATCGGAGGACTAAATCAAAAGGTCAATTTAGAAGTGGTTCCAGGCGTTACGTTTACTTCTCCATCGATTGCAACGGTTGGTTTAACGGAGCAACAGGCAAAAGAAAAAGGATATGAAGTGAAAACATCGGTATTGCCGTTGGATGCTGTTCCAAGAGCGCTCGTTAATCGGGAAACAACAGGTGTTTTCAAATTAGTGGCAGACGCGAAAACATTGAAAGTGTTAGGGGCGCATGTAGTGGCAGAAAACGCAGGAGACGTAATTTATGCAGCAACATTAGCTGTGAAATTCGGTTTAACTGTTGGAGATCTGAGAGAAACGATGGCTCCATATCTAACAATGGCAGAAGGATTGAAGCTGGCTGTCCTAACTTTTGATAAAGATGTTTCGAAATTATCTTGCTGTGCTGGATAAGTTAGAAAAAAGATTCCTGATTATTGCTCAGGAATCTTTTTTCTGTTTTATGAATAAGGTTTTCCGTACTTTGCCAAATTAACTTTAAACTGTTTAAGGAAATGAAATATTTATATAGCATATTTGTTTTACACGGTTTATTATGTCAACAATCTGTGCACTTTGGTTAAGTCTTCTTGCTATTGAAATCTATAAAACTTACTTAATAAAAAGGATTGAGTTTCTCTACAAATTATCGAGGAATGACTAATGGTGGCAGAGGAATAAATCCCTTTTTAACAGCCATTGAGTCAGTGGCTAGGTGCAACGATTTGCACGATGATAATTACGAATAAATGCATCACTTACGTCTGCTCGATGGCTCGAAATTGCCCCAGTATTCCAAAGTCCATAAATCCCTGTACGGCGAAATAATGTCCAATGAGTATCTTCTGGTCATCTATAAACAGGCGTTTGAATATCTCCTAGTTCCTTAACTGTTTTTGATTCCGAAATAGCATTATATGGAGCTGGAACAGTGTAACCAAGACGAATTAAAATTTGATATAACTCTGTTAGATTGGGTTCGCATACATCCCGACGATAGATTTCCATAAGTTGTTTTAATTGAAGATTCTTTAAAATCTGAATGTATAAATTACATTACCCCAAGCAAACCCATTCGCGAAGGTAGCCTTGGGTTACCATATAATACTCGCTAGTATCAAGGAAACGGTTTTCATGTCGAGTTTATTATAGAAATGTTGCAATAACACCATTTTAAAGATGATGTTACTTCTATCTCCTGATTAAACTTTGTATTTAAATTATAAAATTGCACTTGACCTTCCCCTAAGGTGAACGTTGTAAACTCTAGTTAATTCAGTGATGGTCTTCCAGTTAACGAAAAGGGGGGAGATAATGGAGGATTTAACGATTGGTCAACTAGCCCAACAAACAGGAGTCAGTCGAAAAGCCATTCGACTGTATGAAGAAAAGGAATTGATACTGCCTTCTATAAAGCGTAGCGAAGGTAATTACCGCGTTTATAACCAAGAGCATGTGTTTTGTATCAATGGTATTAAACAACTCCGATCATTAGGCGTATCACTGGAGGAAATGAAAGATTTAATAGTGATTTTCGAAAAAAATACGGTGGAGATAGAACCGCATCTACAACATTTGTTAAAAGATAAACTGACCAAGATAGACGAACAAATCAACGAACTACAAAAGTTGCGTAAACACATTGAATCGTACCTTGATTCCCCGAAAGAGGCATTCAATCAAATGGAGGGATTTAAACAATGAAGAATAAAACAGAACTCAAAAAATTTTATGAACTATTGTTAGCTAAGCTGCCTAAAGAATCAGTGCCTATTCTTCGGACAATTTTTTTCTCCATTCGTGATGGGCAGGCAGTTACAGAAAGTTCTTTAATAAATCAAACGGGAATTAATACAAAAACAGTTCAGTCAGTAGTGAAGATATTAGCCCAACGGCAGATGATCGTTCGGGAGGCGGATCAAAAAATAGTAGGGGCATTGGGCTTATCGATTATACCGACTACTAACCAGATTCATTTAGGAGGACGAACTTTATTTGCCTGGTGTGCAATATCGACATTGGAGCTGTCAACTGCTCTGGTTGCTGATGTCGATATACATTCCCGTTGTGCGTACACAGGTGAACCGATTGAGGTAACTGTCCGAAATGGAAAATTAGCAAAAACAACTCCTGATTCAACAGTAATCTGGACAGTGCCGTTTGATTCTGAGGCTCCATGGGCCGGAGGAACATGTAAACAAATTCACTATTTTAGCTCAGTTGAGCATGCAAACAAGTGGAAAGAAGAACATCCAAAATTGCAAGGGGAAATTATGACTTTGGAACAAGCTCTCTCTTTTGGAAACGAATTGAAAAAATTTTTATCATAGGGTAGAGCCCATGAAGTTTCAAAAATCAGACAAGCTATGAAAAGGATGCTTTTATCGGTCAATTAGTCCAACAAATGGAGTTTTTAGGTAATGAAAAGTAATATCGAAAATAATAATAGGAACAAAAAATAACAAAGGAGGAAAAAGACATGAAAACTGAAATTCAGGAAATCGTAACCCGACTTGACCAACAGTCGAACAAGGGAGAGGGAGGAGAATCCATGAAGTGGCTGTTTCGCCCGTTGTTACAAATGCTAGCAGGGGGGGAGTCTGTCACCATTGAAGATATGGCGACAACGACCGGAAAACCTGTTGAAGAGGTGAAGAAAGTTCTCCAGTCTCTGCCAAGCGTGGAAATCGACGAACAAGGCCGTGTCGTTGGTTTAGGTCTTACCCTTATCCCTACCCCTCACCACTTTACGGTTGATGGGAAGCAACTATATGCCTGGTGCGCCCTTGACACACTTATATTTCCAGCACTCATCGGTCGTTCGGTCAACATCGAGTCACCCTGTCACAGCACCGGAGAACCTATACGGTTGAATGTGGAACCGGACCACATTGTAAGCGTGGAACCTTCCACTGCCGTTGTCTCAATCGTGACGCCAGATGATATGTCCTCGATTCGTACGGCATTCTGCAACGAAGTCCATTTCTTCAGCTCACCGAATGCAGCCGAAGACTGGCTTGACCAACATCCAGGGGGAAAAGTGTTATCTGTAGAAGATGCCTTTGAACTGGGTCGCCTAATGGGGACGCGTTACGAGGAATCTAGACCTGCCAATGGGTCATGCTGTGACATTTAGTCGCAAGTAACCACGATACCAGAAGGAGCCACAGGTCTGAAAGATGAAACCCAGGGCCAGCTCAGGACAGGTTTCCCTCTTTTATACCTGATTTCTTATATCTCTGACCGCTAACTACGCGAAGTATGCAAAGGTGGTAAAACCTACAAAAATACCCGGTATTTCTGTACTAAGGAGCCGATCCGTATATGCCATGGTACCGGAGTATTTATTCGATGCTACGATTGAAGGCTTTAAAGACGGAAAAACAGTACAAAAATACAGTTAAAATCCATAAATCATGGAGGTATTGAATAAAAAAATTCATCATTCTAGGAGGGAAAAATATGCAAACATTAATCTGTCCTGCTTGCGGATGTTCCCTCGTACGACTAGGGATTGAAAAAGATAGGGCAGCTGTGTACAAATATAAGTTTACGAGAAGACCTGCTAAAACATATTTCTCCATTGGGATGGGAACATATTAATTTTCTTGGCGAATACACATTTGATATGAAGAAAGTAGCAAGTTTATATTCACTACGCCCTCTTATTCAATAATACTAAAGGCCGATGATTCCTTAGGTAGGGAAAATCGGCTTTTTTCCTCCCAAAATTCTCTTAGCGTATGTTTTCCGCGTTTTGTTGGTAAGACCCCTATTTAAGCAATTTAACTCTTGCAGAGAAATTAATATTTGAAGAATTACAGTTTAAAGGAAGTCATTGTCACCCAATTAAATATTTGTTAGGTGAAGAAGTATCAACTGTTTTTGAAGCAGAAAATATGTTTGAAATCCCGCCAGTCTACCTAAAGTATGCAAATGAAAAAGAATCCTATGTTGCAGCTAAAGTTAAACGAACATTAGAAGCGGAGAAGTACGATGAAAGCTTAGAAATTGTTGCTGGTGCTGGATTTGAAGAATATTATCGTTTATTTAATGTTTACGATAGAACATTTATTTTCCCAAGTGATCTTGCCGGTTACTTTAGAAAAATGACGACAATTATGAAAGAAGCAAGCGAGAGAAATTTAATTACGCCTGAAGAAATTATTGAACGCATATCAAGTTTCATTATCGACCGAGTAGACCCATGTTGGGGAGCAGATCACGAATTAACTGAAGAACTTATGGAGTCTATGAAAAATTCTGTACTACATATGCTAACAAATACTAAATAACCCTCTCTTACAAAATGGCTCTCAGACGATTCGAGTAAGACCTAGTATCGCAAAACTTAATTTCGATTCGTCTGAGCGTCCTTCTAAATAATTCCATAAAACGGAATTTCACATCACTTCACCAAAAATAAAACCATAAATACCCATGTTAAAAATAGGGATTACAAAAGCAAGAAAATGGAAAATTAAAGAGTTTAAAATTTTATCCAATTTCTTACTAATTTAATGAAGAAAAAATCAGTCGTTTTTAAACACCAACAAAACCAAAAAGTCAATACTAAAAAAGAGTTTTAGAATAAAAATTTTCAAGCGAAGAAATATATAACCATATTTTTCTAATCAAGAAAACGTTGCTTGTCTGGATTTGATAATTCAGGACTTTCATAGGTATAATAAAAGGGGGAGAATTGAATTGTGTCTAAAATGTGAACAGATGTAACGTTAGTGAAATATCGTATAAAATTCAAACAATTCAAAATCCTATTCGTGAAATTTTATGGGAGGAGGATGTTATATTATATGGAAGAAAAAGTGTTGTCTTTTGGTAATTACAAATTAAATGCCGAAAAGGACGAAACTATAAAAAGTATCAAAATAAAAAAAGCGGATGTGTACAAACCCGACTTTCAATTATTTGAGCGATTCTGTTCCAAACATTACTTAGGTGTAGATTTTGAAAGCTTGATCGTTTATTTACATGATTCAGTAACAAAAGCAAAAGTACGCTTATCGACATTCAACCGTAGAGCTGCAGGTGTGAAGTATTGGTTAAAAAATGTTCATGGCATTAGTCCGACTGGGGAACAAGAGCTTGAAATTACAATGCTTCGTAAATTGTATTCAACAGAGGATTATCTACGATTGAAGTCGATGCATGGGGTACAGGTGGAAAAGCAATCCGATGTACTGCGCCTTATAGATCGGTACGATACAGCAGAGGATAAAGATATACGGATTCGTGCTATTTGTTTAGTAAATCTTTATACGGCTAACCGTCCATCAGAAATGGTTCGATTAAAGGTCAGTGACTTCGAACTAGATAAAAGAACTGTGCATGTGCAATTGATCAAACAGGGGGAAATGGCAAGAAAACGATTAACACTAGAAGCGGTGCAAGCTGTGAAAAAGTACATAATTCGATTTAACTTGCAACCAGACGACTTTTTCGTAGGAAAGATTGATAAATGGGGCAATTATACAAGTGCTCAAATTAAAGAGGATAGCTACAACTCCATGATTAAAAAATGGCTAGACTTCCCGCCTTATACATTTAGAAAAACTCAGATCACAACCATGTACAAAAATGGTGCTGATATTCCAACGATAGCAAAACAGTCAGGCCATAAATCTGCTCAAACGATTATGCAGCATTATATTAAGTTACACGCAGAAGATGTT
This sequence comes from Solibacillus isronensis, assembly GCF_900168685.1. NCBI lineage: Bacteria > Bacillati > Bacillota > Bacilli > Caryophanales > Caryophanaceae > Solibacillus > Solibacillus isronensis. The sequence goes on along the minus strand of NZ_FVZN01000012.1, from coordinate 320,436 downwards.
GACGAATTCCTATAAGGAGAACAAATGCTAGAATACTGTTTCTAAAATATTTTAAGCAAATTAAATCGCCTTTGAAATGTAACTATATTTTTCCCTATATAATAGAAGAAACTCATAATTTTTGTGTATATTTTAGTCCGAAAAGAGCCTACAGTTAAAGAAACAGTTCCTTACGTAATTACCAATATATCAAACAAATGTTAAAATTAAATCATGTTAATTTAACATTTGTTTGATATTTTTTATTTATAGTCATACAGCAAGGAGAATCGGCAACATGAACACAAAATTAGTAAAATCAGTCGCTTTCGGTTGGATCGTTACGATATTCGGCATAATATGGCCTATCTTAGCTTTCCTTTATCCAGACCAGATGGCGCCGCAATTCATGTGGCAACACATACCAAACCTATTTTTCATCAGTATTTTACTGCTAGTATTACGTTATTCAGTATATGGACCAATCTTAAATACCGCGAAAAACGCTGCAAAAATAACCATGCTTGCAATTATTTTTGATTTTTTTGCAACTGGACGAATGACCGAACGATTCAATCCATTCATAATCGGATTAGTATTAGGTTGCGTTATCATCATGGCGTTTCAAATTATGTACCTGGTCATTGTATGTTGGTACTACCTCATTCGAGAAACAATAGCGCTAATAAAAACATCAAAAAACAGCCAAGCAACGATTAGTTAGTCATTGCTTGGCTGTTTTTTAATATTACTTTTCTTATGTAATTAAAAGTCCTGAAATCCAGGCTAATGCAGCAATATTGAGGCAAAGTACAAAAATAATAAATTCATATGACCATGACTTATCCTTTTCATAATTCCTTTGCCATTGTATTAAAAGTCCCATGTTCACTATTAACAAGGCTTCACTCATTAATATTATAGGCAGCAGCCAGTCAGCTTGGATTTTTTCACTAGAATCAATATTCCAATAAAGAACCACTAGTAAAAAACAAATAATATATGTTATACCCTTCGTCCATTTTGATTTTTTTATTATTCTCACTCCAGTGTAAATTTTAATGTTTCCTATACTTTCAATTATTTTAACATAATAATCCATTTATATTCGAAATTTCCTTTATAAAACTACATAGAAGCTATTAGGTGTTTTCTTTAGAAATAAATATTATAAATATAACTCAAAAAATGGAATAACTTATACGGCAACGGTGTATAAGTTATTATGAAATACATTTGAAAGGGGGGCGATACATATTATTTTTATAGCATTAACTCCAATATTTATTCTTTTGGGAATTGGTTTATTGGTAGTATCAGCTTTAATTGGAAATAGGAAGATGATATCAGAAGCATTAGTTTTTGCTTGTTGCGGGTTCTACGTTCTATTCCTTACAGCATTTATAAATATTATTTTAACGGCATAGAAAACTAAGAGGCCGGACTTTTCAAGTGGTGAAATTACTTCAGGTGTTGCAATGGATAGATTGTTAAAAGGACAGGATTTGCTATTTATTATAGCGATTCCTGTCCTTTTTTAATTGCTTTGTGGGTTATAAGAATTTTCATTTTGAAAAATAGCTCGTTTTTTGTTCAAAAGTTAATATTGCGATAATCTGTTTTTAGGTTACCAAAAATAAATAAATATCCTTAAAGGAGAACAATATACCATGATACAAATTGAGAAGAAATCATTTTGGTTAGACGATACCCCTTCATTTGAAGGATACACATTTAAGGGCAACACTTGGAATGGTTGGCAATGTCCTTTGTTCACAAAAGATGTAGGAAAAGAGATTTTAAAAGCCCTTGCTGACAACGATACAAGTACATATTACGACGAGAACATCGACGCTTTTATTGTGATTTTCAATTCATTGACTGAAGACCGCGAAACAGAGGTTTATGCCTCAAAAATAATTGAATATGAGGGTGAAGAAATTACGGTTTATCCTATCGGCTATGGCTCTTGGTGTTGGAGCGTATCCCAATAACGCAAACGGCAAACAGATTATCCTGTTTGCCGTTTTTAATGCCTTTTTAAGCGCGGTTACTACGGTCGATTATGTGCTTCAACGTTTTTTCATTAGTTATAGCAATAGTGGAATTATCTTTAAATCATGCAGGAGAAAATACCATTACACTAAAAAGTAACGACATTTAATAGGATTTCAATTAAGATATACTATAGATTAAACGTTACACATTACGGATAATGGCAGTTGCAGTACCGCGCCCTGGGGGTATGCTCAAAGCGGTTTGAAGTATAAATAAAACGTTACGAGGTTCCAAGTACATTTTTAAGGGAGTGAAACATGTGGTACTTTATTGGATAACAATTGCAATCCTATTTATATCAATTGCAGTATTCATGATCGGCGTATATGGCATGTATGGATGGATAGAGGAATTTTGGGGAACTTTGAAGCTCGAAAAAGAAAAAGCAAAGAAACCTGTTATTATATCGGCGCTCGGACTAGCTGGTATATTACTAACTAATGGCATTAATCACTTTTTCCTTTAAAATAAATAAGTGAAATAGCAGCTCGTAAATGTAGTTTGAAACCATTGTTACTATGTAAAGGAGGGAATCAGTAATGAGAGACGATGTAAGTGTAGTTGAAAAACGCGTTCTTAAAATATGCAACACTTGTGAATTTAATTTTGGTGAAAGATGTGTAGCACATGGTAGTCTATTTGGTTACGGTGGACAAATTACAAATGATGATGCTACATGCGATGAGTGGGGAATATCGTTACATGCTTACTTAGATGAAGTTTCAGAAGATTAAACTACAGTTCATTTCATTTGGATAAAGGAAATATTCGATTTAGCAAGTGCCAACGCGCAAAAATACGCGGGGGCTTTGCTATGCTCTCGATTAATCGACAATACCTAGATCAACGTTAGCACTCGTTAAATCTAATTTTCCTGTACTTAATGGCACAACCTTATATTCTTCATATCCATTTTCTTTAGCAAAAGTGTTAGCTGCTTCAATGCTACTAAATTCTTGTTCTACAGCTTGTGGTTGTTTTCCTTCTATATATATAAGTCCAAACATCATAATGGCCTCCTTTAATTTATCTGATACATACATTACTACAATCAATTCGTTACTAGAAGGGCGTATAGAGGACATTTTAAGTTAAATTTCTCAAAATAATTATTTTTGTTCCGGATTTATTGAATGAGAACGCCGGATCGCCTGATTAATTAACCAGCCATTTAACCATACTTAATGAAGATGATAGAGGTGATAATGTATGTTTGTTGAACCCATGCTCTTAGAAAAAGTGGATAAGCCCTTCAATGACAGCCGTTTTTGCGCGGAGCTAAAGATGGATGGTTGGAGAATGTTAATTAGCAAGTGGGACGGTAAAATTCGGTTATATTCAAGACACAAGAATGAATTTACTTCTGTATTTAAAGAATTTCAAAGTGTAGAGATTCCTGATAATACGATACTAGATTGTGAATTAATCGCAGTAGATGAAGAAGGGAAAAGCAATTTTGAACTGTTGCAGAATCAGTACCGCGCGAAACACCGCACAGCCCCGCTTCAATTAGTCGCTTTTGACATCCTATTCTACAAAGGGGAAGATTTACGGAAGAAGCCTTTAATGGAGCGAAAACAAATACTCGCAGATGTAATTGAGCCGTCAGATAAGTTAGTCCTTATTCAATATGTAGATGGTACGGATGCTGTTCAATATTTTGAGTTAATTAAACAGCATGGACTTGAGGGATTGATTTTAAAGGGTAAAGATTCCATTTACGATTCTCGGGGGAGACGCTCTAGTGCATGGTTAAAGGTCATTGCGTACAATTTTGAGTCTGTAGCTGTTCATGGCATAAGGAAGAAGAAATTCGGTGTTTATCTATCTTATCTGAATGGCGAATACGCAGGTATGATTGAGTTCATGACAAAAGAGGACCGAAAGAAATTATACAGCTTTGTTAGCAAACATAAGGTGAGGGAAGATGAAAATAAAATTACGTTGGATAATAAATTGATCATCGAAGTAAAATTCCGAAATAAATTTAAAAGTGGGTTATTGCGGCTGCCTTTATTATCTTCTTGGGAAACGGACAACAGTGATTGAGACGTTCAAATGATTTGCTGTTACATGAAATTGCCGGCGTTTAGTATATGTACTGAATTAGAATTATATTGTAGAGGTAAAAAAAATTACCTCTATTTTTTATTGGCGCGAAACGAGTCCTTCATTGCAAATTTTGCGGGATTAAAAGAAATACACTAGAAGTAATAATGTAAATTTGAAATAAAGTTTGATAATTATCTACTTGCATTGCTCCACAAACGCGCCCAGATTATTGAATAGGGAATAGGAGGGATTTCCTCCTGCTTTTTTCATGTTATGGTATGATAATCATGTATTACTTAACATTACTGATATTTTTATCAAGGAAATAGTAATCTTACATATGAATTGGTTAAGACAGTAGTTTGCAAGATTTAAGTATGAGAGAGGGTTAGAGATGTTGAAAAAAATATTAAACCTGTTTAAAGGTTGGCATGAAAAAAAGATTGTTTTATTGTTACTTGGAACAGGTTCAACTCTGGTCTTAGGTGGTATTGCTAAGGAATGGTGGTTGCCTATACTTATCCCTTTAATAAATAATCAGTTCAATCAAGACATACCTCTTCCAGATGATTCTATTGATTATGTAGTGTTTGCGATTGGTTTAGTATTAATTGGTCTTGGTATTTGGTTTTATTTTAAAACAAAAGAAAAAAGAAAACTACAAACCATGTTGCAGATTCGCCATTCTTCTATTGAAGCAGGGGATTATTCGAAAGTTGATGTTGATTTATCGAATTATAACATTGAACCCTTTTCGATAATTCAAACAGAAGAATTAAAAAACATTAATGAACAAAATTTACAACATGCTTTAAGGGAACAGGATAAGATTGTACAAAAAATACTTCAACATCTGGATGGACATACAGATATAGAAGTATCTTATTGGGGATTAGCTCATATTCCACTTCTCGTTTTACTCGGTTATCAAATTGCTGATAAGTCTAATAGTTCTTACTTTGAATGGAATCAGAATTTTTTAAAATGGGAAAAAGTGAAGGAAAAAAGTGAAGTATGTCCTCCTTTGATGCTTGAAGAAGACATTTCGAAACAAACGGTAGATGAAACAAAGGAAGTAATAGTGAGAATAGGGGTTACTTATCCTATACATGAAACGGACTTAAACGGATTGGATTTAGATAAATTTAATTCCTTTTATCTTCATTTAAAGCCACCTCACAGAAATGCAATTAAATGTATGGAACAACTTAATGAATATCAGAAGCAGTTTCGTCAGCTATTGGATAAAATCAATCAAACATATCCTCATTTAGAAAAAATTCATTTGTTCTATTCAGGTCAACCTTCTTTAGCTTATCGTTTGGGAAGTACCATTTCTCCAAGAATGGATAAAGAAATTTGGGTGTATAACCATTTAGGAATAGCTTCTCCAAAATACAATTGGGCTATAAACCTTCAAAAAGCAGGAAATCCAGTAAAAATAAAAATCACAGGGGCGAATCAAATTGGGAATGAAGAATCTTAACGGTAAGTTTAACACGTTTTACGGTAAGCATGTCGTGTTGCCGAAAAAAGAAAAGGATTCACTTTTCGAGAAAAAGAATCTAAACATTAACAGATTGAAGGAAGGTTTAAAAGAATACAATCAGGAAAAAGGAACAAGTTACAAATTATCTGAAGAAGCGATTGTTCAAGGTAGTATGGCGATGGCTACTGTTACCCAAAACGAAAGTAATGATTACGATATAGATGTGGCTATTGTGTTTGAAAAAGACCAACTTCCTCCTGGGACAACTGCAACAAAGAATATGATTGTTAATGCTTTAAAAAGAAAATGTAAGAATTTCAAGAAAGAACCTACTGCGAAGACAAATTGTGTTCGTATCGAGTATCAGGAAGGGTATCACATTGATTTTGCAATCTACCGAAGATATAAAAAGAATGAATCGGATGATACTTACACATATGAACATTGTGGCAGCGAGTGGAGAGAAAGAAATCCAAGAGCAATAACAAAGTGGTTTTTGGATGCAAATACAGAAAAAAATTATCAATTAAGAGAAGTTGTTCGATTGTTAAAAATGTTTTCTAAGTCAAGAGATGGTTGGGTGAATATGCCTGGTGGACTCATTCAAAGTGTTTTAGCAGACGAAAAATTTCAATCCTATGAAAGAATGGATGAATGTTTCTATTATACAATAAAGGCGATAAGAGATAGATTGCTATGGAATAAAGAAGTAGTTAATCCAACCGATCCTACGAAAAGTCTCAAACTGGTCAGTAAAGATGATACGAAGATGGATAACTTATACAATCGACTGAACGAAAAATTGTCAAAATTAGAAATACTTTTTGATGATACTTGTACAGATTTGCAAGCTATTGAAGCGTGGGAAGCATTCTTTAATCATTCGTATTGGACAACTCAAAAAGAAGAAATTTCAAAGGCTCTGGAATCTTACAGTTCTTTTAATGAAGCAGAAGAAGAATTTGTACGTTTTAGAGAAACAGAAGAATTTATTCAGAATCTACTTCCAGTAAACTATCAATCTCAATATGAATTAAATTTAGATTGCAAAGTAGTAAAAAACGAAAAAACGCTTGGTTGGCTACAAATCATGAGGTTAAAAAGAGAGGTTTTATTACCAAAGTGTCAGTTGTACTTTCAAGCTAAAACAAACGTTCCAGCACCTTATAATGTGTATTGGAAAGTGAGAAATAGAGGCATAATCGCCAAACGAGAGGATAGTATTCGTGGAGAAATTCAACAAACGGATAAATTAACACATTACGAAGAAACACAATTTAAAGGGAATCATTATGTGGAATGTTATATTGTTAAGAATGGCGTATGTGTTGCTAAAAAAAGAATAGATGTAGAAATTAAATTATCTTAATTTCTATATAAAAAAGAATTAAGAAGATTGGAAAAAGAGGTGAGCTTATAAACTCTTCTCTTTATTTTTTTTAGTATTGAATATAGTCACCGAAATTCGCCTATTGCTCTAACTTGTTGAAAAAATTAACTTTACCAACGTCTTCATAATAACGATTCCATTTAAACATTTTAAAAAGATAGTAGCATTTCAGTTAATCTATTCGTTTAAATACCGCAATAATTGATTAATAAGAGAACAAAAAAGACTACCGAAAATGGTTCGGTAGTCATTATATTAATGAATCATAAAATACGCATAATCGTTTGGAATATCCATACTTTTAAGATTAATCGTAGCAATATGATACAGAATGTCAGGTGTAAATTTGTTTTCAGATAAAATTGTTCCTTCTAGGTATGTGCCTTCATTGTCTTTTTTAGGCGTTGTTTCAAAGTTACCGAAAAACTCCGCACTTTCCGGATCTTCTAATGAAACGAAGTATTCTTGTCCCTCTTTAAAATCACCGTACAGCTTAAATGCAATCATATCCGTTGCAATCTCTGTAATATCCAGCTCTTTTGTAAATACAGAAGCGTTTAAATCTGAATCATTTAAGAAAATACTCATTGTTTCCGTCAGATTAGAAAGACCAGACTTAGTTACTTCAAGGTTAGTAGGGGTGGGTTCTGCATAGGAATAACGTTGTTCCATATACGAATTTACAATGTTATCTCTTACATCCTCTTGGTTCCCTTCAAATTCAATTGAGATGAAACGAAGTTCTTGCTTGCCTTGCAGGATATACACGCAAATATGGTAATCTTCATCTGCCAACGTTTTTGAAATTATACTACCTTGCATTCCGTTAATTTCGATAGGAGAAACCTCAACGCCCTCGCCATTACCATTTAAATCATCAGCGATCTTTTTTGAAGCATTTTTTAAGGTGGCTGCCTTGCTATATAATTCAAAGGAAACAATCATTTTTTCATCGGGGGAAGCAAAAATAAATGTATCATCATTTCTGTTCGTAGCTGTTATAAAGTGCTTAAAGTCCTCCGGGATTTGCATATACCCGTAAGAATCGTTCCCAACAAATTGATAATCGATTAAAATGTCCGGCTCTGAAACGTCTTGTGCCGATGCAGACACTTGATCAAGCGCAGCCTCATGCTTCTTAGAGTCGCTACAAGCCGTCAGGAACATGAAACCTATGATTAGTGAAGCTAAAAAAGGGCTATATTTGAATTTCATCATCGTAACTCGCTCTCATAGTTGTTTTGTGCTAAAACTATTATAGCAAATAAACACGTAACAAAAGGGGCGGCTACTATGCAAATAAGTGTAGAAGAAACTTTATCCAATGGCGGTAACGTTCGTTATTCGATATCGTCGAAACAGTTTTATCATTTTTCTACTTGTGTTATTCCTTAAACGCGCCCAATTTTTTATTCAAGTCGAAGTGGTACGAATTTAGAAAAAAAAAAAGAAACTATTTAAATGCAGTTGGAGGAAAGTAATATGAAAAACAGCAACAAACTTTTATTATCTACATTTGCGTTAGCAATTGCTACACCGGCTTTCGTTATCCCTTATGACAGTTCATCAAATCAGGTAGAGGCAGCTACTACATACGCAAAAACATTTAGTGACGTATCGAAAAAGAACGTTTACTACGATATCACTCATGAAATGGCTCAAAGTGGAATTATTAGTGGATATGAGGATGGTACATTTAAACCTAACGAAACAATCTCTCGTAAACATGCTGCTGCATTAATCAGTCGTGCAATTGAAATATTACCAAGAACAACTACTTTTAAAGCACCGAAAGATTTATCGACAAATAATGCTTATTACAATGATATTAAAAAGCTGATGGAAGCGGGGTTATTAGCTGTCGATTCAAAAGGCAATATTAATCCCAACAAAGCTTTAACACGTGGCGAAATGGCGAAGATTTTGGCTATTGCGTATGACTTAGAGACAACTGGTACGAATCCATTAAAAGATGTAACGAAAGCAAATGCAAAGTATGTAAGTGCATTGTATAACACTGGTGTAACTACTGGATATGAGGATAAAACTTTCAGAGAAAATGAAACCTTAACTCGTGCTCACTATGCCGTATTCATTTATCGAGCAAAGGATATTAAAAGAGTATCTGCTGAAGATATTAAAAATATGAACGATGAAGAATTAAAAAAATTAACCAATGAACAGATTGCAAAGATTGTACTTCCATTCGAAATTGAATTATATAAGGACATTCCGCTCCCACAAGGTCAAACAGATGCTAACTATTTAAAAGAAAAGTTACAAAAAGAATATAATGCTTATTTTGTGAAGTATGGAATGAATTTAAATATTAAAGAAAAGTTTTTTAAAGAATCTAGTTATTCTGCCTATGCCTCGTTTACAGATTACTATAATGTCCTTATGAATATATCTTCTGTAGAAGCCGTTGAACTTGTAAATCGGGCATATACAACAGGAACACTTATTACAAATGAAAATTCAGGTGTTGTAACAGATGTTAAATTCGTTATGTTCTTCGACTATGTAGATGGTAAATTACACTTTGGATTATTAAACAAATAAAGCTTTTTAAATAATGTCGGTGCAATCCTTTTATTCCAGGAATGCGCCCTTTAATGGAACAAAAACAGACAACATAAATAATCGACCAGGAGTAGCAAGTCAGTGAAATTATTCGCTGATTTGTTTTTTATTTTGCTATTATTTAGAGGTGTTGCCGGAGTTCACCTAGCATTTTTGCCAACATGTCTAGCCATTTATATAATTCGTTACAAGTGAGTCATACACTACAGCAAACACAAAAACAGTTGTATGAACGGAATCGAGGAATATAAATGACACAAATAAAAAGAGAAGTATTTAACCAACTAATCAGCGTAACAGACAGCGTTGACGCCCCAGCCAAACTATTAGAAATCTTATATGACAGACCGCGCCGAGAACAGCTAATGAAGGATGTATTAGAAGCGACGAATTATCAAGTTGACGATGATACATTCCGCATGTATTTTGAAGATAATCACGCAGATCGTAAGTATTTGAAGCAGGATTTTACACCGCATTCAGTATCAAAGTTAGTTGCACAGCTTGTAGGTAATCAAGAACAGCAAGACAATCAGACATACTACGAGGCATGCGCAGGTACGGGAGGAATGATAATTTCAGCGTGGCACAACAATGTAATGAAGCATGAGTTATTTACTTATAGACCTTCTATGTACTTATACCATGTTGAAGAATTATCAAGTCGAGCAATCCCATTTTTACTTTTCAACTTAGCAATGCGTGGCATGAATGCCATCGTCGTACATTGCGATGTACTTTCACGACAGGCATATGGGGCGTTCTTCATTCAAAACGATACGGACGACCCGATGCAGTTTAGTTCGATTAACCGCTTACCATATAACGATGTAGTAGCAAACTCTTTTGGCTATCCAGTCGAGTTTGTAGCAGAGTATTATGAGCCTTTAATTGAGTCACCTGAGCACATTCCACACTTAGCCGAGGAAATGGACCGATTACAAGGAAAAACGTCAAATACGGGCATTTCTGAGCCGACAGTGGAACAAGTTGCTGAAGATTTAATGTTTGAGAGCGATTTATTGAGCAATCCATTTGAACAGCCGACGTACATTCAACAAAGTTTGTTCTAAATTTGCACGATTCTTTAGATCGATTTATCTTTTGTTTAGATTCAAGCAACACTAACATCTAACGGCTGGATAAGAGCCAACTATTATGACAATGACGGCTTCAGTGAAGGAGAAACGTTCTTAGGTAGATATTAATTGAAGTAATCGAGCTGCGCATTTGCGTGGCTTTTTTATATTCCGCTGCCTTTCTTGCAGTTAAACCGGCCATACTATATGTTGATAGTAGAAATAAACATTAATGTTATTAAAAGGGGAATATAGGATGACTGTATATAACAACACTGATACTTTAGAACACCATGAGGGATTAATTTGGGTTAGTAAATCGTTTCAAACAGAAAATCGAGGAAATATCTATGCTGATTGAAAGATAAATTTCAGGTACTAGCATATGTTTCACCAGTTCAACTCGAAAACAAAGACCTACATACATTGGTGCAAGAAGTGATTACAGCGAATGGAACGCCATACATGTTAGAGGAAACCACTATCATGTGTATGATTTGCAACAAGTCATTCCATGAAGCTGACGTAAATATCATTGATTATAAAGATGATGTTTGTATTCACTGTGAGCCAACATACAGCAAGCAATAGCAAGGCAAAATAAAAGACACACATTTACTCAGGTATTAAGAGTAAGCGTGTGTCTTTTAACTTGCCGCGTGGTGATAAGGAAATGTTTGCTGAATAGTAATCCTAATATTTGGGCGAGTATTTTAATATAGCATGCTGAATAATAAAAAAGGCTGTTTGGCTAAATAGATAAGCCAACAGCCTTTATTTATTTTTAGCTTTATTTTTCTTTTTAGGTTTAGTCGGTAATCCCATACGACGATTATGGTCAATAATCGCAATCGCTAATTTGTCTGCTTCTTCTCGTTTCATATAATCACCACCTTACTAGAATCATTGACGGAATACCCAATTTTTATACAACATTAAAATTTTTTTCTCTTTACAGAAACACTATGAAATAAGTTAAGGACAGTAGGACAGTTTCTATAAGATATCGCTTCAAGCTGTTTGAAGCGGGGGGCTTATGCCAGTAGTGCTAATTCACACAATTTGCCGTCATAGCATTAGAACACCGGGACACTTTCCAAGCAAAAAATCCGCGCCAAACTCGAAAAATACCGTAATAAATCCCTACTACTCGTACATACCTTAGTAGCAAATGAGCGAAAACCCTCTACCCCACCGAAAAAACCACAAATTTATCCTTGGGACACTAGGACTGTTTCTAAAAGAAAAATATGAATTTAGGAGGCATTATATTGAGTACAACAGTAGGGCACAGGAAGAAAAGAAGTGATGCTAAACGTGATGTAAAGCCAACTATTAAACTACCTTTAAGAGAAAGTGTTTGTCGGATGGCTGACATAACAGACAATCCCATTAAGGATGTTGGCGCAAACATGATTGAACACGCTGTCAAGAATAAGAAAATAATCGATAGCTTATCCATTCATTTCCGTCGAGATATTTTAATTGAAAATACGATTAAGCGCGGCAGCACCGACAATCCACGAATAGCGAAACGTGAGGACGGCATTCATGAACGGATCACTATTCGATTAAGGCAACATACTTATGAAATGGTATCAGCTCTTGCATTTGCATTAGACGTTTCCGTATCAAGAGCCTGTGCAATCCTCATTGAAAAGAGCATGCATGATTTTGATTTTGTAAATAATTACGTCAAAAAGCATTTAAAATCACACCTAACACCTAATGAAATGCGAAGTTTAGAAAGCTTGCTACACTATGTAAATCAAGGCATTGAATATGGGGAAAAGGTTACGCTTGCAGGGGTTGTATCGTACATAGTAGAAGAAACCAAAGCCCCAATAAGCAAAGCAAAAGAAGCTATCAGCAACTTTGTTATTAATCGCTGGAATGATAACTTCAAATGATGTGATATAGGGCCATTTCGAAAGCGTATGACGTTTTTTGCACTCCACTAACTTGTTACCTATACTTCAGCTAGAAATGAAAGTTATAGGAGGAACAAACATGTAATATGTAGTCCTCAATCAAAAGCGAGTTGGTATTGTACAAAATGAAACAGACTCACATTATATTATTCTAGTAAAAGATTCTAGCACTCCGTTAGAAGTTTCAAAGACTGATTGTGAGGAAGTAACGCTAACCAAATTTCAGCACTCGGCAATTAAAAAGAAGGGGGCATAAAGCATAAACACTGTAATTGAAGTCGAAACGGACGGGCGAGCAGTATTGCTGGCATTAGTAGTGCGTGGACACGGAGGTGCGTTAATTGAAAAAGATTTACGATCTATTAATGGAACAGTCGTATAAATCTATGCTAATAGAAATGGGCGCAACTGATAAGGTAATGTATCGCTTTATGCGAACCTTCAGACTCTAGCAACACTATTTATATTTTCGGCAACATATTTTATGGTTAAATCAATTTGGTTACTGGTAATAGCGGTAGGGTTGAGTGGTGTGATTTATTACAATGGTTTCAAACAAATGAAAAATAAATATATTCTATTCTCATTTGAACAGGAATTGCAATTTAGTAAATTTGCACGCCTTATTGGTCCATACTTAAAGAAAAATGGAGGCAATGCTCCGTTATATGCAATATTTAATAAAGTAATGCCTCGGTTAAAAGAGCCAATGCAGAAAGAATTATATCATTTAATGTCAGAAATGGTTGCCAATCCTACGGACATAGCACCGTTCATTGCTTTTGCTAAACGAATGGGCGATAGTGATTTTGCTATTTCTTTCATGACGTCGTTATACGATTATCAACACTCAACGAATGATATTTCAGTAATTGATGAGCTTGTACAGATTGCGAATGATGCATTAATGAAAAATATAGATGTAGTTATACAATACAAATTGCGTAAATTTAGGCATATCCCGACTCTATTTACTGCATCTATTCTTGTTGTCTTACTTGGGTTCTTTGTTGGTATGTTTATCGATATAGGTTCACAAATAGGAAATTTTTCTTCATTAGATAAATAAATAGATAAATAAAGAGGAGGGTTCTTAATGGAGTTACATCAGGCCATGTTAATGAAAATAAAAATTACAGTTCTAATGGTGATAATCATTGTAACTTTTTCAGTGGCATTAATCCAGATGGGTGAAAAAAACGACTTTCAACAGTATGCCAATTTGCAGATTGAACGCCATGGTGGACTTACCGCTGAAGCGATTACTCTTATCAATGAATACTCTTCTACTAATTACAATGGTAGATTTGTATTAACAACTGCGCCGACAGACAAAGTACAAATCTTTGAAAATGTCGTTTACACGTACACGATGAATATACAACCGTTATTTTTCGATTGGGATATTATTTCATTGAATTTTCAAGGGCAAGCTACCTCGCTTGTTCGGTAGAAAGGAGATAGATATCGTATGGCATCTGTAGAAAATGAGTCAATTGATTTAACCTATTTAATTATTGCTACTGTCATCTTAGCACTTATTATTGGTGTAATAATTAGTGAAAAAGATACGATACTCGGTCTTTTTGATAATAAAATAACAATGCGATTAATTCGCTATTAAAGAAAAGGTGGTGATTCATTATGCTACCTACGACTGAAGAAAGCGTATCTACTCTTGGAGATTGGTTAAAACTCAATCGAAAAATGAATAACGTATCACAAAAAGAGTTATCAAAAGCTAGCAAACTATCACAAAGTCTTATTTCACAAATTGAACAAGGTGTAGTTCATGATATATCTATAGTAACGTTATTTCGATTATTAAATTATTTTAGAGCAGATATAAACGATGTAGCTGCTTTTATTAATTCTTCAACAATTGAATATGAAGAATTAAATAATGTTTGATGTTTTTTGTCCTTTTATGTTAATTATTGTATAATTAGATGTAGGCCATTCTACATATTAATTGTAGAATGGCAATTTTTTTTAAGAAGGTGACAATCCATGCTAAATCGTTCTTTATTTAAAACATTATTGGAATATGATAGTACGAATGTACGTAATTGCCACGGCAAAAATGTAACTGACTATCCTGAAATTCAGTCGGAGTTGTATTATAGACAATTTATTCTTACTCAGCAATTTGCAAGTTGGAATGCCGAAAAGGGTATAAATTGGCTGATAGGATTCTCTAACTATATTAATCAAAATAGTGGTAAAAAAGCTAACCTTAGTTTGATTCATAGAACCTATCAGTTTGGAGAGATTATAAAAGTCGATTTTTTTGGGGGTTTTACAAATGAACTGACTTATGATCATCCAGCGGTGGTTTTAAAAGATACTAACACGGGGTTATTTATAGCTCCTATTACATCTAATCCGACTGTATACGCGAATGCTGGTACAGTAAAAACACACTATAAGTTACCTAAGAATGCCTTACCTTTAGGTTATATGGTTAAAAATTCAACTATTAAGTTAGAACAAACAAGGTATATTTCTAAAGCTCGTGTATTAAGTTTATACACTAGGAAAAAAACAAACCGTACTGGTGAGAGAATTGTAAACCAAAAAATAACGGACAACCATGCTCAAAAAGAAATGAAAGAATCACTCATTTATATCTTTGGTGCCTCAGTTATACAGGAAATGAAGAAAGATAAAGAAAAATTACAAATGGAATATGATACTTTACAAGTAGAATATGGTACTTTACTTTCAGAAAAAGAAGAATTAGAGGCTATTAACGTTAACTTACATTCTTTATATGAGGAAATACAAAATGAGAATGCTGCATTAAAAAAACAGCTTGAAGAAGTAAAATAAGTTAGTAATATTTTGAAACATATCTCCATGTAATTATTAAACCATTTTATTATGTAATTATTAAAACATTTTACTATGTAATAATTGAAATATGTAAATATGTGTGTTATTGTTTACTTGTAAACATTATTTAGGGGACTGGATCTCCATTACCATTAAGGTAAAAATTAGATTTATTTGCGATTTTAGTGTAAAAAACACACCTCTTTATCAATAAATACTTACTCTAATAATTTGTAATTGCATAGCTCAATAGAAGATAAAGAGTAGAAAGTAAAAGGAAAAACCTCATTTTTAATTAAATGAGGTTTTTCCTTTTATTATTTCTTTAGCTGTTCCTTTTCATCTTTCGATAAATATTTATTTATTGTTTGCGCAGATGGTAAATCAAAATCTTGTTGTTTACGGAAGTTTTCCCATTTACGTGGGGATAATGAAATCGGCATATACTTCTTTACAATACTGATTATATCTTCTTTAGAATACAAAGGTGGTCGATGATCCGGAGCTGTAGATAAACCAAGTTGTTCCTTTAAACGATTCCAAGTACCAAAGTATGTAATTAATGAAGCAGACGTTGGTAAGATTTCTTCACTCTCTCCTATATATGCATCCCACTGACTCCTAGTATGTGCTAAATAACTTGAATGAGGTTTCAAAATACCTAATAATTCAGTTTCATTATACTGTCGTATATCCGTATACGTAACTGGAGTAACTAACCCCATATTGCTTTTTACATTTTGCCAAGTTCCAAAATGTCGAATTAGCGTATGCGCAGAAGGAAGATCGTATTGTGGATTTTCTTTGCGGTACGTGTTCCAATGTGCGACTGTTGTTAAATGTTCTTTATGAGGTTCTAGTTTCTGAATCAAAAAACCCCTCCTTTACTGCTTACGACGGTATTAGAAGAATGGTTGTAGCACGATATACTATGCTTCCATTACAAACATCCTTAAAAACCACTATATCACCATCCACCTAATGATAAAAGCTATTCTTGTTTTGTAACTTCAAGTTGTACCTGGCGTATTACTTCTTGCATCTTCCATTGGCCAATATGATTAAGTGCTGCCTCGAATTGAGGTCCTTTAAACGTGTGATAATCAGTAAATTCATCTAGAGATGCAATACCTGTAACCTGCTGGCGGTTTGTATAGGAATGAGTCTTTAAATCAATCAGAATTTCATACGATTTGTTTTGTACCATCCATTCTGGCAAAAACAGCTGGTAAATTACTTCATTTTCACCTAAGCCATAATTTAGTTTCGTTAATATAGCCCATAAACGACGCTCTTTGTGAAATGCTACGACAAAATGTTCAGGAAGATGTGGTACAAAACTAGCATTACGGAAACGCTTTTCTACTTGTTCCAGCGTAAGTGCTTTAGATTGGTTACGCATAAATAAAATCATACCGTTTGGTTTATAAGTGTACTTGTCGTGTTTATTAAATTCAGTTTGTTCTGCTTTAGTTAATGTTTGATATTCATTATAGCGATGAGTGTCGATGTCTGCAGCTGACACTATTGGTAATGTAGGGTAAGTGTCTCCACTATAATTTAATGTACTTAGCATTTTACGCAATTGCATTTCAGATTCGCTATACTCTGGTACCGGTTTTTTCTTTAAGCCACTTACAGTTAATAAATAATTTATAATTAACCCAACAATGATCACTGGAGCAAAAATGATGATTTGAATAGGTTGAGGAAGCATTAAGAAAATTGTTTGTACTAATGGAACAAAGAATATAACAATGCAAAGTATATATAGGACAACAGCTAATAATAGATAACTGACAAAGAACGTCATAACAGCAGTCGGTTGAACTAAACCAATCGCGTGTGCAAAATCTGTTATGCCAGTGAAATCCATAATTGGTTTAAACCAATCTTCCCATACAACTAACAAGGCAAAAATTAAAACAAATGCTAAGATTCCCAACCCTTTAGATTTACGATGCGTTAAATATTGTTGTGCACCTGTTAAAAGAGAACCTAAATAATTCATCATATTTAATCACCACTTTCTCATAATAAGTTAATATATACCATTTATATAATGTTATCATAACATTAAAATATTATCAATTAATTTTAGCATATCCTAATGTAATATAAGAACATGAACTGTCTTAAATCTATTGTTCCCTTTATCATGGCGGAAACAAAAGTCTCAATATACAGTATGATTAGATAAAATTTAATCCTTTAAACAAGAGCTATCTCCCTTATAATTTTATTAAGATTTTGTAAATCAAATTATAATGG
Source organism: Solibacillus isronensis (assembly GCF_900168685.1). Classification (NCBI taxonomy): domain Bacteria; kingdom Bacillati; phylum Bacillota; class Bacilli; order Caryophanales; family Caryophanaceae; genus Solibacillus; species Solibacillus isronensis. Next base: position 302,769 of record NZ_FVZN01000012.1, on the reverse strand, counting down.
TTGCAAAAACGGTTAGTTAAACATAATATAAGTATATCGTTATGTAGCGATGTTTTATTTTCAAAAATATATAAGTATTCACTTATGTTTGGAGGTTATTTGTTTTGAGAAGGAAAGTAGTCATTTTAGGTACAGGACCAGCTGGAGCTACAGCTGCTATTTACTTAGCTCGTGCTAATATGGAGCCATTAATAATTGAAGGTATTCAACCTGGTGGGCAATTAACTCTCACTACAGAAATTGAAAACTTCCCTGGTTTCATTGAAGGAATTGATGGTGCAGAGTTAACAAATAATATGAAACAACAAGCACAGCGATTTGGTGCAGAATTTATGAACGGATGGGTCACTTCAGTTGATTTATCAAAAAAGCCATTTGTTTTACAAGTAGAGGGCTTTGGTGAAGTTGTCACGGATAGTTTAATCCTATCAACAGGCGCATCAGCGAAATTTTTAGGTATTCCTGGTGAAAAGGACAATGTAAGTCGTGGTGTTAGTACGTGTGCAACGTGTGATGGTTTCTTCTTTAGAGGGAAACGTGTCATCATCGTTGGTGGAGGCGATTCAGCGATGGAAGAAGCGATGTTTTTAAGCAAATTTGCAAGTGAAGTCATCGTTGTTAATCGTCGTAATGAATTACGTGCATCTAAAATTATGCAACAACGTGCAAAAGATAATGAAAAAATTTCATGGGCATTAAATAAAACGCCTCTAGAAGTTTTAGATAATGGCATGCATGTTACCGGTTTAAAAGTGCAAAATAATGAAACAGGTGAAGTTGAAATAGTTGAAACAGATGGGATTTTCCTAGCCATTGGTCATACACCGAATACAGGATTTTTAGAAGGTCAAATTGATACAGATGAACAAGGATATATTCAAGTGACACCTGGTTCAATGGCAACGAATGTTGAGGGTGTTTTTGCATGTGGTGATGTGCAGGATAACAAATACCGTCAAGCTATTACAGCAGCGGGTACAGGATGTATGGCAGCCTTAGATACAGAACGTTATTTAGAAGAATTAACTTTCAAAGAAAAGGAACGAGTATAATGGAAAAAAATTATCATGCATTAGTAGATGGACGTATTTATATTGGTGGTGCAGAGGATGTACCAAGTGTATTAGAAAATGAGAAAATTGATTTGGTGATTGATTTACGTGGTGAAGAAAACGTGTTACATGAAAAGGCAATTCATTTGCCAATTGTTGAAGGAATTGAAGGTCAACATGAATCTGTTTATCGTGCAATCGATCAAGTAGTGAGTGCGTATCATGAAGGACAAAATATTTATTTCCACTGTAAGAGTGGGAGCAATCGTACAGGTGCCGTTGCAACTGCTACATTACTTGAATTAGGAAAAGCAGCAAATTTAAAGGAAGCTGTGAAGATGACGAAAACAATTCGTGAAAAAATCAATGTACGTGATGAATTAATGAGTGTACTTGAAGAAAAGTATCAATAGGAACTTGAATCTGTTTTTGTTCCACTATAATATAAGTATATTGTTATATAGTGATAGGGGGAATAGAAATGGAGATTGAATTAATCGAAAAACAGTTGAAAGCTGTGGCGGATGCCAATCGTTTACGCATTTTAGCCTGTCTGAAAAAAGGGGAAGTTTGCGTATGTGATTTTACGGACGTGCTTAATATTTCTCAGCCGGCTGTGAGTCAGCATTTACGTAAATTAAAAGAAGCAGGCATCATTACAGAACGCAAAGTGGGTACATGGAAGCATTACCGAATTCAAGAAAATCAAACTTCGTTAATGCAGAGTGTACTTGCTTCAATTAATGAAGAGTGGACATGTGGTTGTAAAATTGACTGTGAATGTGTGGAGGGTTAAAAATTGAATATGTTTGTCATTGCGGCACTCATTTTTATCGTAACACTGATTTTTGTAATCTGGCAGCCAAAGGGACTGAATATTGGCTGGTCGGCAATGGCTGGAGCTGTCGTCGCATTACTTGTTGGTGTTGTTGATTTTAACGATGTCGGAGCAGTAATTGATATTACGTGGAATGCCACATTATCGTTTATTGCGATTATTTTAATTTCACTAGTATTAGATGAAATTGGTTTGTTCGAGTGGGCTGCACTACATATGGCACGTGCTGCAAAAGGCAACGGTGTTAAAATGTTTGTGTATGTCAGCTTACTTGGAGCTGTCGTTGCTGCATTATTTGCGAACGACGGAGCTGCACTGATTTTAACGCCGATCGTGTTAGCGATGGTGCGTAATTTACAGTTTAGCGAAAAAATGATTTTCCCGTTTATTATGGCAAGTGGCTTTATTGCGGACACGACGAGTTTACCGTTTGTCGTGAGTAACTTAGTAAACATCGTATCAGCAGATTTCTTTGACATTGGATTTGTGGAATATGCTTCGCGCATGGTTATTCCGAACTTGTTCTCACTTGTGGCAACGATTGTTGTACTACTAATTTACTTTAACAAGTCAATTCCACGTGAATACAATGAAGCAATGTTAAAGGAACCACGCCTTGCGATTAAAGATATGAAAATGTTCAAGTTATCCTGGTTTGTACTAGCAATTTTAGTTGTTGGCTATTTCTCAAGTGAATTTATTGGTGTACCGGTTTCTCTTATTGCTGGTATTGTCGCGATTTTCTTTTTATTCATGGCAAGACAAAGTGCAGTCGTTGATACAAAAGCCGTCGTGAAAGGCGCACCATGGAATATCGTATTCTTCTCAATTGGGATGTACGTTGTTGTTTACGGACTTGGAAATGCAGGTTTAACGCCAGCATTAGCGAGCGTGATTGAATGGACAGCCGAGCAAGGATTATTTGCTGCAACCGTAGGTATGGGTTTTATTGCGGCTTTCCTATCATCAATTATGAACAATATGCCAACGGTGATGGTCAATGCGTTAGCAATTGCTGAAACGACGACAGATGGTACGTTACGTGAAGCATTAATTTATGCAAACATCATCGGGTCAGACTTAGGACCAAAAATTACACCAATCGGATCTCTTGCAACATTGGTGTGGTTATATGTACTATCTCAAAAAGGTGTAAAGATTTCTTGGGGTACGTACTTTAAAACAGGGATTATATTAACAGTACCCATCTTAATCTTTACGTTAATCGGACTTTACATTTCATTACTAATTTTTTAATTAAAGGAGTTTATTCAAATGACAAAAAAAACACTATATTTCTTATGTACAGGAAACTCTTGCCGTTCACAAATGGCAGATGGGTGGGCACAAAAGCTATTACCGGAAGATTGGGAAGTGTATTCAGCCGGTATTGAAACACACGGTGTCAATCCAAATGCGATTAAGGCAATGAATGAAGTAGGTATCGATATTTCTCACCACACGTCAGATTTAATTAACCCAGATATTTTGAACAAAGCTACATTAGTCGTAACACTTTGTGGGGATGCAGCAGATAAATGTCCAATGACCCCTCCAGGCGTACGTCGTGAACATTGGGGATTTGAAGACCCAGCAAAAGCTACGGGTACAGAAGAAGAAAAATGGGCCGTGTTCCAACAAGTACGTGATGCAATCGGTGCACGTATCGAGCAGTTCGTAAACGAAGAATTAAAAAAATAAGTGTTCGGAGGGATCGACTTGAAGAAAATTGAAATTTTTGAACAGGCGATGTGTTGTCCAACAGGTGTATGTGGACCAGCAATCGATCCAGAGTTACTACGCATGTCTTTTATTATGAATAACTTAAAAAATACGAACGTGTCAGCTGAACGTTTCAATTTAACGAATCATCCGGATATGTTTATCGACAATAAAGCAGTTAATGATTTATTGATGAATAACGGAATGGATAGCTTGCCGGCGACATTCGTGGATGGTGAACTAGTATTAAAGGGTAATTACCCGACAACAGTTCAGTTTGCTGAGTGGTCTGGATTAAGTGAAGATGAGCTTTTGAAAAAGCCAAAAGTTCGTCTATCAATCGGAGTGAATAAATAATGGAACGTTTTACACGTGAGCATTTTCCGAAGACACCGTTTCTTTTCTTTACAGGAAAAGGTGGTGTTGGGAAAACATCGACTGCTAGCAGTCTTTCCATTGCGTTAGCGAAAGAGGGACGAAGAGTGCTGTTGATTAGCACAGACCCTGCTTCGAATTTACAAGATATATTTGGTCAGGACTTAAAAAATGAACCCACGAAAATAAATGGTACAGAAAATCTTTATGCCCTAAATCTTGATCCAGAGCAAGCAGCAGCAAGCTATAAGGAACAAATGGTTGGTCCATATCGCGGGAAATTGCCGGAAGTTGTGATTCAAAATATGGAGGAACAATTATCCGGTGCTTGCACTGTTGAAATTGCCGCTTTTAATGAATTTGCAATGCTGTTAACAAACGATGCGTATACAGAGCAGTACGATACGATTGTGTTTGATACGGCACCAACTGGCCATACCCTTCGTTTATTGCAGTTACCGTCAGCATGGTCAACATTTTTAGATGAAAATACGACAGGCACGTCTTGTCTAGGTCCATTAAAAGGGCTTGAGCCACAGCGAGAAGTATATAAGCAAGCTGTTGCACAGTTAACGAATGAGGCGCAAACAACACTGATGCTTGTCACACGACCTGAAACAAATCCATTAAAAGAAGCAGCACGTGCATCAGAGGAATTATTTGAGATTGGTTTGCGTAATCAGCAATTAATTATTAACGGCTTTCTACAATCGGCAAGTGATGACCCGATTGAAAAGGCATTTTATGAACGTCAAACAGTCGCGCTAAAAAAAATGCCAGAACCATTAAAGGCATTTGACCATTATTACTTACCGTTTGTACCATATTCTTTATCAAACATTGAGCGAATGGAAGCATGGATGATGGATACGAAGCTCCAGACAAATGCGAATGAGCCAACGTCACTAAATACTCCAGAACTTGAAGAAATGATTGCGGACTACGTGGCACGTAAACCAAAGATTATTTTTGCGATGGGGAAAGGTGGCGTAGGGAAAACGACCGTTGCCTCGTATATTGCTCTTAGACTGGCCGAAGAAGGGATGCGTGTACACTTAACAACAACAGACCCCGCAGCCCATATAAATTGGACATTTGTTCAAGAGGAACAAGATGGTGTAACTGTTAGTCGTATTGACCCAAAAGTAGAAATTGCGAATTACGAAGCAGAAGTGCTAGCAAAAGCAAGTGAGACAATGAATGAAGACGGACTCGCTTTTGTAAAAGAAGATTTAGCTTCACCTTGTACGGAAGAAATTGCGGTCTTTAGAGCATTTGCGAATTTGGTTGAAACGCATCAAGATGAAGTTATTATTATTGATACAGCGCCAACAGGGCACACGCTGTTACTGCTCGATGCAACGGAAAGCTATCATAGGGAAATTTCTCGTTCAGCTGGGGAAGTACCTGTTGCTGTTTCAAATTTATTACCACGGTTACGTGATCGACATTATACGAGTGTAGCCATCATTACGTTACCAGAAGCCACACCTGTTTATGAAGCATCACGACTGCAAGAGGATTTAGCACGTGCAGGCTTACATGTCGATTGGTGGGTAGTTAATCAATCATTTGCAGGTCTTACGCTAACAAGCTCAACACTGATGCAAAAACAGCAGTCTGAGGTTAAATGGATAGAAGAAGTAAAACAATTAAGCAAAAACCGTTTTGTGACGATTCCTTGGGTGAAGGAAGCGCCAGTTGGAAAAGACGGATTACATGCATTAAAAGGGGAGACGCTAAAATGAAGATGAGTCCAGAAGGTAAACAATTTGTAGAGCAAGTATTAGCACAAGCTGAAGGTGCAACATTGCGCTTTTACGGTGTAGCTGGATGTTGTGGTATGAATTTAAGTGCAGAAATTGCACAAGCTCAGGAAGCTGATACAGTAGAGAGAGTTGAAGGAATTGAAATCGCCGTAGATCCACAAATTGCCCAGCAGCTAACAGACGTAACGATTCACGCAGAAGAAGAAAATGGCCAGCTTGGCTTAGTATTACTAGGCTACGAACAATCAAGCTGCTAATGCGATTACATCATTCAAGTACATTAACTGCTGAATACTTTTTAAGTTATGCACAACTTGTGATGAATAGCCGAGAATTATTTGGAATATATAAAAGCCACTCTATATAATATGGAAATCCATCTCATCAACGTGAAGAGATGGATTTTTTCTAGTTATGATGTATTCATTTTGTTGTAATTATTATAGAGGTGAAAAATTGTTTGCATTATTTAAAGTTTATTTCTTATTGCAATATTTAACTGCATAATGAAATTAAAATAATTTACTTGATACAAATCAGTATTTCGTTCGAATCAATCTTAATGAATTCAAAACAACGATTAAGGTTGCGCCCATATCTGCAAAAATAGCCATCCATAATGTTAACCAACCGGGAATTATTAATAGCAAAGCTAACACTTTTAATCCTAAAGCAAATGCAACATTTTGGAAGATGATATTTAGCGTTTTTCTACTTAAAGCAATGGTATATGGTAGTTTCTCTAAATCATCGGCCATTAAAGCAATATCCGCTGTTTCAAGTGCTGTGTCGGTTCCGGCACCACCCATGGCGATTCCTACAGTCGCACTTGCTAATGCAGGTGCATCATTTACACCATCTCCAATCATAGCAACTTTACCATAATCTTCTCTGAGTGATTTAATAACACTCAATTTGTCTTCTGGCATAAGCTCCGCTCGCACATCTGTCAATTCCAATTGCCTGCCGATTGCACTTCCAGTTGACTGATTATCACCTGTTAACATAATGGTCTTTTGAATACCCAATTTGTGTAGTTTTTTGATAACACTGAAGCTACTATCTCTCACTTGATCCGCTACTGCGATAAATCCTTTAACTTCATGTTCTGTTCCCAGTAACATGACCGTTTTGCCGTCCAGTTGCTGCTCTTTTACTTGATCTTCAATGGAAGAAGATAAAGACATAGTCTCTCTAAATAAATTGGGACTTCCAATATAAATAAGTTGGTCACCAATCGTTGCCTTCGCTCCTTTACCTGTAATCGATTGGAAATCGTCAACTGGTAATAACTCAATTTTTTCTTTTTTAGCTTCTTTCAAAATAGCAGAAGCAAGTGGGTGTTGGGAAAACTTTTCGATAGAAGCTGAAACCTGTAAGATCTCCAAGTTGTTCATTTCTGATAGGGAAACAACTGAAGTTACTTCTGGAGTTCCTTTTGTTAAAGTTCCCGTTTTATCAAATGCTACAACTTTCAAACGACCTGTTTCTTCTAAGTGAATCCCACCTTTAATTAAAACACCATTTCTTGCAGCATTTCCGATAGCTGTTACAATAGCTACGGGAGTTGAAATCACTAATGCACATGGACATCCGACTACTAATACCGCAAGACCACGATAAATCCATTCATTCCATTCTCCACCTAAGAATAGGGGAGGGAACAATGCCACTAAGAAAGATATCAATAAAATTGATGGTGTGTAATACTTGGCGAATTTATCTACAAATTGTTGCGAGGGCGCTTTCTCTGCTTGTGCTTCTTCCACCAGATGAATAATTTTCGAAATCGTCGTATCTTCTACACGCTTTGTCACACGAACTTCGAGAGAGCCTTCTTCATTCAGTGTCCCAGCAAATACTTCGTCTCCAATCATTTTAAGAACAGGAACTGATTCACCAGTAATAGATGCTTGATTAATAGAAGATTGACCGTGAATGACCTCGCCATCCATCGCAACTTTTTGACCTGGTTTTAGAATCATGACATCGCCTATTTGAATATCTTCAACTGCTATTTCATATTCATTTTTCCCGCGTTTGATCATCGCAGTATTTGGTGCTATATCCATGAGCGTACGAATAGATTGTCGCGCTTTGTCCATTGAATAACTTTCTAATGCTTCACTTATCGCAAAGAGAAAAACGACGACAGCTCCTTCTCCCCACTCACCAATGATGGCCGCACCAACTACGGCAATTGTCATTAATGTTTTCATATCAAATTGAAGCTTTGTTAAATTTAATAATCCTACTTTGATCAGACTGTAACCACCAATTATGATGGATACACCGAAGGTAAGGATTGTTTGGATACTTTCTTCTCCATATACTGTTGAGAAGAAGTAGCCAAGTAGTAGAAATACCGCTGAAATAAATGTCGTTTGATTTTCTCTTTTTTTCCAGAAAGGATCCTTTTTCTCCTGTACTTTTTGTTTTTCTGGTACAACCTTAATACCATCAAAGGCACCTGCATCTTCTAGTTGCTCAATCGTTGCTTCCCCATGAACTGTAAGTTTAGATGCACCAAAGTTTAACTGTACATCTTCAACTGTTTGAATATTACGGATATTCTTTTCAAACTTTGCAGCACAATTTGTACAAGAAAGACCTTGTAATCGATAAACATTTTTTTCTTCGGTCATTCGCTCCAACCTTCTTTCGAATGATTATGAGCAATACTCACTAACTGTCTAACATGTTCATCCACAATTGAATAAAACACCAGTTTTCCTTCTTTCCGATATTTTGCTAATCCCATGTTGCGAAGATAGCGCAGATGGTGAGATGCAGTTGCAGTTGTAGTACCAAGTATGTTTGCAACGTCACACACACACAATTCTTTCTCAAGAGTTAAGGCATATGTGACTTTCAAACGTGTTGCATCGGATAAAGCTTTAAAAATAAGCTCTACTCCATTCATTTCTTCCATTTTTGGTTTAACACGTTCAACCATTTCTTCATCAAAACACGTTATTTCACACATATCCTTCGGTACTTTTTTGATCATTTCTGTCAATTTATTCACCTCATTCAAATATTCATTTGATTATTAATATTAGTGTATGCAAAAGACAATATTTTGTCAATAATATATTCAAGTGAGTGTTTGAATATGTAAATGCAACTGTTACAATCAGAATAAATCAACACTAGGAGGAGATATAATTTGAAAAAAATTTATATTTCAGTATTCTTATTACTATTCACATTCACACCAACTGTTTTAGCCCATTCCAATCTGGAGAGTTCTGTCCCTCATGACGGAGAGGTCATTACAGAAAATTTATCCACCTTGACACTAACATTTAATACGGTTATTGAAGTTACAAGTTCATTTAAGCTAACTAATGAAAGTGGACAAGATATTCCTATGGAAAGTATTCTAGTCAACAATAAAGATATGATTGGAAACTTAAGCTCTCCATTAGAAGAAGGAAAATACATAGTTAATTGGAAAATAATAGGGGGAGATGGACATCCTATTGAAAATTCGTATTCATTTTCGGTAGATACTTCTGGTGGTAATAATGCTAAAGCTTCATCAGAACCAATTTTAAAAGAAAACATGACCGAACATGGTGACCATATTGTTGAAAATATTGAGAAAGAAGCCCCTACTTCGAACAATTTCTTATTTGTAACCGCAATTCTGTTAGTAATGGTTGCGTTGGGAACTTCCTTTTGGTTACTGAAGAGAGGGAAAAAATGATGATTTGGATTTATTTTTCGGAAACCCTTCTTGATCTATGTTTTTCTTTATTAATGGGTTCGTTCATTCTATCATTAATTCCAATTAATCATAGACCCACCATTAAATTCAGTAAAAGATGGTTACAACTCTCGATTTTAGGAATCGTTCTCCTGTCACTTTTCCCTATTATTAGATTAATCCTGTTTTTATACGTGGATATCGGATTGAATTTAACGATAGAAAACGTTGTTGGTGGGTTTGAAGTAGGACAAGCATGGACAGTTACTCTTTTCCTTTCTACTATTTTTTATCTTTATGTATCAATATTTTCTGTCTTTACTAGCAAAAAACACCTTATAGTATCCATAGTATTTACACTTGCACTTGTATTATCGCTAGGTTGGGCTAGCCATTCTGCGTCACTAACTGAGTGGAGTGGTTTTCTTGCACATACCCTGCATTTCTTGGCCGTAACCATTTGGGTCGGAATCTTAATTGTGATTAGCTGGTTCTCCGTAAACCATCAAAACTGGTCCACTTTTTTAAAATGGTTTACCCCAGTTGCAATTAGTTGCTTATTAGTCATAACTGGTACTGGATTGTTCCTAATGACACTAGTTCTTGATTTTAATGAGTATGCAAATTCTTGGCTACTACCTTACGGCCAGGCACTACTCATCAAACACCTAATTGTTATTCCTATCGTTCTTTTTGCATTTATTAACGGAGTTTGGATGAGAAGGAGAATTAAATTGGATCCGCAGATCAACCCGCTACCTTGGGTCAAAGCTGAAAGTGGATTCCTTTTACTCATTTTCTCTGCAACTGCCATTCTGGGACAACAAGAGCCACCACATAGCATAGAGTCCACCGTGTCAGGTAATGGAGTATCGAACGTTTTTCAGGCATTGTATAACGGAGTAATCACCAATCCAATCCACGCTGTTTTGGATTTCAACATTTTGGGGTCCGTGTTTATAATACTATCCTTTAGTTTTTTAATTCTCACGGTAGTGGTGTTTCTGAAGAAGGTCTCTTCTGTTATAGCATTTATAATGAGTGCCTTCTGTGTAATATCTCTCTACTTAGGGTTAATGAGTAGTATTAGCTTTTAAAATAAAAAAATAAAAAGGAGCAATAATTTTGAAAAACTCAAATATGAAGTTTGCAGTAATCGTTACAATAGTTGCAATTGCACTACTTGCTATCATCGTGGTAATTAGTAGCAATCAAACCCCTGATGAAACAGAAATAGTAAGAGAAGAAGTTGATATAACAGGACAACCTGTACTTGGATCAGAAGACGCTCCAGTGACAGTTGTCGAATTCGGAGATTTTAAATGCCCTTCATGTAAAGCATGGGGAGAAACCGTTTACCCACAACTTGTAGAAGATTACATTTTGACTGAAGATGTTAAATTCGCTTATGTGAATGTCTTATTCCATGGTAAAGAATCTGTCGTTGGTTCGTTGGCAGCTGAATCTGTCTATAAACAAGATCCAGAAGTTTATTGGGATTTTCATAAGAACTTGTTCGATGCTCAACCAGAATCAAGTCAACATGATAGTTTGTGGATTACAACAGAGAAAATACTTGAACTTGCTAGTGGTATACCTTCAATCAACCAAGAACAATTAAAGGAAGATATTGAACAAGAATTGACGGCTGAACAAGTAAACAGCGATAAAGATTTGTATACCAAACATAATGTATCGCAAACGCCTACTATTAACATCAATGGAATTACAATGGAAAATCCGTTTGATTATGAAGCTATAAAGGAAGTAATAGAGCGAGAACTAGGGACAGAGAAAAATGAGTAAAAATTCTAATGCTAGTGGAAAAGGAAGAAAAGTTTGGATATTATATTTTGCTTGGCTCGTATCTGTTATTGCAACGCTGGGTAGTCTCTATTTTAGTGAAATTAAAGGCTTTATACCATGCGATCTTTGTTGGTTCCAAAGAATATTCATGTACCCATTAGTGGTGATTTTGGGTATTGGGACTTTACAAAGCGATACCTCTGTGAAAAAGTTTGTATTACCTTTGTCAACTATTGGCGGCTTGATTTCGTTTTTCCATTACCTAGAGCAAAAGGTTCCAGGCTTTGGTGGAATAAAGCCTTGCGTAAGCGGGGTTCCATGTAGTGCAGAATACATTAATTGGTTCGGTTTTATTACAATACCTTTTTTAGCTCTAACTGCTTTTACCTTAATAACTATTAGCATGATTTTCTTCTTTACCAAGAAATCTAAATAAAAATAGTTCTAAGTTACCTAGAAACAATTAACTTTTTCTATTGGAGGAATAATGTATGTATCACACACATGTTATCGGTGGTGGACAAGCAGGGTTATCAATGGGTTACTATTTGAAGCAAAATAACAAAGAATTTCTTATTTTAGAAAAAGGAATGTATGTTGGTGAAGTATGGAGAGATAGATATGACTCTTTAACCTTGTTTACTCCCAGAATGTACAGTTCACTACCAGGACTCCAACTTGATGGGGACGGTCATGGCTTACCTTCTAAAGATTCAAAGTGTCGTAAAGTAACCCCAATCTGGAAAATGAAGGTTATGCGGAACTTCATGTAGGCCGGGTATGCTATGAGGATACGCTTCTTATGGTATCTTGAGTTAGGGCAACTGCAGAAGATCTCAGCCTTACAATTTACGTACACCCAACTTTACCTGAACCGCTTATGGAAGCAGTTGAAGGAGTTATGGGACATGCTCCATTGCTGAAAAAAAGAATTCGTATCTTTAACTTAACTGGACCTGCATAATATAAGTGCAGGTCCAATTTATTTATTTTTATAGAGTAAAGATTATGGAAATTATTTTTTATGTAATAACATAAGCTTTAGCTAATGTTTTTGGCGGTTTGATTATTTTTCTTAAGAAAAATTGGTCTAAAAGAAGTTCCGGTTTTATAAAAAAGAAAGGGCTTCGTCATACATAGAATGGTTTTGGTTCTGGTGATTATTCGTGTTACTTTCCTTTGAATTTGTTTGTCCAGTATTTAAATCCTTTAATGTAAAGGACTTTTTAAGATTGATCACTCTCTAATTTTTTCTTTATAGGTGCTAATAAAGAATAAAATAACTCCACAAACTAAAAATACATCCGCAGTATTAAATATCGGATAATTAATAAATGTAATTTCGAACATATCTGTTACTTCTCCAAAAAATAAACGGTCTACAACGTTTCCCACTGCACCTCCTATAAAAAAACCAAAGGCTATACGCGTAAGCTTATCAGTTACTTTACGACAATATATAAGACCAATGACTATAACAATAATAGCAAAGCTAATTAAGAATATTTTTTGTCCAGCAAAAATTCCCCAAGCTGCGCCTGTATTGCGATGAGATGTTAATTGGAAAAAACCATTAATAATTGAAATAGATTGCCCATAGTCCATAAAATTTCTAACTAGATATTTAAAAAGCTGATCAACACCGAGTGTGAGTATAATAATCCAATACAAAGACGTCACCTCAAAAATTTATTTTCTAATATTTGTAAACAACTTTTTAAAGAAAGGGGATTTATAATATTTTGTAAATCATTGCGTTTAATTAAAGAAAAAAACTCCTTATAAATAGTCTTTTAGCAGATAAAGATATTTAGTTATTCGTTTGATGCACGTTCAATTATTTCCCCTTCATGCATTGCATTATTTTAAAATATATAAATAGTTTTTTAAGTAATATAGAAGTCATATTCTAATGTACATTTGAATATGATATGCTTTTAGCTTAAAGTTATTATTGTAAAATGTCAATATTAAAAAACTAACATCTGAATACGGAAATGTTGCCTGATTTGAGATGGAGTTAAAGATGCCCCTGCCTTAGCAGCTTCTACGGCAGATATTGCAATGGGTGGTGCTCGTACAGATACTGCGTTAGAAACAGCGGATGTTGCGTTAAAGGGAGACGATTTCGGGTGATTATGAATTACCAAAACCCCAGCACATGTCATTTTAATAGCATGCATAAAGCTTTTCGAAACCAATACGTGTATGATACAGTTCACCATCGATTCCATTTTCTTATACACGATCATCTCTTGGACCCAACATACTAAACTGACTCACATAAGGGTGTAAAGTTAGCGCGGTTTATAAGAACGGACTCTATGGACCCAATTTTTGGTCGACTTTTCTTCATTTCTACTAATGTTAGAATCTGTGAAGGTCATCGATTTTTGTTTAATGGTAAAATTAATGGGAATATTATAAGTGTGGAATTAAGATAATATTAATAGGAGGAATTGAATATGTCACATGAACAACATCAAGAATTACTGCAAATTTTACATGAATGCATGGTAGAATGTAATCATTGTTATAATGCATGTATGAAAGAGGAAGACATTAAGATGATGGCCGTATGCATACGTTTAGACAGAGAATGCGCAGATATGTGTAACTATTTAGAACAAGCGATTTCAAGAGGTACACCATTTATTTCTGAGTTAGCTTCCGTTTGTGCAAAGATTTGTGAAGCATGTGGAAACGAATGCAAAAAGCATGATCATGAACACTGTCAGAAATGTGCTAATGCCTGCTTTAAATGTGCAGAAGCATGTAAAATTGTTGCCTAAGAATATTCATTAGATAAAAAGTTGCTCAAAGCTGGTTAATTAACTCTTGAGCAACTTTTTAATCAAAATTCTTTGCGTTACAGCCCCTATAATTTTTGTCCAGTTTAGTGTTGACATTCACATTCCCTAGTTTCCTCAATAACATGGTTTCAAATATATTTATTTAGGCATTATCTGTTTCATATAACTCAGAATGCTTTCATCAGTCATTTCACCGGTAATAATTTTCTCAATTTTTCCTTCTGAATTAATTAAAATAGTTGTTGGTAACGGTTTAATATTGTAAGCCCCCATAACGCTCCTGTATCTGTCTATTAAAACCGGGAATGTTAAACCCTTTTGTTCTATGTATTTATTTACTGTATAATCTGGTTCCGCAATGTTTACAGCTAATACTTGAACTCCTTCATTTTTGTAACCTTGATAATATTTTTCCATAATCGGAAATTCTCTTTCGCAAGGTTTACACCATGTACCCCAAAAATTTAAAAAGACTCCCTGTCCCCTATACTCTGATAATTTATGGGTTCTCCCATTCATATCCACGAGTTCAAAGTCGGGTGCAATATCACCTACTTGTATTACTTCTCTCTTCTCCTTTGTAAGGCTACTGTACAGAGTAAATACTATTGCAGCAACCATTAAAATCAAAACAAATAGACGCATAAAAAATCTTCGTCTTTTTTTATCCATAGTAAAACCTCACCTCTCTTCTAAAATCCTGTAAACCCTCCGAAAAATGGTGTTAAGAATGCAATAATTTTTGTCATCATATCGAAGTATAATAAAATCCCCATTATGATCATTACTCCTCCTCCAAAATTCATAAACCAATTACCTTTCTTTTGAAGAAACTTCATTTTCCCAATAAATAGCGACATAATTAGGAATGGAATGGCAAACCCTAGGACATAAAATAACATATAAAGCATGCCTTTCCCTGGGTCAGACATACTTAAAGCAATAACACTAGCTAGTATTGGACCTGTACATGGTGTCCATCCTGCAGCAAAACCCATTCCAATAACAACAGATCCTATGACACCTTGAGGTCTTTTTTTAAACTGTACCTTCTTTTCAGATAGAAAAAAATCCATCTTAAATACGCCCAGTATAACTAAACCAAAAAAGACCATGATGATTGCCCCAATTTGTCTAAGTAAATCCTGATATTGTATAAAAAGTGTACCAATAAATGAAGTTGAGAATCCTAATGCCATAAAAATACTGGAGAACCCTAGTAAAAATAGCAAAGTATGTACTAACGCTTTACGATTAAATACTCCCTTATCCTCTTTCAAATCATTTAAAGATATTCCTGTTACATAAGAAAGAAACGCTGGGTACAACGGGAAAGAACAGGGTGAGATAAATGATAATAATCCAGCCCCAAACGCTAAAAATAAACTTAGTTCTAACAAATACTTTCACTCCTCCTTTTCACATAAAATTATTTAAAATTCAAATTAATTTACTTCTTCGATTTCTTAAATAAGATAACCATGCACATACTTATTAAAGTAAAGGCAATTAAAGCTAAAAAAGGTATTGTAATAAAACCAAACCAATTAATGTATTGAGCACTACATGGAATTCCACTTACACAAGGTTTTATTCCTCCAAAGCCTGGCACTTTCTGCTCGAGGTAATGAAAAAATGATATAACCCCACCAATTATTCATACAGGTAATACATATTTTCTTACAGATATATCTCACCTTGGAATGTTCCAATTCCCAAAATTAAAACTAATGGATACATAAAAATCCGTTGAATCCAACATAAATCACAAGGTATAAATCCTCTTAAATGGATTCTTAATAGTTATTCCATTAATATTAATAGTTGGTGTTTGAGATACGTTATTTTTCATAAATAAATCTTTATCAATATTAACTTTATCTACTGTTAATTCTTGTTCAATACTTTCTTTTAATTGTCTTGTTTAATAGAAGGGAATTCACTAGCCAATGTAATTACTTTTCAGTTGTTACCCATACATCATCATGCATTACCGCTTCTGGTTGCTTTGCAAATACTTTTTCATGGGAATCCCAATATACTTCTGGAATTTGCTTATAAACAGCTTCGGCTCCCAATGCAGCCAAGGTCGTTTCCTCCCCATGGAATAAAACGTTTATATAAGAGAACTTAACATCGCCCGATAAAACATAAACTTCAATAAGCTGAGGATAAATTGTCTCTCCCCAATGCTTTACATGATGGACATTTGAAATCTCCAAATTCCACTACTGTTACCGGAGCATTTTCTTCACCTATTATTGGTTGTCCTGTTAATACTACCTAAAGTCTCACATCTTCTGATTCATCTGATACCTGATTGTTAGTAACTATTACAATTGCTACAAGCAAAGCACAGCAACTAAAGTAAGAATAACTACAAATTTCATAATTGAATCAAAAACCTTTGTGTAATTAATCTTAGTTTTATGCAGTGTATAAGGGATAATTTAAACTCCAAGTATTTTACTCTACCTCCAATTTAATCCTTATTGTAACAAATTGAACATATCAATCAAATATTCACTTGGATATTTGGTTGACAATTTTGTGTCTTGTAAAGTGTTTAGTTAAAACAAAGTCAAGAACCAGTTGTTTTTAGTACGTGGCAAGAAAGTAAAGACGATACAGCAATATATGAATTAGAATCTTAGAAGTTACCTAAGCTTCTTTGAGCAGCAGTTTAGTTGAAGAAGAAGGTTTTTGCGATTGTGTTGAATAAGTTATTATATGGAAAGTAAAAAGGGGTGTTTTACTTCAAACTTGGGGGTTGCACTTTTTTTGTTATAAAGCAGTTAACGAGTTTATGCTCCCCATCTCAAATCTTCTGAGGACGCTTTTTTTATACCGTTTGCCCAATAGGCAGATGGGATATCATAAAAATCGGTTGTTGCAGTACTAACCTTTGTTTGATTAATTGGCCGTAGCAAATTCTTGATTATATCGTTTTTGACTCATAGAACAAATAGACACGTCCTCTCATTAGTTCAATAATAGTAGCTTAATCGAGATGTGTTCAAACATTTATACTACATTCAGTTAGTAATGTACATGAACAATTTCAGCTTGTACAGATAAATTGTTATAAGGTATGTAAGCATTGTTCTGATGCTTGTCTAAAAAATGGGGATTGTCACATGAAGTTTGCATTCGACAAGACCAGAATGGACTGATATGTATGCCTTTGAACATCTCCAATTATAAATTGGTTACAGGTGGGACAAAATAGGGGAAATAAGGTATAAATAATCAAAAATGCTTGCTCCCAAGGACTTGCCTTCATGAATTTACAATAGTTCCCATTATCTTTTAGAGAAATATCTCATAAATTAACAAAGATGGTTGACCTCTGATTGAGAGCAAATTAAAAATCCTTCTCGTTAAGAAGGCTTTAAAATGTATTAAAACGGATGGGAAAGAACAAATTTTTAGAATAAATAGGGAAAAGTTGCAAATAATAAAATTATCGTTAATAAAAATGGAGATGAATGATATGTCAGATATAAATCAAATGCCTCGTGAAGATGGAATTGATCATAGCTTAAGTCTTATGAGAGAAGGATATATGTATATTTTGAACAGACGTCTCAGTTTTAATTCTGATATTTTCGAGACGCGATTGCTTGGAAAAAAAGCTATCTGCATGGGAGGTAAGGCGGCTACTGAAGTTTTTTATGACACTGAGAAATTCAAAAGGAAAGATGCTGCACCCAACCGGGTGGTCCAAACATTGTTCGGAAAAAAAGGTGTTCAGGCTTTGGACGGACAAGATCACAGACATCGTAAGGAAATGTTTATGTCTATTATGTCTCCTAAGGGAATTCAAAGCCTAACAGACATTACAAAAGAACAGTGGAAGACAGCGCTAAATAAATGGGAACAGGTGGATGAAATTATTCTTTATGAAGAAGTAAAAGAAATCCTGTGTAGAACAGCCTGCCAGTGGGCAGGCGTCCCTTTGGAAGAAAACGATGTTAAAGAAATGACAACAAACTTGGCCGCGATGTTCGAGTCTCCAGCTGCAGTTGGCCCAAACCATTGGATAGGGAGAAATGCACGGAATAAAGTAGAAAATTGGATTGGCGATTTGGTTGAAAAGGTGCGTAATGGGGAAATAAATCCTCCAGAAAGTACAGCTTTAATTAGATTTGCCTGGCATCGCGATTTAGAAGGAAATCTTCTGGATACTAAGACTGCTGCTGTGGAAGTAATCAATATCTTGAGACCTATTGTGGCGATTGCTATATTCATCAATTTTTCTGCGCTGGCATTGCATCATTTTCCAGAAGAAAGGGAGAAACTTGAATCCCATGAGGAAAAATATGCCCAGATGTTTGTACAGGAAGTTCGTCGTTTTTACCCGTTTTTTCCGTTCGTCACAGCACTGGTAAAAAAAGATTTTACCTGGAATGGCTATAAATTTGAAGAAGGAACATTAACTTTACTGGATCTTTATGGCACAAATCAAGATTCCAAAATTTGGGAAAATCCTGATTTGTTCAGTCCTGATCGATTTTCTAAATGGGAAGGAAGCCCATTTGATTTCATTCCGCAGGGTGGTGGTGATTACTTTATGGGTCATCGCTGTGCTGGAGAGTGGGTCACCATTCAAATCATGAAAGTAAGTCTCGAATATCTAGTCAACCAAATGGAATATGAAGTTCCTAACCAGGATTTAAGTTATAGCATAGTGAGCATGCCAAGTATTCCCCACAGCAAAGTAGTGCTAAAGAATGTTAAACAAAAACTATAATAAAGTTCGCCTTTAGCAGAACAAGGTGGAATTCCACAATCACTGAAGTCGGTTTGATAAGTAGATCTCTAAATATAAAAGGAGAGTCACAAAGCCCATTTTCTCTAATAAAGAGAGAAATTGGGCTTTTTATAGCACAGCTCTTATTGTTTTTACGGCATGCATTCCCTTAATCCACTTGTTATAAGGATAATTAATTACCGCAGACTAAAGAAAACACTTTATATATATATTCAAACATATATTTGACTTTTTGTTTTAACTTTCTTATAATAATATTCAAATAAACATTTGAATGAAAAGAGGTGGGAAATTTTGCGAAATGAAGCATGTGAAGTTACGTGTATAGATGAAGAGAAAGTCAAGAGAGGTAAAAATGAACTGCACCAACAAAATCCTTTGGAGGTAGCCAAAATTTTCAAAGCATTATCGGATGACACGAGGATTAAGATTGCATATGCTCTCTCTTTAGAAGATGAATTGTGTGTTTGTGATGTAGCGAATATTGTTGGTGCTACAACAGCTACCACATCTCATCATCTAAGGTTACTTAAAAATCTGGGATTAGCTAAATATCGAAAAGAAGGTAAGTTGGTCTACTATTCATTAGATGATGATCATGTAAAGCAACTTATAAAGGTTGCATTTGCACACCAGAAGGAGGTTGTTAAAATTGTCTGAAGCAAAACCATTAGAAAAAGATAAAAATGTATACCGTGTCGAAGGATTTTCATGTGCAAACTGTGCAGGAAAGTTTGAGAAAAATGTTAAAAAACTTCCAGGAGTACAGGAAGCAAAAGTGAATTTTGGAGCATCTAAGATATCTGTTTATGGTGATGCAACGATAGAAGAATTAGAAAAAGCGGGTGCATTTGAAAATCTTAAAGTGTCCCCTGAAAAACCAAGAAGAGAAGCTAAACAAGAGGTTACAGAGGACAAAAACGTATACCGTGTTGAAGGATTTACCTGTGCAAGTTGTGCAGGGAAGTTTGAAAATAATGTAAAACAACTCCCTGGAGTTGGGGATGCAAAAGTAAATTTTGGTGCATCTAAAATTGCTGTTTACGGTAATGCAACGATTGAAGAACTTGAAAAGGCAGGAGCTTTTGAAAATCTTAAAGTTGCTCCTGAAAAGCCTGTACGACAAGCTAATCAAGAGGTGAAAGAGGTTAAAAAAGAAGAAAAAGTACCGTTCTATAAAAAACACAGTACTTTACTCTATTCAGTCTTATTTCTTGTCTTTGGTTACCTTTCCTCATCTGTTAATGGGGATGAGAACATTGTTACTATATTATTATTTGTAGCATCTATGGTAATCGGAGGATTATCACTCTTTAAAGTCGGTTTACAAAACTTGATTCATTTTGACTTTGACATGAAAACCCTTATGACAGTAGCTGTTATAGGTGGTGCCATTATAGGAGAATGGGCTGAAGTTTCCCTTGTTGTCATACTCTTTGCGATTAGTGAAGCTCTGGAACGATTTTCTATGGATAAAGCTAGACAATCGATTCGTTCATTAATGGACATCGCTCCTAAAGAGGCACTCGTTAGACGTAATGGACAAGAAATAATGATTCATGTCGATGATATTGCTGTTGGCGATATCATGATTGTAAAACCTGGTCAAAAGATTGCGATGGATGGTGTTGTCGTAAGTGGCTACTCTGCCGTTAACCAAGCAGCTATTACAGGCGAATCAGTCCCTGTTGAAAAAATTGTTGATGATGAAGTATTTGCAGGTACCTTAAATGAAGAAGGTTTACTTGAAGTAAAAATAACGAAACTCGTAGAAGATACAACGATTTCTAAAATTATTCATCTTGTAGAGGAAGCACAAGGAGAACGTGCTCCTTCGCAAGCATTTGTCGATAAATTCGCGAAGTATTATACACCAATCATTATGATCATTGCAGCATTAGTTGCTATAGTCCCGCCTTTATTTTTTGATGGCAGTTGGGAAACATGGGTTTACCAAGGATTAGCTGTTCTTGTTGTTGGTTGTCCTTGTGCGTTGGTTATATCGACTCCTATTTCTATTGTTTCAGCGATTGGAAATGCTGCAAAAAAAGGTGTCCTTGTGAAGGGCGGAGTGTATTTAGAAGAAATTGGTGCTTTAAAGGCTATTGCCTTTGATAAAACAGGTACCTTAACAAAAGGGGTCCCAGCTGTAACTGATTATAATGTGTTGAACAAACAGATAAATGAAAAAGAATTACTATCCATCATTACTGCATTGGAGTATCGTTCTCAGCATCCTCTTGCTTCAGCTATCATGAAAAAAGCAGAAGAAGAAAATATTTCTTATTCTGACGTACTAGTAGAGGATTTCTCTTCTATTACAGGTAAAGGTATAAAAGGGATTGTAAACGGGACGACTTATTATATCGGTAGCCCGAAACTATTTAAGGAATTATTGACTACCGATTTCAATAAAGACTTAGAAAAAAATGTTACTACGCTTCAAAATCAAGGTAAAACAGCCATGATTATTGGAACCGAAAAAGAAATACTTGGATTTATTGCAGTCGCTGATGAGGTTCGAGAATCAAGTAAAGAAATTATTGAAAAGTTACATCAACTTGGAATCAAAAAAACAATTATGCTTACTGGTGATAACAAAGGTACTGCGAATGCAATTGGTCACCATGTCGGAGTATCAGAAATTCAAGCTGAATTGATGCCTCAAGATAAATTAGACTATATTAAACAATTAAGGTCGGAGTACGGAAATGTAGCCATGGTTGGAGATGGTGTCAATGATGCGCCTGCGTTAGCAGCTTCCACAGTTGGAATTGCAATGGGTGGAGCTGGTACAGATACAGCTCTAGAAACAGCAGACGTCGCTCTAATGGGAGACGATTTAAGAAAACTTCCATTCACTGTAAAACTTAGCCGAAAAGCTCTGAATATAATTAAAGCTAACATTACTTTTGCAATTGCTATTAAACTGATTGCCTTATTATTGGTAATCCCAGGTTGGTTAACGCTCTGGATTGCAATCCTATCAGATATGGGGGCAACGCTTTTGGTAGCGCTAAATAGTTTAAGACTAATGAGAGTGAAAGAATAACGGGAAAATGGCTAAAAAGGGCTTTCCAGACAGATTGGAAAGCCCTTTTCCAAAAGATGAATTTCATTAATAGGCTACCTTCTATATTTCCAGCCTAATTAAAGATAGAAATATTGGGTATAAGTAAAACATCAATTATTGGTAATTTTTTTATTAAAATAATTATTTTCTTTTTTATAAGATTGAAGGAGGAAACTAAAATGACTGTTGAAGGAAAAAAGGATGTAGATTTGTTAGTTATAGGTGCAGGATCAGGAGGTTATGTAGCTGCTATACGTGCTGCTCAGTTAGGGAAAAAAGTGGTTTTGGTGGATAAGGCAGAATTAGGAGGGGTTTGCCTTAACCGTGGATGTATACCTTCAAAAGCTCTTATTAGTGCTTCTGAACGAGTGAAACACATAAAACATGCCAACTCAATGGGAATAAAGGTTTCTGGTGAAGTTGAAGTAGAGATGCCAGAAGTAGTGAAGTGGAAGGACGGTATTGTGAATAAACTAACGAATGGAGTTCAGACTTTACTGAAAGGCAATGGAGTAGAAGTCATTAGTGGGGAAGCTTATCTTACTGAACCCTATGTTGCCAAAATTAAAATTGGTAACGAAGAACAATTCTTTTCATACAAAGACTTAATTCTAGCGATAGGATCTTTACCTACGGAATTAAAAAGTATGCCCTTTGATAGAAAAAGAATCATCTCTTCAACTGAGGCATTGATGCTTCAAGAAGTGCCAAAACATTTAGTTGTAGTAGGTGGCGGTTATATCGGTTTGGAGTTGGGAACTGCTTATGCTAAATTCGGGTCTAAAGTAACGATTCTTGAGGGGTCAGATACAATTCTTCCAGGTACTGATTCTATGCTTACAAATGTAGTAAAACGTCATTTAAAGGAACTTGGAATTACAGTTATAACGAATGCTTTAGTCCAAGGCGGAGAAAATACAGGCGATGAAGTAAACGTTCAGTTTCAGGTTAATGGAAAGGAAGAGAGAATCCAAGGGGATTATTGCTTAGTTTCCATTGGAAGAAAACCGAATACAGGGAAAATTGGATTGGAAAATATCGGGGTTGAATTAGACCAACGAGGTTTTATTAAAATAAATGATAAGTGCCAAACAAATATTGAACATGTTTATGCCATCGGAGACTGTGCGGGCGGTTACCTCCTTGCTCATAAAGCTAGTTATGAAGGAAAGATAGCTGCAGAGGTAATAAGTGGGCAAAATAGCGTGATTGATTTTCAGGCAATGCCTTTTGTTATTTTCAGTGATCCGGAAGTAGCTTATACAGGTTTAACCGAGAAGGAAGCGAAGGAAAGGGGATATGAAACAGTTTCTAGTCGTTTTCCATTCCAAGCTAACGGCAGAGCTTTATCTGTTTCTGATGCCGATGGTTTTGTACAAGTTGTGGCGGATAAAAAATCTAATCGGGTGTTAGGTGTACAAATGGTAGGGCCAGAAGTATCATCTCTTATTGCTGAAGCAGTTTTTGCAATTGAGCTAGGGGCAACTGCAGAAGATCTTAGCCTTACAATTCATGCACACCCAACCTTACCTGAACCACTCATGGAAGCAGCTGAAGGCGTGATGGGACATGCTATTCACATGCTCAATAAAAACCAGTAATGTAAATACCAGTCAAACCTGCACTTTTTATAAGTGCAGGTTGAACTTTTTATTAATGGCGTGAGGGCTAATGGATATTTTGTTCTATGTTTTAACCGCAGCTTTTGCAATTGTCTTGGGTGGCTTTGTGATCTTTCTTAAAAAAACTGGTCTAGAAGAGGCTTGAATGGATTAATGTCTTTGAGTGCGGGAAAATACTTTTCAATATTGCAATTATGGATTTTACCAGAAGCAGAAGCATTAGAAATGCTGAATCAAGTGCTATATAAATTGTTATTGGATTTGGGTTAATTTTTCTCTTTCAACATTTTCTTGCTCCATATTTTTATTTCGGAAAAGAAACCCATAAACATTCTCACTCTAAAAGTGCAACCCTTGGTGCCTTATTAGGAATGTTGATTCACACGTTTTTTGATGGAATATCAATTGTGGCCAGTTTTATAATAGATGAAAGAATCGGATTTGTTGTATTGATTGGTGTTTTACTACATAAAATCCCAAATGGTTTAACGATTTCTTCTATCGTATTTACAAGCTTGGGAAGCAAGAAGAAGCCAATCGGGCAGCTTTCTTATTGGCAATATCAACGCTATGGGGTGCGATTATAGCCTTGTCTTTAACTCAATTTTTTACGGTAAATAACAGTCTCCTTTCCATTGCTCTATCCATTATAGTAGGTATTTTTATCTATATAGATACAGCTGACTTATTACATGTTGTAAGTGCGACTGAAGATCGACCAATTATTCTTTTCTTCTTTGTGGGAACATTTTCTACTTCATTGGATATTTGAGAAAATTGCTCCAGTCGTACATTAGAGTTTTAAAGATCTAATTGAAATATTTAGATGAAAAATAATCTGAAAACAGGTTAATATCTATGAAAATATATTCAATCGTTTGTTTGATTATTTATAAATATATGAAGGAGTTAACACAAATGAATTTAATTTTAACCATTCTCTCTGCTTTAGGATCTTTTATAGTAACCAATCTTGATGATATTTTTGTCTTGATGTTGCTGTTCTCTCAGGCAAGGACGCAAGCTAAAGTAAGTAACGGCCGAACGGTTAACATGCAGCCGAAAGGCAACCGTATTTACCCTAGAGATATAGTCATTGGGCAATACCTTGGTTTTGCACTTTTAGTTTTAATCAGTCTTTTAGCAACATTTGGTGTAACACTCATTCCTGAACAGTGGGTAGGTTTACTAGGACTAATTCCAATCTATTTAGGAGTTAAACTTTTTATAAAAGGTGAAGATGAAGACGAAGGGGATATTCTTTCTAGTTTAAACAAATTTAATAAGTTCTATTTAAGTGTAGCCTTTATCACATTTGCTAATGGTGGAGACAATATTGGCATTTATGTTCCGTTCTTTTCTACTTTAAATTCCAACCAACTAGTCATTACAGTTGTTACTTTCTTTATAATGGTTGGTGTCTGGTGTTTTATCGGCTATCGTCTAGCAAGATTCAGATATGTTTCTGAAACACTTGAGAAATACGGCCGATGGATAATTCCAATTGTTTTTATAGGATTAGGAATATATATTATGTTAGAAAATGAAACTTTTAGCGCGCTGTCAAATCTTTTTAAATAAAATGTCTTCTTCTGGTACTAGTGTAATCTTTTAGCTGAGTTTATTATTAAGTCTTTTAAGACTTGGTTGGACTGGTTTACTTTATGGTGTGGTGCAACTCTGCTTGTGGTGCCGAATCGTCTGGATCGCAATATTTGCTGATATAGGGGCAACACTACTTGTAACGCTTAACAGTTTAAGGTTATTGAGAGTTAAAGAATAAAAAATACGTACAATAAGATCTATAAAGTATAAAAATTAATTTTAAATAAAGTTTCCGAATGAAAGTTTGGGAAAAAACCCAAGAAATGCTGTGAAAACAATCATTTCTTGGGTTTTCCTTTGAATATAGTTTTTACAGTTTTTATGTAAAGCTATATAGGACTTTTCGAGATTTATCAAAGTGTACGAGTAAATGGTCAGGCTTCTGAGTTGCTTTTGCAATTTTTACAGAAGGGTTTAGGCTAATATTATTATTAAGAATCAAGTGTTGGTGTAATGAAATTTATTTGTTTTCCCGAAATTAGACAAAATAAACCGAATGTAATGTTTTTGTAACTAGACTGTAACAGAAATTTGATGTTTCTCCCCCGATAATCTCTATAAAATTTCCAATAACTTTTATACAATAATAAAGGAACAGCTAAAGAAAGGAATATAGAACAATGAATCAAAAATTGATTACATTGGTTGTTGCAATTTTCCTCGCTTGTACTCTTGCTGTTACACCGACATCAGCAAAAGTTGTATTTGAAGATGTTGCGACAACCGATGACACTTACGACGAGATCCAGTATTTAATTAGCCTTGGAGCGATTAAAGGATATCAGGAAAAGGGCAAAACGTACTACAAACCCAACATGAGTGTAACGCGTGCACAAGCTGCAAAAATGGTTGTTATTTCTGCAGGGGGACAACCATTAACTGTAAGCCAATCTTCTTACACAGATTTAAAAGTAGGAACTGAATTTTCTACATATGTAGAGCGTGCGAAAACGCTTGGCTATTTTCAAACAACTTCAGGGAAATTTTATCCAAATGATGTACTAACACGTGAAGAAATGAGTTATGTTTTAACGAAAGCATTTAATATCAATCCTGATGATTTTAAAGATTATGGAATGCCTTTCAATGATATTAGTTCTTCTAATACTTATGCTTCATACATTAAGGCCGTTTATTATAGTGGCATTGCAAAAGGTAGTAATGGTAACTATATGCCAAAAAGTTCTGTAACACGCGCTCAATTTGCTTCATTCATTGCACGTGCGAATATTGATAAATACCGTTTACCACTTCCACAAAAATTTGAAAAAGTAGATACAACAAAAGTAATTGGCCTAATTTCGGTAA
The DNA here is from genome assembly GCF_900168685.1 of Solibacillus isronensis. Lineage (NCBI taxonomy): Bacteria > Bacillati > Bacillota > Bacilli > Caryophanales > Caryophanaceae > Solibacillus > Solibacillus isronensis. The sequence continues at coordinate 276,300 of NZ_FVZN01000012.1, read as the reverse complement.
CAACAGATGCATTAAACGTGCGTACAGAACCAGATGCTACCAGTAATATCTTAGGCAAAGTAAATACGGGTGGTAAATTATCTGTCTATGCAATTAAGGGAAGTTGGTTAAAGGTTTCTTATCAAGGACAATACGCTTACATTAGTAAATCGTATGCGAAATTCCTTGAACAAGATGGCAATACAATTGGAACAGCGACTAAATCGGTCACAGCCAATCAAACATTAAATTTATACTACAAGCCAAATTCATCATCAAAAACAATTGGCTCGATTAATAATGGCACAAAGCTTTCTGTTTATAAAGAAATCGATGGCTACTATTTAACGATGTACAATGGTTTACCTGGCTATATCGTTAAATCAAGTACAACGGTTGTACAAACATCGACACCATCGACGCCATCTGATACGCATGGTAATTCTGGAACTGTAACATCTACGATTGCGAAAGTTACAGTTGGTGGATTAAATATGCGTGAAACTGCATCAGCAGACGGTAAAGTATTAAGATCATTAGCCAAAGGGACAACGCTTACTGTCCAGTCTATTTCAGGCTATTGGGCGAAAGTTTCAGTAGGTGGCGTAACTGGGTATGTCAACAAATCGTATGTAAAACTTATCAATCAATCTGGAAGTTCCATTAAAAATCGAATTATCATCCTTGACCCAGGTCATGGTGGTAAAGACCCAGGTACTGTTAAAGAAGGCAATAATGAAAAAGCGATTGTAATAAAAGTAGGAAATCTAGTGAGAAAAAAACTAGAAGCTGCAGGTGCCAAAGTTTATATGACACGTACAGGTGATACGTATCCAACATTAGAGGAACGCGTAGCATATACGAAAAATAACTTTGGTGAAATTTATGTCAGTATTCACGTAAACTCAGCTATTTCTACGAGTGCTAAAGGTACAGAGACATACTACAATATTTCAACTGGCGACCAATATGAAGAAGATCAAAAATTAGCGAATTATATTAATAATGAAATAGTGACAAACGCTAACATGAAAGATCGCGGTGTGAAAAATATGGGTTATTATGTCATTAAAAATATGATAATTCCATCTGTATTAGTAGAGCTTGGCTTTATTACAAATACGGAGGACCGTCAAAAATTAATCAGTGACAAATACGTAGAAATCTATGCACAATCGATTTATAAAGGGATTGTTGATTACTACGGCAATTAAATAGTAATGATGACTCAGCGAGGTAAAACTTGCTGAGTCATTTTTTTATTGAGCGGTATTTAAAGTTGAAATTGAGAAAATTATCGCTGGGGAAATGAGCAGAAAATTATAATGAATTATATGAATCTAATAATGTTAAATTAGTCGGTAACCCCTAGAGCTGCTTGTAATATCCTAGGTTCGCTTGTTAACGGAATCCTAGTCCTAACCAGCTTAAAACATGTTTATACAAGTAGGGGTGAACAGTTTTGCAACGGAATCGAGTCCGACGGGCGCTAGGTTCTACCCCAATTACTTTTATAATAAGACCTAAAAGAAAAAGGTCAATCAGAAAATCTGGCTAACCTTATATTATGTTCGGGCGCGTTTCTGGAACACATAGGTAGAAAATGACCAAACTTAGAAGAACCCGTTTGATCATTCTTTTTTCAAAATGGATTCTTCTTATTTATCGTAAATAAGGTTGACGAGATGTTTCTGCTCAAACTTAATTTTCAAAGTTATACTTCAAGGGGATTCTTTTTAACAGCAATTTGAAGTGCTATTACTATTTAAATCTAAACTACAGACACCGGTCTCAGGAAGGTCTAGCTCTACTTTACGAGCTCCTTCGAGATCACCTGTTAAGTAAGCGACAACTGAACGAACTTGCTCATAGCCAGTCGCCATTAAGAAGGTTGGCGCACGTCCGTAGCTTTTCATACCGACAATATAAAAGCCAGTTTCAGGATGACGTAATTCAAGTTCACCATGTGGACGAACCGTACCGCAGCTATGCTCGTTCGGGTCAATCAGTGGTGCTAGTGCTTCGATACTTTCAACAGCCGCATCAATCGATAATCGGATTTCTTTTAAGAACGAGAAGTCTGGACGGCTTCCTGTATTCGCAATGATTTCATCAACTGCAGGAAGTTGTTGTTCGCCAATATTGCCTTCGCCTTTAATAATAATACCAGCTGACGTTTGTTCAAGTCCTTCAATATAAAATGGGGTAAAGACTTTTACTTTTCCTTCATCAACTAATGTATGAATGCGACTCCCTAATTCACCACGAGCAGCAAGGGCATCCTTTTTTTCACCGCCATAAGCATCTTCAACACGTTTTTTACGTAAAACCCATGTAATTTCAACATCTTCAAGCTTTTCCAGTTCTAAAATTGTATTAATAGCTGAGTGTCCACTTCCGATAACAGCGATACGTTTGCCTGTATAGCGTTCTTTTAGTGTTTCAATATTTGGGATACCGTAAAAAATCTTATCAGCAAGCTTTTGTTCAGCTGATGTCCAAACATTATCTGCATTAACAGGATTCGGTGTTGCCCACGTCCCCGTCGCATCAATAACTGCACTGGCAAAAATGCGCTTTGTTTCACCGTTTTGTTCTGCATAAAGTACAAACGGCGCAGAGTTGCGACTGGCAGACTTCATTTTATCGTGATTTTTTTTACTGCTAATCGAACTTCAGCCATCCCCCTAAGAATGCCGCGCGAATCGACAAGCTCTGATATGCTTGTTAGTTCATTTTGCATATTAAAATTATTCGGGCTCGTTACCACATCCCGAATTAATTGAAAGTCGGCATTCATATTAGTAAAAATATAATCCTTCTCATATAGAAGTTCCCACACTGAATTCATTAATGATGCTTCATTATTACCTGACATTTCAACGATAGGAGAAAGTAAGTTAATTATTTCTAATTGATGCTCATGAATAACTCTCTCCAGGGCAGGACGAGTTATGATATCACTATCTGCTTTAGTGCTTATAAAATCAGCTAACTTTTGAAGTGACGCATTAGTTTCTTTTTGATCTCCCAATTTAGCACCTCCAGTAAATAGATTATTTATTCACTCATATAATCAACGTTTCACTTGTTCTTATTATCATACCGAAAATTTACAATGGAAACATAGTCAATTCAACAAAATTCTACATATTTCATTAAAATGAAACAACTTAACCAAACCCGTACACCTTTTTTATCTAAAAATGAAACAAGGCACCGAATTCACTTTATTCATCGTTACTATATACATTTTTTTAATAAAAAATAATAAGAAATGAAATAGCTCTTATATCCTTGTTTCATTTTTCAAGCCAAGCCCGTACACCTTTTTATATATAAAAATGAAACAAGACGCCAAACTAAATAATTTAACATTAGTACGTACTAATAATCTTATTGTCTTGTTTCATTTTATTAGCCAAACCCGTACACCTTTTTTGTATAAAAATGAAACAAGACGCCAAACTAAATAATTTAACATTAGTACGTACTAATAATCTTATTGTCTTGTTTCATTTTATTAGCCAAACCCGTACACCTTTTTATGAAACAAGACACCGAATTAATTTATTTTATCATTGCTAACTATGATTTTTAATAAAAAATAATAAAAAAACGAGAATTCGTACTTTCTTGTTTCATTTTCTTAGCCGAACCCGTACATCTTTGTTTCATTTTGAAATAAAAATCCCTATACCACGCAGTTTATAAGACCATAAAAAAATTTATAATTTTGTTTCAAAAATTTTTTACTGCCAAAGCTGTACACTTTAAAAATAAAAAAAATCATTAATAAACTATATATATCAATGTATCAACGGTTTTTTAAATAAAAAAGATGTTTTTGAAACCTGTTTCATTTTTTTTACCCATAGCAACCTTATAAACCATATTTTATAGTGTAAAGTTCGATTTCTGCCAATCCTGTACATGACTTAAGTCCTTACTTTGTTTCATTTTAGAATTCAAAATTTATCTATATAAGAGAAAAACCGTATTATATCAAGGTTTATACGCTTTTTTCATTTCTTGCAATCTGGAACAAAAACCGAAAAATTCTGCCAGACCCGTTCACCTTTCTAAAAAAATGATACAGCTCTAAAACCCGTTATATCAATGTTTCTAGTGCTTTTATATTTGTTTCATTTTCTTCTAGAGGAAGCAAATTTCACAAAATCCACTTTATTATAATTATCTTAATTATCTCTAAAGTGGAAGGTGAAAATATGATGCTAACATCAGATAAAGTAGATTTACTCTATTCAACTCTATTAAAAGACAATCTCAATGACGCTATCATATTTGGTGTTGAAAATAAATCCGATTTCTTTGATATTTCAAGTAAAGGAAAGATTTTTAACTCAAAAGAAATGTTGTTTAAAGCCATTTCTAAGCTCTCTCATTTCACACCTAACACTTATAAGTTAAAATATGGAGAAACTTCTAAGAAGGGCTTATACGGCTTCACAGAACAAAATCTAAAGCATATTAATACATTTGTACTTGATATAGATAACTTGAATTATTCATTACAGGATATTTTATTAGCATGTATCGATAACAGCATTGGTGCTCCAACAATGGTAGTTCGCACACCTAATGGCCACCAGGTTCATTTTGTGTTGAATAAACCATTTAAAATTTCAAGCACTCGTAATTTTCATAGTCTTAATGTAGCTAAGCGTATTTCCCTAAATTTAAAAGACAGTCTTAAATCTGTAGAAGCTGATCGTTATTGCAACGATTTCGGCTTTTTTAGAGTGCCTAAAGAAAATAATATAGTATGGCTACAGTTAAATGAAACCTATTCACCTGAAGCTATGATTAATTGGTCTGAAAAAATGGATGATAATTTAGAACGTTGCCTGTATACAAATCATCAAAAACAACGTTACACAAACTATTTAGAGTCAAGTATATTTCAAAAAATTCTATCGTTAACATCCATTAAAGGGCACTCAGGAAAACTAGGGCGCAACAACACTATCTTTACAATTGGACTTGCATGTTATGCCGATGGACTATCGATTGTAGAAGCAACTCAACTTATCTATAAATTTAATAATAGATTAAAATTCCCGCTTAAATTAACTGAAATACAAGCATCTATTCGTTCAGCATATTCAGGTAGATACAATGGTCCAAATAAACTGTATATAGATCAAATCTTAGAAGAACATCAGATTGATCAGTCTTACTCAAAATGGTACAAATTTAAAAAAAATCGTTCTGAAAGAAAATATAGCCATATACATGAATGGGAAAACGATTTAGTCACATACTTAGAATCAATTCAAATGAGTGATTCTCCGTATATTAAGCTAACTCAAAAACAAATATGTGAACATATTGGGTGCCAGCAAAGCACTTTAAATTCACTATTAATTTTTTAGCTCTTAAACACCAAGAAATTAATGAAACAAAAAAAAGATATACAAACTATTTAAATAACATCATCCATAATAACTATCCAGAATATATTACAACAGTTCCAACAATAGATTTAGAACCTACTAATATAGCTATAAATACAAGTTAATACTCTATGAAATTAATACTCCAAACTGCCATTACATATATATTAAGTGATCGCCGAGTAGAGTGAATAGATGATAGGGTATTAAGTATCTTGGGTTCACCTATTCTTCTGAGAAAATACTGACTGTATATTGGATAGAGCACGTGTTCTTATGGCGGGTATACAGTTTATTCTACGGAGCTTTTTCATGGGAGAATATCACGTTTTAAATAAGCTGCATGGTTTTTATTTTGATGGCTTGCAGACGTGGACTACTGGAACAATTATTATTACGTTATCAATATGATAAGCATGGAAACTTCTTAAATTCAACTGGTAAATTGTATACATTCAATGGGGTTAATGAAATCACAGTTATTTTGCAGGTAATATAACGAAGGATACATTATACATCGTATGGCCTGGTTCAATTAAAATCGACTTAAGATATTACAGATAGCATAGAAAAAGGTAACGTATACGTATTATTCAGAGTAATTTGGGTTATCACATGGGATAATGGCTAGTAATAAGCTTAACAAATGTAAAAAGTGCCATAGTTGCAAAGTATGATTATGATTCGTGTGGTAATCAGCTGTGAACAGTGCGAACCAATAACTGTATTTAGGGATAGCCGATTTGCTATGCAAGCTATGTGTATGACAATGAAACAAAGCTGTATTATTAACAGGCGAGTTACTATCGATGCTTCATCTCGTATAATCCAGAACCGAGTGATGATGACTGATTCGGATGACTTTTTGCACAATTTACTCCAGTAGTTGGGTAGATTTACATATAAGTATGGCTAGCTTCAGGCTCAGTATGAGGTGAGGATTTTTAGCATTAGCGATGAAGAAACTAAAAGAATGGTGTGAAATGGATGTTAGGCTGCATTTAAATTACTGCTAGAAACTTAGGGGATATAAAGTGTCCAATTAATACTCTTTTCGTAGTTTTGAAATTAATCAAAAAGTCTCATCGGGCTCGCTAAGAAACAATTTGAATATAAATTAAGACGAATGATGAAATAGAGCAATCCATTTAAATCTGGTACAGTTGTTACCCTTACGAAATCATATGAAAGGTATGGACAAAAATTATATGTATATTGATAATCTAAGATTTTGCATATTTTTTGCATAATTAATGTTTATAATCTCCTTTGATAGGAACAAACTAATTAAAGCTAGAACAAGGAGGAATTAGTATGGCGAATAAAATTATGATAGGTATTATCTCCATAACTGCAGCTTTAACACTTTCTGCATGTGCTGGGGATAATAATGAGGAAACAACTCAGAATAATGATGCACAGACAAGTGAAATGCAAGAACATAACATGGAAGGTATGGACCATTCTAGTACCGGTGAAATCCCAGAAGGCTTGGAAGAATCAACAAATCCAACATACCCGGTAGGAAGTACTGCAATAATGAATGCGGACCATATGGGGGGTATGAATGGTGCTGAAGCAACAATTGTAGGTGCCTTTGATACTACTGTATATACAGTATCTTACACTCCTGCTAATGGGGGGGAGCCTGTAACAGATCACAAATGGGTGATTCATGAAGAGTTTGAAGGGATTGGAGAACAACCCTTAGAACAAGGTGAAGAGGCAACGATTAATGCTGATCACATGGAAGGTATGAAAGGTGCTATTGCAACAATTGACTCTGCAGTAGAAACAACTGTTTATATGGTCGATTATACCTCAACAACAGGCGAGGAAGTAACAAATCATAAGTGGGTTACAGAAAGTGAATTGTCACCAGCTGAATAAACTATGCGAAGTGCAATTTGGGGAATTTCCAACTTGCACTTCATTACATTTCTTCTGACCTGTAAAGTTATTTTTTGAAAGAACAGATATGGTTCGGTTGATTTCCTCTTCGGTGTTCTCAATTTTTCCTAGTTCAATTAAAACCATGTTTTCAGCAAGGTCTGGATTATAGATACCCATCAACTAGACAAAGGCAACTGTCATGACAACACTTGTATAGAGTTATTCTTCCTCATTAATTCTTATATCCTAAGTAGTAATTTGTAAATTCTATTATTACGGAATTATTCAAATAATGTTACAGCATAAAACCGCACAATTTCTCCATAATTTTATAGAATAATCAATATCATCAAGTAAGAAAGATACGGGGAATTTATTTATGAGCAAAATTATTATTATTGTCATTACAGTATTAGCATTTAATTCTTTTCATTTTACTAAGGCGTTTGGTGCAAGTCTACCACCTACTATAGTTAGTGAAGCAGCAATAGTTCTAGAAGCTAATTCAGGACAAATATTATATGAAAAGAATTCTAAGAATCAAATGTATCCAGCAAGTTTAACTAAAATTGCTACAGCCATTTATGCTATTGAAACAGGTCAATTAGATGATTTGGTTACAGTTAGTAGTAATGCACGAAATGCTGAAGGTTCAAAAGTATATCTAGAAGAAGGAGAAAAAGTTACATTAAATAAGTTAGTACAGGGCTTATTAATAAACTCTGGGAATGATGCAGGCATAGCAATTGCAGAACATCTAAGTGGAAGTGTAGAAGAATTTTCAAATAACATAAACACTTATTTAAATAACGTTGTTAAAGTCGATAATACAATTTTTGAAAATCCACATGGGCTTTTTGATTCAGAGCATGTTACAACTGCTGTAGATTTAGCAAAGATAACACAATATGCAATGCAAAATAAAGTGTTTCAGGATATATTCGGTACAAAGGAATTAGACTGGGATGGAGAGACATGGGATACCACCCTTATAACCCATCACAAACTGTTAAAAGGCGAAATTCCCTATAAAGAAGTAACTGGGGGAAAGACGGGATATATAAACGCATCAGGCTTTACGTTAGCAACTACTGCAGAGACTAATAAGTTAAGCTTAATTGTAATAACATTGAATAGCAGTACTGACGATGAAGCATACCATGATACAGAAAAGTTATTAGACTATGCTTTTAATAATTATGAAACAACAACTATTCAAAAAGGCACAATTTTCAAATTAGAAAATGAACAGTATAGAACTGTAAAAAATATTTTTTATACATCATCAATAAATTGGAAAGTTAATAAAAGTGTAAATAGTGATGGAACTTTGGATATAATCGAAGAGAACGGTGATTTAATTGCTAACTACCAATTAGAGAAAAAGAATTTAGCAACTCCAAACATTGTTGAGAAAGGTGAGAAGGGGTTCTCGTTTAATTTAGTTTCAACTTTTTTAGTTCTAATATTATCTTTAATAGCATTAAATCTGTACTTTAGATTTTCAAAATCATCGAACCCAAATTATAGGGAGTAATTAACAACAAAGTCTCTGGAATCTACAAAAACTAATACTTTAATCCATTAATTAAGACTAGACGTTGTACTATTGCACAGTTTACTTTCTTCTCAGATGTTACTTTAGGTAGTAAGTTGCAACTACTATTTCTCATATCTATTAATTTAATAGGGAGGGTCAATCTTGAGGTTTATACGAATATTACTACCTTTATTCATAATTCTTGGAATTATTCTGTTTATAGACGGAAAAGGCATTCAAGATTCAAAAATTCATACGATTTATCAAAATATAACCACCAATTTTGGAGTTTGGAAAGAAGGCTTTAAAATTCAGCCTGCGCTAGATTTTTTAGGCAAAGAAGTAAATCAAATATTTGGTGAGTTCAAACAAGTAATTACCAACAGTCAAAGACATCCTTCCAATCTCGTTTCACCAGATATCGAAAAGCCCAAATTATCAGAACCTACTTCTTACTCTCTTTCCATTTATAATATTGAGCTTGGTGATTCAAGAGAGGAGGTTGAAGACCTATTTGGTAAAGCCAAGAGATTTTCCATGAATGAATATGGAGTAAATTGGAATACTTATCATGAAGAGTATCGTAACTATTTTATGATTGCATATGATAATGAAAATAAAGTTGCAGGATTATATACTAATCAAGAATTACTTTCTTCTAAACAAAAAGTTAAAATTGGCAGTCCAAAAGATAAGGTGTTGGCACAATTTGGGAATCCGTTAACATCCTTGAAAAAAGGAAGGATATCACATCAAATTCAAAGTAGTGAATATTATTTATACAAGTTTGATGATAGTTATGTAACTATCTTTTTTGATAAGCATAAAGAAAATATTGTAACAGCTATTCAAATTATAAATGAAGAATTAGAAAATCATAAAAAAGATTTTTATGCAAATGGAAACCAATTATTAGTAGAAGGGTTTGAATACCAATTATTTGATTTAACTAATTCTTCTAGAGTAGTAAACAAGCTACAACCTTTAACATGGGATGATCATGTAAAAATAACAGCACGGGAACATAGTATGGATATGGCTGTTAATCAATATTTTAATCATATAAATTTGGAAGGACAATCACCTTTTGATCGTATGAAAGAGGATAATATCTCTTTTCATACAGCAGGTGAAAATATTGCAGCTGGTCAACTAAGCAGTATTTTTGCCCATGAAGGCTTAATGAACTCTTTGGGGCATAGAGAAAATATCCTTCAATCCAACTTTGAATCATTAGGAATTGGTGTTGCGTTTGACACAAACGAAAAACCATATTATACACAAAATTTTCTAACTAAGTGATTTAAATGAATTTTATTACTATTTAGCGCCTATATTGGCATCACCAGAAAGCTTACTTGTATCAATTCATAGAACCTTAAGCGAGCAGACGCCACAAGGGGAGAGAAGCCCTATTATGTCAGTGTTACATTTTTAAATAGTCGGTTCGTAGAACTTTATAGATTAAACGCTGTAGGTTTTAACTATTTAGATTTAGTCTCGTTATGTGAAAACATCCTACAATCTAATTATGAGTTTGGAACAGATGCATATGAATGAATAGGCTTAGTAATTTGTGGGAAGAAGAAAAATCTTTTGATTACATTTAGGGTATAATGATTTAGGTTTCTTTGCTTATTAGTATTTATGCTGTAAGCAAATACGGCAAATAGCCGTATTATATAAAATTGTTTTCTATCGCGGAGCATGTAGTAGACCTATTCTATAGGTTTACTGCGTGTTTTTTTGATTTAAGAGAATTCATAACGATTGCAGCTGTTTATGAAAGAATATTCGAATATAGCCGGGGTGAGCAGTGTATCGATAATAATTGTCCTTTCAAAAATGTACGTAGATTGGAAAAGAATCTTTTAAATCCAAAGTGCGGGGATGAGGTGTGGGTAGCGGAGAAATTCCAATCGAACCTCAATTACTCATGACAAGAGGGAGTTTAACAACGTTCTCCATAGCCAATGATTTAGCAAAAATTTGCTATTATCCTGCGCTTTTTCTCGGCTTATACCCGGAGTTAGATCGGTTAAATATTATGCAGTTGTACAGTCTGGAAAGTGCCATACTTACTGCAATTATCTATAATACAGTCATTATTATTGCATTAATACCGCTACCGTAACTGGGCGTATAACAGCTGCAATTTTAAACGATGAACCCAATCACAAGGGAAAGTCGGGCAGATTGCAAGGACACTTATTATTTCTTAACTAATAATGCATAAGCGTTTGCCATTTTGGCAGGCGCTTTTTTAACTGCGTGCGGAATCTATAAAATTAATGATGATTTGTTCGGATTGATTAACAAAGTGTTGTAGAAGGACAAGACTTTCTTGTCTTTTTAATCATAGTGAATTTTAGGCAATGATAAATTAGGCTTTCCAATTTCAAAAATTCAACGACAAGAGATTTTTGTCCAAAACGGTACTAACTTTGTGTCCATGTACAAGTATAGATTTTATAATCAAAAATTTAAATTCTAACAGGGGGCTCACAACATCATAACTTTTTCGCAAAATACCAATTTCACGAAAAAGTAATAGATAGTATAGGTATATTATGGTAAAATAAAAAAAGATACCACAGGCTGCAAGAGCAGCCAATAGTATCTCATAAATGTTATTCGGAAAACTGCAAGAGCAGTTCATAAAATAACATATGTAATTTAATATGATTCAATATAAATGAATTATACCAATCATGCTTGAATTTTTCAAGTAGTGGAGGAATTTTATGAATAACGAAAAAAACCATACTGTTAATATTTACTTTGATGAAAGTGGTAAGGCAAATGAAACCCTTCATTTGATGGGCGCAATTTTATTTCCTCAAGATTACTATTTGCATCATCAAGAAAAGTTGGACAAAATCATCAAAAATGCTGGCATTCATTGGACTAGTTATGGGGGACATACGGCAATACGGGATAGCATTAAAATATTATTATCAGATGTACTCTCGCATCATCATTTAATGAAGATGAATGTTATTTCATACGATATTAATAAGGTTGAATTTAATTCAAAACCAATTAAACCAATTATTTCCGATATAGTAGATCGTACTATTTATACAAAGTTTCCAGAGCGTGTAGTCTACGGATTAATCAGGAAATATGGAAAAAACACTTTCGTAAATGCAGATGTTTTTATTGAGCACGACCGTACATACGAAGCTAAAAATTATGATTTGAAGGTTGATATGCTAAGGCAGTTAAACATTCAATCAATTTATCGTGGGGAAAATTTTAAAGTTAATAGTGTTTCATATTTGCCTAAAAAAGCAACCTACGGTATTGAAGTAACCGACCTTTTATTAGGTATTGTTAGGACAATTATTTTAAATGAAAGTTCTGATTCAAACCGTAAGAAAGCTAAAAATCAATTAGTAATGGAGCTATTAAATAACGAAAGTAATCTTTACCCCTTTTTAGAATCAATTAAGTTATTTGAATGGTATGGTGATTCTAGTGAGCTGCGTTCTGTCCCCTTTAATAGCTATATAGATGTATTTTTTAGCTCGAATCTTAAATTACTGAATTAGGGGGATATTGGTAGTGAATAAAACCGAACACTTTTTCGTTAAAAATGTATTTTGCGAATAAGTGTTCGCATTTATAGTCATTTAGTTAACTATCACTGCCCTACCCTGTTGCGTACGGAAATGATACAAGGAACTAATTATTTTGCGCAATATCCCTACTATACGGAGGTTTTATTATGAAAAAAATGAAAGTTGATTATCGTGGTCAAAGTTTATATGATTCCCTTTATTATTTACAGCATGGTGTTGGGATACGTGGCCATGTATATTCTTATTTTTATGATAGTAAAGGTCGCCTGAAAGAACGCAACTATTTAGGCGATTTTTTAATTACTACGGAGTGTGCGGTACACTTTAATTTTGCTTACCAATTTAATGCCCGAATCCCCTATACATTGGCATTTGATTTATTAAAACAATCACTAATAAAAGCTGCGGCAAAAGAAAGTGTATTAGACCTTGATTCAACGCTACATGAAGAATTAATTATGTATTTAGGATTAACATATCCAGAAAACTTCACAACTGAAGAATTACAATTATCAAATATGGATAATTTAAGTTATTTATTCGAACATATGATGCGTTATAACTGCTCCCCTGCTGTCACAAACGATTTTTTAAGCAAGTTAATACTAATAGACCCTGTAGAGTCAGAAAATGAATTTGAGAAGTCTGCGCTTTTAATTTGCAATGAAATTGAGGGTATTATTACCGATGATAAATACACTGAAACCGTAAAGCGAGATGCACTTGAATTAGCTGTGGCTAAAAATATGGACATTTTCCATGATTACGAAAATTCCCTGAAGGAGTGATTATATGGCTACACTATCTCCCGATGATCTAAAGATCTTAGAATATACGGATAAGCTTACTAAAGAACTTCCCTTTTATATACGTGATTTCCGTATAGAGAAAAATAAAGAACAGATTTCTTTCAGAACGATTCACCAATACTTATATAGATACAAAATATTCTTTGAATGGCTACTTAAAGAAGGAATTGCTGATGCACCAGATATTAAAGAAATAACTTTAGAGCACCTATCCCAAATAAGAAAAAAGGATATTGAATATTTTATAGAACATGTATCAAATGAGGATATTTCGAAAAAGCATGAAACTAGCAGTCGAGTACGTGAAATGCGTTCGGTATCACTTATGGTATCTGCTCTTAAGTCCCTATTTCACTTCTTGGCTGTTACCAGTGATGATGACCAGGGTAAAACGTACCTAAGCGAAAATATTATGGCTAAGGTAAAAATTCCGGTTTATAAAGAAACATCAGCAAACCGCGCTGCGGAAATTGCTACGCAAATACTAGATAGTAAACGCCTGTTCGACTTTGTTGATTACTTAGGGGATGATGGACCGGATGGATATTTAGCAAAATTAGAAGTGCCCCAACAGATTTCTTTATTCAAACGTGATTGTGAGCGTGATATTGCAATTATAGCTATTTTATTGGCCACAGGAATGCGTGTAGGAGAACTTGCTCGTATCACTATGGCGGATATTAATTATAGCGCTCAAACTGTTAAAGTCACCCGAAAAGGCAATAAAAAAGATACAATTTACATTATTGATTCTGCCTTTAACCGTTTGCTGGAATACATAGCAATTCGAAATACACGTTATCCCCAAGCCGAAATGTGCCCTTTCCTTTTTGTAACGTATCGAAAACCAGCAAAGGCAATCAGCATACGAACAATTCAAATGTTTGTAGAAAAATACACTAGTTCTTATTTTCCGAATGGTGTATATCCACATAAGCTGCGCCATTCGTTTTCGGTAGCGTTTATAAAAAATGGAGGCGAGGCAACAATTCTGAGGGATTTATTAGGTCATACCGATATTAAAACTACCTCTCTATATATTAATATGGCCAATTCTGATAGAGTTCATGCTTTAAATGCGCTAGAATCCTATTTAAGAACCCGTCCATAGGAAATGGCACTATTGTTGAATTGATGAAATAAAGATTGATCATTTGTAAGAAAGTTCGAGAAAAATGCGCAACCTTTATAAAGAAACCTTGTAATAACAACGTATTGAAGTAACCGACATATTTTTTATTTAGATATTAAAAAAGACCACTTCAAACAACTATTTAGTCGTTTGAAGTGGTCTTTTCTAAAAAGCTTTATATTAATTAATCAACAAATATATGAAATTTATCATCTTTAGTTGGAAGCTCCCCTCCAGGTACATTTAACATATAACGAATAATCTTTACAGCTAACTCATTTGAAGGTAAATTCATATTTGATGCTCCCCATGCCTTATAGATTAATATTGGGGTAGCTTCCTCAGTAAGACGATAAAGAGCCATCCGGTGAGAATAGGATTTACTATTTGGATCGGAATCTTTCTTTTTTAATGTTACCCTAATTATCCGCTCAGGCTCAAAAATTCCGTTCTTATGTTCCAAAATATCAAACCAACTCTTCGAAACACCAAACACCAATCATTTCTTTTACAAAACTGCGTTTTTCATGATTCTTTGATTGAACTAACTTTTATCGATGAATTTAAAACAAGAAAACAAAACACAGTAGACCTGAAAGGAAGTGCTGAAATAGTAGAAGCTGTAGGATCTTCCGTTCAGCAATATCAATCCTGTATTGATGCATGTGATGCTTGCGTCGTAGCTTGTGAACAATACTAGACACTTACTTAAATATATGCAGTTTTTATGGAGTTTTAATTATTTCAGTTTATATTAATAATTAATGGGGAAATTATATTATGTAACCAAAAATAATCACTAAAATGGAGGTTTTATTAATGGCGCATGAACAGTATCAACAACTATTACAAACTTTACATGAATGTATGACAGAGTGTAATCATTGTTATGATGCATGTTTAAAAGAAGACGATATTAAAATGATGGCAGAGTGTATTCGGTTGGATAGAGAATGTGCTGATATTTGTGCTTACCTTGAACAAGCAATCTCAAGAGGTACACCCTTTGTTTCTGAATTAGCTTCTGTGTGTGCTACTATTTGCGAGGCTTGTGGGAATGAATGTAAAAAACATAATCATGATCACTGTCAAAAATGTGCTGATGCCTGCTTTAAATGCGCAGAAGCATGTAGAAGTGTTGCTTAAAAACATCTATTCTGTAAAAAATTGCTCAAAGCAGGTTTACCTTCCTATTTGAGCAATTTTTTATCCAAATACAACATATTCATTCACATTTACCCTGCACAACAAGATAATTTGGATACATCTTTATCAAAAGTTAGGGCAGCTAATTTTAAGCCTTCTGCCATTGTTAAATATGGTGCAAGGCTTTCTTTTAAATCTTCTACAGTTAACCCAAACTTAACGGCTAAAGTCGCTGCATAAATCACATCACCTGCATTTTCAGATACAATATGAACCCCTAGCACTTTTAATGTTTTTGCATCTGCCACAAGCTTGAAAACACCTGTTGTTTCACGATTTACTATCGCTCTTGGAACCGCATCTAAGGGCAATACAGAGGTTTTTACTTTATAGCCTTTTTCTTTTGCTTTTTCTTACGTTAAACCAACGGTTGCAATAGATGGATTTGTAAATGTAACTCCAGGAACAACCGATAAATCTGATTTTTTATTTAATCCACCAATTGCATTTTCGGCAACAATTCCACCTTCATAGGCTGCTACATACACAAATTGAGGTCCTAATGTTACATCGCCTGCTGCATAAACCTTTTCATTACTTGTTCTGGCATAATCATTTATCAATATTTCTTTTCGTTTTCCGACTTCTACACCTGCTGCACTTAAATTTAAAGAGTCCGTATTTGGTTTTCTTCCTGTTGCAACAAGTAACTGCTCTGATTCCACAACTTTTTTCCTGCCATCTACTGTTACATAAACCTTTTTTAGTTCTCCATCTTGAAATGAATCACTTGCCACTCGACTTTAATAGTTTATCAATTTACTTACATCAATCAGTTAAAGTTGATAAGGTACGATTATCTACTGTTCCACACGCTCAAAAGTTGCCCCTTTTACAAGATTTATACCCTGTTCAGTTAACGCTTTTTCTACGGCTTCTGAAATTTCTGGGTCATATTCTTTTACCTATTTTATAATAGGGGAATGAATATTTTTACCAATCATTATAAATGGAGAAGCCTAGATATTATCACGATAACGGAGTAAATGTAAACAAGCTGCAAGGCCAAAATTTGATAACTTTATAAAATGAATTATACCTCTCCATAAATACTCATTAGTGAGCTACTAAATGCCCTTTTCTACTTGTAATAAGACTTGTGGTTACACCAATAAAAAGTATAGTTATAATGGAGAGATAAAATGTTTCTGAAGATAATAATAATCCACCAACAATTATAACAATGGAATCAATAAACAAGATATAAATGCCCACATTTATACCTGTCCTATCACATAAAAACTGAGCAATAAAATCCGTGCCCCCAGTACTTGTCTGAAAATGTAACATTAATCCAATTCCAATTCCTACAAAGATGCCACCTAATATAGAACTGTAGAACGCTTCGATTTTAATTAGATTATTAACTGGTGCTAGAAAATTAATAAAAAATGCAGACAGAATCATTCCATGCAAACTATTATAAAAAAAGTTTCTATAATGAAACCATGCGTAGATAAAGATTGGAATGCTTAATATAATTACTGTTAAACCTATATTAAAACCCCATAAGTAGTTTGCTATTAATCCGATACCAACTGTTCCTCCATCTAATATTTTATGTGGTACTAAAAACAAATTTATACCTAAAGATGGAAAAATACTACCTATAATTAGTGCTAAACCTTTTTTAATAAATACAGGGGACCACCTCTTATTGTAAATTTTTACGGTAATTATAAATAAATATATGTTCATTTTTAAGTTTACAGTAGAGAATCTGAAAATAATAAAGCTATAACTCGTTGGATACTTACATAATATTCTGTTCGGAATCGATTATAAAATTTCCTTCGTAACTTAACTTCATGCACAATAATGGATAGACTAGCATGTGGAAATAAGCCATTTGTATCTGCAAAACATTTTTATGTAAAGAATTGCCCCAATAATAAAAACAGTAAGAACACCATTTAATTGGCACCCTTACTGTCTCTATTCATACTAAATATCCGCAAGAAATTAAAATTAATTAAAATGATTCTGTAAAAATATTTGTGCACGTCTAGTTTGTGGATTTTGAAAAAATTCCAATGGTGTTGCCGTTTCGACGATTTCGCCGTTATCCATAAACACAATTCTATCTGCAACCTCTCGTGCAAAGCCCATTTCATGTGTCACAACTAGCATTGTCATATTTTCATGCGCTAATTCTTTCATAACCTTTAATACTTCACCTGTTAATTCAGGATCAAGGGCCGAAGTCGGCTCATCAAACAACAAAATTTCGGGTTTTAACATTAGTGCCCTTGCAATCGCTACACGCTGTTTTTGCCCACCAGATAGCTTGGCTGGATATTCATTCGCCTTTTCTAATAATCCAACCTTTTGTAAAAGCTCTTCACTTTGTTTTTGAATAGCCTCTTTTGTGTATAATTTTAATTGCTTCGGAGTTATTTCTAGATTTTCACGCACTGTTAAATGCGGAAACAAGTTGAAATTTTGAAATACCATACCCATTTTAGCTGTGATTTGTTTCCTTGTTTGTGGTGTTGTATATACCCCATTCTTCACTAAAGTCTGCCCATCAATAATTATGTCACCGAAATCAATACGTTCTAAGTTGACTAAGCTTCTAAGTAATGTACTTTTTCCTGAACCCGAGGGACCAAGAATAGCAATCA
The DNA here is from genome assembly GCF_900168685.1 of Solibacillus isronensis. Taxonomy (NCBI): domain Bacteria; kingdom Bacillati; phylum Bacillota; class Bacilli; order Caryophanales; family Caryophanaceae; genus Solibacillus; species Solibacillus isronensis. The sequence continues at coordinate 258,116 of NZ_FVZN01000012.1, read as the reverse complement.
CTTCATTTTTTTTTGCAAAAAAAGAAATATCCTGAAGTACTTTTGATACACCAAATGCTTTTGCTAAATTTTTAACCTCAATCAATGTACACACCTCTATTCATATTTGAATCTTTTTTCTAAGCCTTTAAAGAACCATGTTAGTAGTAACGTCATCAGTAAATAAATCACACCGGCCACAAAATAAGGTATAATCGTAAAGTCACGATTGACGGCTGTTTGCGCAAAGTGTAACAGCTCCGGTATTGCTACTGCATATAGAAGTGCTGTATCTTTCACTAATGTGACAGATTCATTCGATATAGCTGGTAATGCGACACGAATCATTTGTGGGATAATAATTTTTGTCATCGTTTGAAATTTATTTAATCCTAGTACTTGTGCAGCCTCGTACTGCCCTTTATCAATCGATAGTAAACCACCTCTAAAAATTTCCGCAAAATATGCTGCGTAATTTAAAATGAAACCAATACATGCTGCGACAAATCGGTCTAGTACAAGGTATTCACCAATACCTGGAATCATCGGCAGACCAAAACAAATGATAAGTAATTGTAAAAGCAGCGGTGTACCACGCATGACATATATATACGTACTTGCTAACGCTACAACTGCTTTCCATTTACTTTGAACTGCTAATGTGAGTAAGAAACCGAGTGGAACAGCAAGTATAATGGCGATTATAAATAGTAAAACGGTCATTTTTGCGCCTTCTAACATTGGAAGGACAACGGTTTGAAAATCCATTACTTACACTCCCTCTCTATCATGAACAGAAAAAGATAAGAGCTTTTTAAATGAAGCTCTTACCTTTTGTCATTATTTTAAAATGCGGTCTTCGCCAAACCATTTCTCTGAAATTTTAGCTGCAATACCGTTTTCATTCATCATGTCTAACGCTGCTTGTAACTCTTCTAAAAGTTTCTCATTCCCTTTTTTCACACCAACTCCGTACTGCTCTGGCGCTAAGGCATCATCTAAAATTTTGAATGTGTCTGGCTCCTGAGTCATGTAATATTCGCCAACGACTGAATCAATAATAACCGCCTGTGTACGGCCTGCCTTTAAATCTGTTAATGCTAATACGTTATCACCGTATTCAGATAAAGAAGCAATTTCGTCTTTAACAGAATGCGCGTTAATTGCATCTACAGCCGAAGATAAGGCTTGAATCCCTACATCTTTTCCTGCTAAGTCTTCAATTGATGCAAGTTCAGAATCTTTCAGCGTCATTACAACTTGAGCATTTTCTAAATAAGGTTCCGTGAATAACACTTTCTCCCTACGTTCATCTGTAATCGTATAACCATTCCAAATTAAATCGATACGACTACTTGCAAGTTCTACTTCTTTAGTTTTCCAATCAATTGGTTGAAATTCTACCTCAACTCCCATTTGATCTGCAGCAGCACGTGCATAATCAATATCAAAGCCCACAATCTCATTGGTTTCATCTCTGAATCCCATTGGGGCAAATTTATCATCAATCCCAATAATTAATACTTCCTTCTCTTCTGTTTTACTCGAAGAAGTCGATTCCTCTGTATCGCTACAAGCCGCTAAGATTGTTGCTGTTGCAGCTAGACCTACTAATAATGTTTTAATTTTTTTCATATCAAAACTCCTAATCTCATAATATAATTTCACTCACTAATACACTAGCACACTAAAGTACATGTACAAAAAAATAATTGTTAAAGACTGACCATCTCTTTAGCAATACTACTAATCTATCCACTTTATTAAGTTGGGTATTTCAGCGAATAATTATGATTATAAAAACAAAATGTGGAGAAAGTATGGAGGAAAATTAAAATCAATAAATTTAATTTAATTTGTGACCAAATAATTAATCTAAATTTTTTTGCTTGTCAGCATTTCTTCTTTACTGTATATTTACATACATTAAACGTAATCATTACGATTTGAAAGGAATTAGAACGGCATGAAAAAATGGTTAGCTCCCCTTCTAGTAACAAGTGGCTTATTACTAGCAGCCTGCGGGAATAATGAAGAAGACAAACAAACAACTGAGAATACTACGGAAAAAGTAAAAGTATATACAACAGTTTATCCGCTTACTTACTTCACTGAGGTTATCGGTGGTGAATATGTAGATGTTGAATCGGCTTACCCACCTGGTGCAAATGAGCATTCATTTGAGCCAACTCAAAAAGACATGATTGATTTTGCCAATGCAGATGTTCTCTTTTATATTGGTCTCGGTTTAGAGGGCTTTGTAGAGAATGCGAAGGAAACATTAGCAAATGAAGACGTACAATTTATTGCAACGACGGACAATGTTTCAGACGAGAAATTAGCTATTAGTACAGGCGAAGTTGATTCACATGAAGGCGAAACAGCTGAGGAACACGCAGAGCATTCAGAAGAGTCAAACACCGATTCACATGAGGATGAATCGGTTAAAGAAGAAACGGGCCAGGAAGGTCATGGTCACGGTGAATTAGACCCACATGTTTGGCTATCTACAGACATTTCAAAAGACTTAGCCTTAGCGATTAAAGATACTTTAGTTGATGAAATGCCTGAACAAGCTGCTGTTTTTGAAGATAACTACACACAGTTAGTCACTGAATTGGAAAGCTTAGATACTGCTTTTGAAGAAATGACTACAAGTGTATCAAATAACACCTTCTTTGTTTCACATGCAGCATTTGGCTATATTGCAGGTACCTATAATTTAGAGCAAGTAGCCATCGCTGGTCTAAACTCTCAAGATGAACCTTCTCAAGCTGAGCTTGTCGAGCTTGTCAAAATGGCAAAAGAGCGCAATATCCAGTATGTATTATTTGAACAAAATATATCATCAAAACTAACAGAAATAATCCAAGAAGAGCTTGGGGCTAAATCACTGACGCTGCATAACTTAAGTGTATTAACCGATGAAGATCTTCAAAATAACGAAAATTATTTCACCCTAATGGAAAAAAATATTGAGACATTGCGTCAAGCATTAACAAAGTAATTGTTGTTTTACGGAGAACTCTATAAAAGTTCTCCCTCTTTTTACATAAAACCATCCTCCCCAGGGGGTTAAGGAGGAATAGAGTATTATGTGTCAAAATCATCCACATCATGAACATAAACAACGTAAGAAAGTCGTGAATCGGCTAGCACGTATTGAAGGGCATGTGCGCGCCATTAAAGAAATGACCAGTGACTGTGCGGAAATTTTATTACAACTAGCTGCAGTAAGAAAAGCCATCGATAATACAGCAAAAGTTGTTTTTGCTAATCAATGACAACTTATAAATTAACAGCACCAAAATTTTATAGCTGGTTATCTATAAGCAATCGGATACAAAACCATCGTTATATAGCACTGCGATTGATATGTGGGGTGTTCGTATTCTAGGGGTATATATATTAGACATTCATAATTTGGTATTTTAGGTGTGTGATTGTCTACCGCAATTGACTTAGTTATGAGAGCAGTTTTCCTTACATGGAAATATCATTCACATTTAAAAAAGCTATTACAAGATAAATATTGACTACACACTTTTCACAAACTTTTTCACTATACTTATTGCATTGAATTGACATCAATAATAGGAGGATTTCTCATGCAATTATTTCAAAAATCAGGTCCTGGTATCGGTATTGATTTGGGGACTGCAAATACATTAGTCTATGTAAAAAATAAAGGGATTGTTTACAACGAACCTTCAATACTCGCTAAAAACACATATACACAAAAAGTAATTGCGGTTGGACATAAGGCAAAAGTTATGCAAGGTCGTACACATGGTAGTGTAGAGACAGTTCGCCCTATTCGCGACGGCGTTGTTGCGGATTTTCAAGCTACAACTGAAATGATTCAACATTATGTAAAAGAATTGACACAAAAAAGGTTTGTTGGAAGAAAACCATTTTTAGTTGTTTCGGCCCCTACACATTTAACGAGTGTAGAGAGAAGAGCAGTTATTGATGCGGCGTTACAAGCTGGAGCAAAAGAAGCGATTATCATTGAAGAAACGTTTGCCGCTGCCATAGGTGCAGGACTTCCAGTTTGGGAACCATCTGGCTCAATGATTGTCGATATTGGAGGTGGCACTACTGACGTAGCCATCCTTTCACTTGGCGGAGTTGTTGTTTCAAACTCAATAAAAGTCGCTGGCGATGAAATGGACCGCCTCATAATTAAACACACTAAAAATACACACCAGTTAATTATTGGTGAAGCGACTGCTGAAAAAATTAAAATCAATGTCTTTAAAGAAGAAGTAAACGGTAAACTGGAAGTACGAGGTCGGGATATGGTAACAGGTCTTCCAAAGACAGTTAATATTACTGCTAGCGAAATTTCGAGTGTTTTAGAAGAAGCAATCGACCAGATTAATTTAGTTATTAAACAAACTTTAGAGCAAACCCCGCCTGAACTTGCCTCTGATATAATTGAACGAGGTTTATTATTAAGTGGTGGTATAGCTCTTCTACCACAACTTGAAAAAATCATTAGTGATGCCTCGCAGTTACCGGTTATTTTAGCAGAAACGCCCCTAGAAAGTGTTGCTAAAGGGACTGCCAGAATTGTTGATGAGCCTAACATTGTTAAGTAATAAGGAGCGATTTGTATGAAAAAGATTTTAATCGTTGAAGACGAACAGTATATGCAGGAACTCATGCGAATCCAACTTCAAAGTCAATACGATTTAATACTATGCGAGAACGGTGCTGACGCCCTCCAAATATTTAAAACAAAGGAATTTGACCTCATTATACTTGACGTCATGCTACCTTTTATCAATGGCTTTGAGTTATGTAAAGAAATTAGAATGTCTTCAAATGTGCCAATTTTAATGGTAACAGCTCGTACCGATTTATCTGATACTGTAAGAGGGCTTGAAACAGGAGCTGATGATTATGTTACTAAGCCTTTTGAATTTGAAGAGCTTATTGCTCGTATGAAGTCTCTCCTACGAAGGTCTGCCTTTAAAGAAGACGAAAAAAGTAATACCCAAATTTTATCGTTAAACAATGGGACATTAATCATTAATATTGATAATCGTAGCGTGAGATTTGATCAACAATTCATAGAATTGACAAGTAAAGAATTTCAGCTCCTTGTACTGCTTGCTGAATCGCCAGAACGTGTATTTACTCGGGAAAAATTACTTGAACTGTTATGGAATTATGCTGATGAACGTGAACTACGAGCTATTGATTCGCATGTAAAGAATATTCGAACAAAATTCAAGAAAGTGCGACCTGGTGCGAAAATTATACAAACCGTATGGGGCATAGGCTATCAACTAATTATACCAGAGGCACAGAAATGAAAAAAAATAGTGTTGTAACGAAGCTTGGTATTGTAATTATGCTATTATTCCTGACAATTCTAATCCCATTCGCAATTATTATGGACCGTATTTTCTTAAATGTCTATTCGCTTTATATAGATGAAAATGTACGTGCTTTAGGTGATCGAATAGAAATTGCAGTAACTGAAACAATGAAAGACGAACCGAATCTATATTTAAATATTCAATCTCTTACTGACAATGATTTGGTCTTTTTCAATAAACAAGGGATTGTACAATCTGAAGGTTACTTAGAATATCATCAAGGAAGTAAAATATCAGAGAACTGGCTTAATCGCTTACAAGCTGATGAATATTTAGCTGGAGAGCGAGTTATTCAAGATACAAAGGAAAATATTTATTATGTGGTGAAACCTTTTATAAAAAACAATGAATTTAGTGGTGGGGTTATAATTTTTTCCTCTATTAGCGAAATCCATGCAAAAATGCATGAAGTACGTGACTGGATTATTCGTACCATTATTGGGGCCATCATTTTAGCACTTGGTTATACAATATTTCTTTCATGGCGTCTTAGTCGCCCATTAGTGGAGATGGAAAAAGCAACACGTGAAATTTCAAAAGGTAATTTAAAAACCAAGGTCCATGTGCCTTCAAGTGACGAAGTCGGTTCCTTAGCGAAAGCCATAAATGATATGAGTATTGAGTTAAATGATTATCGTATAAATCGTAGTGAATTTTTAGCTAATATCTCACATGAATTGCGAACGCCTACTTCATATTTAAAGGGTTATGGGAACATCATTAAAAATAAACGCTACAAATCACAAGAAGAGCTAGAAAAATATGCTGGAATAATTGAAAGTGAAGCGAATCGATTAGCAAAGTTAATTCAAGAGCTATTTGAACTGTCCAAAATGGAAGAAGGTAATATCCAGCTTTACCTACAATCTGTTGATATTGATGATCTTATAGAGTCTGTCGTAGAAAAGGTAAAGCTTAAAGTGTTGAACCAAAACAATCGAATTCGCATGACTGTACAGAATGATTTACCAGAAATCTATACAGATGGCTTGCGCCTAGAACAAATTCTTATAAACCTTCTTGAAAATGCTGTTCATTATTCAGACGGTGGAGATATTGAAATCATTGCACGATTGAATCACAAACAAATCCAATTTATTGTTCGAGATGAAGGCCCAGGCATTCCAGAAGCAGAACTTCCGTTTATTTTCCACCGTTTTCACCGTGTTGAAAAATCTCGTGCACGGAATCTTGGTGGCTCAGGTCTTGGTTTAGCCATAGTTGCAGAATTAACAAAGCACCTCAAAGGTGAAATTTACGTTGAAAGTATACTTGAAGAAGGTACTTGTTTTACAGTTTCCATCCCAATAACATTATTATCTGATGAATAATATTTCACTTAAATAACGTATGGTAGATAATTGCATCCTCTTTAGGATAAAAAAATTTTTTTCGATCATGCATATTTCTCCATAGATTCTACAAATCCTCTCTTTAAACTTCTAAGTATTAAAACTTTAAAGAGGTGTAACACAATGTGTGGATTTGTCGGTTTTATTCATGGTACACAACCTTTTCAATATAAAAATTTTATGAAGCAAATGCTTGAAACAATTGTCCATCGTGGACCTGATAGTGATGGGATTTATTCAGATGAAAAAGTAACATTAGGTTTTCGACGATTAAGTATACTCGATCTAAGTACAGCTGCGAGTCAGCCCTTTTCAACAGAAAACGAAGATATTGTACTTGTATTTAATGGTGAGATTTATAATTATCGTGAACTTCGAGAAGAATTAATAAGTTATGGTCATACATTCCAAACAACTTCAGATACAGAGGTGCTTTTAAAAGGATATATTGAATACGGAACGAAAGTTCTCCAAAAGATACGCGGAATGTTTGCTTTTTGTATTTGGGATAAAAAACAAAATCTCCAGTTTATTGCCCGTGATCATTTTGGAATTAAACCTTTATATTATACGCAGCATACGACAGATAACACGATTTTATTTGGTTCAGAGATTAAATCCTTTCTTCCGCATCCTAAGTTTAAAAAGGAGTTAAATGAAAAGGCGTTACGCCCTTTTTTAACGTTCCAATATCCAGCAACAGACGAAACATTTTTTAAGGGCGTTTATAAACTCACTCCTGGATCGTTCATGCTTATTCAAAACGGTCATATACAGATTAAATCTTACTGGACACATGAATTTTCTCCAACAACTAATTCTTTAGATACACATGTTCAACACATCAAAAAAGTATTAGAAGATTCTGTTGAAGCGCACTCTGTGAGTGATGTAAAGGTTGGTTCATTTTTATCTGGTGGTGTCGACTCCAGCTATATTGCAAAGCTATTAAAGCCTGATACAACATACAGCGTCGGCTTTCAAGGATATGAATCAATGTTTGATGAAACCTCTCTTGCAAAAGCCTTGTCAGAGGAATTACAATTTGAGAATAAGCAAAAGCATATTACAGCAGATGAAGCATTTGAAGCCATTCCAAAAATCCAGTGGCATATGGATGAGCCAGATTCAAATCTTTCGTCACTCCCTCTTTACTTCTTAGCAGAACTAGCTAGTAAGGATGTAACAGTTGTACTTTCTGGAGAAGGTGCAGACGAATTGTTTGGAGGCTATGAATGGTATAAGCCTTCTGAAAAAATGGAGCAATATAAAAAGATACCTTTGCCTTTGCGACATATACTTTCAGCAATTGCAAAATCTTTACCCAAAAACCGTTACACAAACTTTTTAGACAATGGGGCAAAATCAATTGAAGAACGCTTTATTGGACATGCCTTTGTTTGGCAGGAGGACGACGCACTCGCACTTCTAAACGAAAAATATCATAAAGGACCATCTGTTTGGGATATTGTAAAGACGTATTATGACAAAGTACAAGCTGAAGACGATACAACAAAAATGCAGTACCTCGACTTACATGTTTGGCTACCAAGTCAGATTTTACTGAAAGCCGACAAGATGAGCATGGCACACTCACTAGAATTACGTGTGCCTTTTTTAGATAAAGAAGTATTCAAAGTAGCAAGTCACATCCCGACACAATATAAAGTATCAACAGCAGATACAAAAATAGCGCTTCGTCAAGCGGCCTTAGATGAATTACCTGAAGCCTGGGCAAAGCGTAAAAAATTAGGGTTCCCTGTACCAATGCGCCACTGGTTACGTGAAGAAAAATACTATCAAATGGTGCGAAACACATTTGAAAAAGCATATATCCATGAATTTTTCGATCAGCAACTATTACTAAACTATTTAGATGCTCACTATGAAAAGAAAGCTGACCATGGTCGTTACGTTTGGACTGTCTATGTATTCTGCGTCTGGTATGAACAATATTTTCCTGAAAAATGCGGGTGGTCTCACGATTGGTAATAATAAATTAGTTATACAATAGCTAAAATAATTTTAAGGAAAGATTATGGATCAATTATTTTTAGACATTATACAAAATGAAAGACCTAATGGTTGGCTTTATCAATTTTTAATAATGGTACTTGTTTCAATGATTCCCTTTGCACCAATTCCCGTACTGGCGGCATTTATTGCAAGTAATCATTCGTTTTTCCCTGGTCTTGCGATTAACTTGCTTGGGACAACGCTAGGCTCCGTCCTTTTATTTCTCTTAAGTAAAAACTTACTACGGCATGTCGCTCTAAAATATTTATTAAAGAGACAGTATTTAACGAAATACATTGAACTAGTTGAGAAAAACGGTTTTTTAGCTGTACTACTTGGTCGTATCATTCCAGTTTTACCTTCAGCCGGCATTAATTTAATTGCAGGTATATCGAATGTAAATCTCGGTGCCTTTATAGCTGCAACATTTTTAGGCAAGTTACCAACAATACTAGCCTTTTCACTTGCAGGTCATCAAATAGCAGCCGGCAATTGGAATACTGTATTTATTATTGCGCTTTATGTGCTCATACTATTTTTAATCGGGAGAAAGCTGAAGCAAAAGTGGCGCCAATAAACATAGTCACCATAAAATAATGGACTATCCCCTCTTTAAACAACTCGATTAAGGAGGGGTTTTCCTATCACCTACTAAGGAGAACACCTGTGATTACAACACAGCTTATCATCATTGCTTTATTTATCTGTATGATTCATTCCATTGAAACACTTGCATATGCTGTACGATTATCTGGCGCAAGGGTAAGATTCCTCGCTTCAGCTTTTGCTTTATTTAATGTACTTGTAATGGTGTCAAGGCTAGCAAATATGATGCAACAACCCTTTACAGGAAGTCTCATTGATTTGGCACCAAAAGAAGATTCACTTACGTATGTGGAAGATCAATTTCGCTTTATTATAGGCGCTGCTTCTATTGGAACAATTATAGGTGCCTTATTGTTTCCAACCTTTATAGCACTATTTTCTAGAGCCATTGTTCATTTGGCTAACAAGCGAGGCTCAATGCCAGCATTGCTTAAAGCCGTTTGTACACGCAACAATATTATTCGAAGTATAAAACATATTCAAATGCCGAGTTTACAGTATTTAAAAGGGATTTCACTTAAAACCGTACCTATAAAACTGATGCTATTTAATATACTGATAACGGCTATCTATACGATTGGTGTTCTATCAGCACTGTATGCTGCATTGCTCGTACCTGAGCGAGCTGCAACAGCTGTTATGGCATCTGGTTTAATTAATGGCATGGCAACTATTTTATTAATTCTTTTCATTGATCCAAAAATTTCTATTCTAGCAGATGATGTGCTGAATGGTCGTGGCAGTTATATGCAATTAAAACAAACGACTATGTTTATGGTCATATCCCGTCTGCTTGGTACGCTTTTTGCACAAGTGCTATTTATTCCGGGTGCGCATTATATCGCATGGTTTACTAAATTTATCGCTTCCCTTTAATCATACTAACGAAAGGATTAAATATGATGAAAAGAATTTCATTTTTACTTTTAATAACACTACTATTAACTAGTTGTACAAGTGAAGAGAATACAGTGATAGAAAATTCCCCTACCGTAGAGGAAATTGTTGAAACTACGTCAATTTTTATAAAACTTATTGAGTTTACAAGCCAAGCTCCTGTCGTTAATAAGCAGGTTATTTTAAATGGTTTAAATGATGATACATATGTAGAAACTTTTTCGGATAAAAATGGACATATACTGTTTGAAGATATCGCAGTTGGTAAAGAGGTAGAAGTAAATATTGGAACAGGATTAACAAAAGAATCGCTTTCTTTTACTGTTGAAAAAGAAAAGGGAGAAATTCTGATAGAAACACATTCGCAGCAAAGAACAATTGCTGTTCCTGTAGTATTACAAAAACCCGTTCTCCCTACCGGCTGTGAAATCACATCACTAACAGCTATTTTTAACTACTATGGCGAAACAATTACTAAAGAGGAAATGGCTGAAAAACATTTAAATAAAGTACCATTACGTTATGAAAATGGCAAACGAATCGGCCCAAATCCACAAGAAGCGTTCCCAGGAGAACCAACGGATCCTAAGGGCATTTACATTTTTCCAGAAGGTATTATTGATTCAATTCATAGCTATTCAGAGGCTAATGGAAAAGATTACACTGCTGTCAATCTCACAGGTGCATCAATAGAAGAAATAGAAGATATGGTAAAAGAAGGTCTCCCCATTCTTACCTGGATTACACGGGATTTAGGTACACCTATAATACGAGGTAGCTATTGGATGGATGGGACAAACGAATATCATCATATTATTCAAAATGAACATGCAGTAGTATTAACTCGGGTTACTGAGGATACTGTTACTATAATGGATCCTCTACAAGGAAACGTTACACATGATAAAATTAAATTTTTTAAGAGCTTTGAGAGTTTAGGGAATATGGCTGTTACTCTTTATTGACTATTTAAATACTCTCTTTCAATTCAAGAAAGATAAGACGGAGCGATAGTTGACTTTGTAAAACAAAAGACCACTTTTTCAAATGAAAAGTGATCTTTTGTTTTATATGTGATTAAAATACAGAACGAAATATAAGACGAATTGCATAAAACGCGAAAAGTTTAATATTAAGAATATTATTACAAACTCGAATAGTGTAATCTTTTTGTTACTCAAATGTAAAATTAAAAAGGTTTATATGGTGATAAACTAGGTTTAGTTGAAGTTTAGAAAAAATAGCAGCCTAGAGCTAACAATCGGAGGATTTTACTTTATATGAAATTACAGTCACAGTTGCTTAAGGGCATTTCAATAGTTACACTTTCGTCATTCATCTTTTTAGCTCCACTTGCAAATCAAGCAGAAGCTGCTTCAAGTATAAATTCAACACAAATCGTATCGACTGCAAACAAAGTTTTGGGTACCAAGTATCTTTGGGGTGGTACTACAACAAAAGGCTTTGACTGCTCAGGATTTATCGGGTATGTATATAAAAAAGCTGGTGTTGCCTTACCAAGAACAACTGCTGGGATGATAAATGTTGGTACATCTGTTTCAAAGAAAAATCTAAAAGCTGGAGATTTGGTATTCTTCAATACTTCAGGTAAAGGTGTATCACATGCTGGAATTTACATTGGAAACGGCAAATTTGCACATTCTTCATCCAGTAAAGGTGTTTCAGTATCGAAACTGAACGATCCTTACTACTGGGGGGACAAATATATAGGTGCTAAGCGTGTAGCAAAAGTATCTCAAGTAGCTTCAGCAAAAAAATAAACTTACATTTCCAAACGTCTTACCGCAAACTATAATGCGGTAAAACGTTTTTTATTTTATGCACAGGACTCTCTTTCTTTCACCAATATATTTTGGAATTAAATTAATAATTAATTTGAGTAAATCAAGAGGGATTTAAATACGTTCTGAAAAAATTTTTCGCCCCTTGATTGTTCAGTCGGCTCCTGAATTAGTTGGCAACAGGAGGAGGGCGGACGCCTAGGAATCAGCCCCCTGTTTGCCGCCTTAGTCATGATGAGAATGTGTACAATCCGTAGGACAAAAGCAAAAAATACCACAATAAAAAGCAGCCTCCGTTTTGGTTGAGGAAAATCACCGGGCATTCTAGCTCGACCTTCCAAAATTAGCAGATAATTTATAAACTAACACCCTTCATGAGATACACATTTTTTAATTTTATATAAAAAATGTAGACAAGCTGTTTAATCAACGAGTCTACACATCGAATTTAATTACAAAAAGTGATTTTGCATTTCTAAAAGTATTCCATTCCTAAGCATTAACCCATTGGGTATCTCTAAAAGAAGTTTAAGGACTCGTTATTTCACCGAGATTCCGAATTTTCCTCCCAATAATAATCACTTAATACTTCAGCAAGGGCTTCCGTTGATCGATGAAGTTCTTCTACCGTATTATCTACTCCCCCAATTTCTATAATTAATGAGTTAGGGGCGAGATCTTGATTATAAATTCCATTTCCCTGACTACTACTTTTTTTTAATATACCTTTTGACAAAGTAGGGTATTTTTTTTCTAATAGTGTATGTAGCTTATTTGCAAACTGAAGATTCTTTTCAAATTCTGCATGGCCAGTTCCAACTACAAAAAGTAGATTAGCATATTTTGTTCTATTTATTTCTGTCGTTGTATTTTCTTTTCGTAATGAATCACGGTGAATATCTAAAAAGTACTCAAGGTCTTTATTTTCATTTTGTGATAATTGGATTAGTTCCCTTGAAACATTGTAAGAGCTGCTGTAATCTAAGTTCCTAGAATTCAAAAGTTGTACAATATCTACTGTTTCAACTTTTGTTCCTACTCCCCTTTGGTCCATTGCTCGCCCAAGCATTTTTCCAACCAATGTTATGTTTGCTACTGAATGATAAGCTTCTTCTGGTCTGATTGTATCTATAAGATAGGGCAAAAAGGATTCCCTACTATGGGAATGATAAATATAAACTACTTCTTTACCAAAGGTAGAGTGGATAGCTGAAATTTCTTTAGGTGATTTCATATTTCCGAAAATCCCCTCAATATTTTTTAATCGAAGAGTTCTGTCTTTTAATACTGTTTTCATAGGTGGTTTTAAGTCATCTCTATCCGTGTTTTCAAAAGTCTTATCCTCTTCTGAATTTTCTGTAGAGAAATTAATAGTGGGATCTTTTTTATTTAAAGGACTATTTATAACTTCGTTTTCCTCATTATTTATATTATTAAATTTGTAGGTCATTCCCAACCAAGTAGTAGCTATTCCCCAGATAATAAAAAGGAATATCGCAATATAAAGAAATAATTTTGCTTTATTCTTACCAACCCGTTTGTTCTTGTCTTCTGTTAATTTAGGAGACATATAGATCCCTCCCTTGCAATAATTATTATTAAAAGTATTTAAAAAACACCCTCAAGTAAATCCCAACTATTACTTGAAGGTGTTTTTTATATAAATTATCTCTTATCAAGTCGAGAAAGTAAATGTTAGATTATTTCCACTTGTCCCATCATTCCGTTTTCCTCATGTTCAAGAACATGGCAGTGGAACATATATATACCTTTATTATTGAATTTCACAGCTAATTTAACTGTTTGACCAGCTTCAATGGAAATTGTGTCCTTCCATCCCTGCAAGTTTACAGGTGGCTCATTCCCATCTATTGAAACAACTTTAAATTGAGTACCATGAATATGAAACGGATGAATCATGCCACCCATTGCATCTGGTTTATTGTAGATTTCCCAAATTTCTGTTTCACCTTGCTTCTGCGTGAAATCAATTCTGTTCATATCAAATTGCTTATCATTAATATATACCATTTTCCCCATACCAAAAAGTTCAAGTTTTTTCGTAACGGATAAACTTCGCTCTTCATCCGTCACTGCAAAGTCATTTAAACTAGTTGAAATTTCTATCGGATTTGTTTTTTGCTCATCAATAAAAAATGGTAATAAAATTGTATCGTCTTCATTCAAAAGTGCTATATCACTTTCAGAATCAAGTTTTGAAAAGTCCACAATAATTTCTGCACGTTCACCAGGTGCTAATGTAATTTCACTCAATTCAATTGGGCTATTTAAGAAGCCACCATCACTTGCTATTTGTTGGAATTTATCACCCGTATTTAATTTGAATGTATAGTTTCGTGCATTTGCTCCGTTTAATAAACGAAGTCTCACTTTTTCTTTTCCTATTGTCAGCTTTGGGTTTATCGTACCATTCACTAATAAAGTATCTCCGATAGTGCCATCATCATTGCGTACTGCTTGGTAATCAAACTGTTTTTCATCAGTGAACTCTCTATCTTGAAATACTAATGGAAAATCGTTTACCCCATATTCTTTTGGTAAGGTTAGATTTTCAGAATTATCATCTTCAATATAAATTAATCCTGCTAGACCTTTATATACTTGTTCAGCAGTAGAACCTTCCGGATGTGGGTGGAACCAAAGTGTTGAAGCCCCCTGACTAACCGTAAACTTCACGTCTTCCACTGCGCCTGGTTCCAAGAGCTGATGTGGACCACCATCACCTTCACCTGGTATATCTACCCCATGCCAATGAAATGTGGTAGGTTCGGCTAATTCATTTTTTGTTCTAAGAATAACTGTTTCTCCTTCATTTACTCGAATAACCGGACCTAAAAATGAACCATTATATCCAAATGTTTTCGTTTGAATTCCTTTAAAAATTTCTGTTGTTCCTTGTTTAGCATTAATATTAACAATTCCATCTTTTGGTTCAATTAATTGTGGAAGAACTAACTCATTTTCCCCCGTTGAGTTATTAAGTGCAACAATGTTTGTATGACTTGCATGACCGTTTTCCATATCCATTTCTTCCATTTCCTCATCGGTCATGTCTGAATGGTCCATTCCCTCCATGCTCGTCATGTTTGAGTGATCCATTGTCCCAGGCTCATCAGATTCAGAACTTCCTGCACTACATCCCGCAATAATAACACTACTAACTAGCAATGTAGTAATTAATAAATTAAACTTCATGAGAATTCCCTCCTTATGTATCATTACAATTACTGTAACAAATAAATATGAAGAAATTATGGAGTTTAACGGAATCATTATTACAAGATGCTAATGAGTACTGAAAAAAAACGCATACTTTTTGAACATGTATATGATTGTAATTCCCAAAAGTAAACTTCTCTATTAAAGGCCGCGTTTTTTGGAGCAACACACGTAATTGGGTTCCATATCCTTGTTAATGTATAAAATAAACAATCTAACACATTATAACACCTGAATTACAAAATTTATGGGAAGGAAAAATAAAATGAGAACATTAACATGGTGGTTAGTTACTGCAGCTGCTTTAAGGTTGGGAATAATAGGTTTTTTTGGGGTTTGACTTAATTGGTTCTATATTTGGTTCTCCGTCTGTTGAAATGTCCGCATTAGATAGAGTAGTTTGCGCTATAATTGGTATAGTAGGGATATATGCAATTTACCTATTGATATTTAAGGCAACAAATAAGGACTTAGTCTAAAGTAAAAAATTAAAGGTTTTTATGACCCCCTACCCCCCGGTTAGATACTAATTTTTACGGGGGTTTTTATAGCAAAATTATTAGTTTAAAAATAAAATCGAAAAGGTGGAAAAATTTAGTCTCTTTTGTGTAATGTTTAATAATAATCGCACTTGCAGGTGTACTTAATTTATTATAAATTACCTTAAATTTAATAGTAACGTTTGCAATCGAAAAAATTTGTTAATAATAGGTTTGTGAAGCATGTGCTGCTGAATGTGAAAAGTTTCAGGCTACACATTGCCAAGAATGTGCAACAATTTGTCGTGAATGTGCTGAAATGTGTAGACAAATGGCTAGAGGGGTTTTTCATTAGAAGGAATTTATGGTTGTTGTCTACTCTCATCCTTCTTAGAATCATAAATCAATGTACTAAAAGAAACGAGAATTTTTAGTTTGATATAGCACTAAAAAAGAGGAAGTACACTTAACGGTGTCTTTTCCTCTTTTTTGCAAAGCTTATTCAGATTACTGTGTACTCAGAGTACAGTGAAGATATATACGAAATAATTAATCATGTAGGGCACATAAAGAAAGGAGGGAAAATAATGAACATCAAAATAAAAGCAATTTTTTTAAAACTAATGATGATCGTTTCTATGATTACGGTTATGCTTATTGCTATTTTAATCAGTGTGTTCTTAAAGGACAAAAATAAGCTAGGGGATTACGATAAATATTTTGTGTCGCAATATGATAAAATTCTATCAGATGAAGCTGTTAAAGTTACATCGTTCGGAACCACTACGCTCTTACTTGACGATGGAGAAACACAAATCTTACTAGATGCTTTCCTTACACGCCAATCTTTACCTAGAGTTTTAATATCTAAAATCGAAACAGATGAAACATTGGTTGATGATATTCTAGAAAAGGAAAAGATAAATCGTTTGAAGGCTATATTTGTTTCACATTCACATTATGACCATGCTCTTGATGTTGCACACATTGCTAATCGAACGAATGCCAACATCTATGGTTCTGAGTCTACTCTCAATATTGGTAGAGGTGGTAACGTACCAGAAGAAAACCTAATATTGTTTGATATAAATGAACCGACCGAAATTGGAAAATTCATAGTTACTGTATTACCTTCGATCCACTCTGAACCAACAGTATTTAATAATGATACGGGAGTGGTCATAGAAAAGCCACTTAAACAACCAGCCAGAATGCGTGATTTTAAAGAAGGGGGCTCTTTCGACTTTTTAGTTCAACATGGCGATAATAAAATGTTAGTAAGACCAAGTTTTAACTATATTGAAGGTGCACTTGATAACATAAGTGCAGATGTCTTGGTTTTAGGAATTAATAGATTAGGAATGGCAGATTTACTAAAACAGGATAAATTCTATGAGGAAACTGTAAAAAATGTTAATCCTAACCTAATAATCCCTGTACACTGGGATGACTTCTTTTCGCCTCTCGAAAAGCCCTTAAAAGCTCCAATTATATTCATAGATAATCTACCTGCCGGTTTAGATTATATGATTAAGAGGACAACAGAAGACCAAATAACCTTTAAGATGTTAGATGCTGGTCAATCAACAATACTTTTTCAAGAACATTAAGAAAATAAATGTATCGGTTTATCCAGGAATATTATAATGGTTGTGAAATAATTCAATTAACGGAGTTGATACTTATGTTCCAGATTAGCTGCATTGCATAAAGGGGGATTGATCACTAAGGTAGGAAAGGCGAAATACAACAGACCAGACCTCTTGTAATAAAATCAAAAAGATACCCATAGCGAAAGTGACTATTGGGTACCTTAATATTTCAAATATATTATTTTACAACTAATTCGCTTTCAGTTAACCATTTATGATTGGTTACTTTTTCACCTGTGGTCGAGATGTAATCTACCATATAAACCGTTGTTTCCTTCACAGAATCAATTGTTGCAGTTGAACCTTTCATTCCTTCCATGTGATCTGCATTAATCTTGACTTCTGTCCCGATTTCTAACGGCTCCTCACCAATACCTTCCAATTCCTCTTGGATAATCCACTTATGATTTATTACAGGCTCTCCACCATTTGTAGGAATATATGACACTGTATATACAGTTGTATCGTATGCAGCTATAATTGTAGCTTCAGCACCTTTCATTCCTCCCATATGATCAGCCTGTATAATGGCTGTGTTTCCAACAGGATATTTGGGATTTTCAGCTTTTTTTAAACCTTCAGGAACTTCCCCAGTTCCAGAATGATTCATATTATGCCCTGTCATTTCGTTACTTTGAACTTCATCTTGAGACGATTTGTCGTTATCATTCCCTGTACATGCTGTAAGAGTTAGAATTGCTGTAATTGAAAATATTCCGATCATTAGCTTATTTGCCACATGAATTCCTCCTATCATATAGCACTAGTTTTGTAGGCTACCTTTAAATATACATAAAATTTTACAAAGAAAGCCACTTCGTACATAGAACAAGAACAACTATTCATCCTTCCAGAAAAAAACTCAATTTCAATTCCGGTTTACATACTCCATAATTCTAAACAAATTTATAGTAAGAATATTGATGAAAGATACATCATAGTTATTGTTAAACCTATTAACAATGCTAAAATACCAAATCCCTTTAGGTCTTCATTTCTTTCCTTTTTTTTATATTCTTTATAAGTTAACTCCCCCTTAACAAACCTTAAACCATTCTGGTTTGTACTTACAGAATAGAATTTACCGTCAATATCTTCTAAAACTGCTTTTGTAATCAATTTACTTCCATCACTAAAGCTTTCAAGGTTTTGAGGTTCAATAATACAATCATCAGAAAGCTCTAATCTTACCATCCTGTACCTTGATTGGGTTTTCATTACTTCACATATTCTATATGCCTGTAGTTCAATAAAATTACTAGAAATACACATTTAACTCAACTCACTTCTAATTTAGATTTAATTGCAGTTAATTTATTATATTCATTTTCCTTTAAATTTCTCCATTAATACAGGGTTTAAAATTTTTCAAAAAAAGCCTAAGAATTCTTAGGCTTTTTTATAATATCTATATTTAGTTACTATTAATCTGTAAAAGCTGAGCATTGATTGCACAAATAATCGTACTTAACGACATAACCGCTGCACCTATTGCCGGTGTTATAACAATACCAAAGCTATAGAGAACACCAGCAGCGAGAGGAATTGCAATAATGTTGTAACCAGCTGCCCAACCAAGGTTTTGAACCATTTTTCGGTGACTAGCTTTTGAAAGTTTTAATGTGCTTAGGATGTCTACTGGATTACTATTTACTAAGACAACATCCGCCGTTTCAATGGCAACGTCTGTTCCAGCTCCTATTGCTATCCCTAAATCTGCTTCAGCTAACGCTGGTGCATCATTCACTCCATCACCAACCATCGCTACCTTTTTACCACCTTCTTTTAACGCTTTTACATTGTTAGATTTTTCATGTGGTAGTACCTCAGCGATAACTTGTGTCATTCCAAGCTTTTCACCTACATAGTTTGCCACCCGCTCGTTATCGCCTGTCATCATAACTGTTTCAATTCCTAAATCCTTTAATTCTTTTATCACCTTAAAAGATGATTCGCGAATAATATCAGCTAATGCAATCATGCCTTGAACCATATTATCTTTTAATACAAAAACAACTGTTTTTCCTTCTTGAGCTAGCTTATTATACGTATCTTCATCGAATGAAATCATACCTTCTCTTAATACGCCCGGACTAACTATTGCAATTTCAAAATTATTAACCTTTGCTACAAGACCTTTACCAGTTAAATTTTGATAGTTTGATACTTTATAAACTTCTAAGTTACGTTTCTTTCCTTCTTTAACAATTCCCTTTGCTATTGGATGTTCAGACTGCAATTCAACAGAATATGCGAGTTTTAATAGTTCTTCTTCACTAACCTCTTCTGTTGGATGAACATCTGTCACTCCAAAATTCCCCTCTGTTAAGGTACCTGTTTTATCGAATACAATACGATTTATTCGAAAAGCACCTTCAAATGAGGTACGATTTCGTATTAACAAGCCATTTTTTGCTGCAATAGAAGTTGATCTAGATGTAACAAGTGGCGTAGCTAAGCCAAGGGCATGTGGACAGGCAATAATTAATACCGTAACCATTCTTTCTAATGCAAAATCAAAATCTCCTGTAACCGCCCAATAGGCCAGCGTAATAAGACCCGCAATGATTGCAACATAAAATAGCCACTTTGCAGCAGTATCGGCAAAACCTTGAGCTTTTGATTTCGTTTTTTCTGCATCACTAACTAATTGGATAACCTGAGCAAGGTAAGTATCACTACCTGTTTTTGTTACATTTACTTTTAATACTCCATCGTTATTAATTGCTCCACCAATAGCATTCATTCCTGCAATTTTTTCAACAGGGACAGACTCTCCCGTTAACATTGATTCATCTACTGTTGAATGTCCTTCAAAAATTACTCCATCTAAAGGGATTTTTTCTCCTGGTTTAACTAATATATGATCACCTGGTTTTAAATCTTCTACAGAAACATCTATAATATTTCCAGAGGCGTCAATTTTATGAGCTTCTTTTGGCATTAATTTAATCAGCTCTTCTAATGCCTTCGATGCCCCTATAATTGATTTCATTTCAATCCAGTGACCTAAAAGCATAATTACTATTAAGGTTGCTAATTCGAAGTAGAAGTCACTTCCTTCAATAAAGAAAGCAGTTAAGGTGCTATAAACATAGGCAGTAACGATCGCCAATGTAATTAATAACATCATACCCGGAACTCTTCCTTTTATTTCACCCCATGCGCCAAGTAGGAATGGTTTTCCTCCGTAAAAGAAAACTACTGTAGATAATAAGAATAATAAGAAAGTATCGCCAGTGAAATCAACATGATAGCCAAATAACATTTGAATCATCATAGATAAATACGAAATTGGTATTGTTAAAACTAATGATACCCAGAAACGCTTTTTGAAATCTCCAATTGAGTGACCATGGTGTTTATCATGACCTCCTTCATGATTTCCATGATGATTCTGGTTATGATGTTCATGCTCACTATGTGAACGGTGATTCTGTTCATTTTGATTATTTTCGCTATGCTCTCCTATATGATAATCGGACTTCTCATTAACATTTTGACTACGAGGTTCATGTACTTCAGGTTTATGTTTAGATTGGTGATAATCATGATGATGTTCCTTTTGGTTATAATCATCTTTGCTTTTTGATTCCATGTTCTTACCCCTTTTCATTAATAAATCGAAAAATTATTAAGAATGGTATTACACTACTTATCATTTATAAAACTACATAACTAAATATAATATACATGTTAAATATGCAAAATTTATCAAAAATTAAATCTATTCCGCACATTTGCTGATGCAAGGGGCATTCTAACTTTTACTTAACAATTATCTTTCCGACCATCCCCAATTCTTTATGTCCTGGAACTGTACAAACAAATTCATATGAACCAGCAGTGGTTGGTATAAATCTTACACTTTGTGTTTCTTTAGAGTTTGCGTGTAAATGAATCATATTAGCTTTCGAGCTATGGTCATGATCTGATTGAACCTCATTAATATTAGGTAATATTACTTCAATATCATGTTCTATATTATCCTGATTATTTAGTATTAAATTTACTGGTTGATCCTTTTCTAAAACAATTTCTGTCTGTTTGTATTCCATATTAAAAGTTTGAATAGTAATATTTTTCGTATCTACACTTGGATTATTCTCTGTTTTAGTCTGTGTATGGTTGTTATGTATTAATGGCTCTTTAGCTTTGACCTGTTTCTCTGCAAATGTTACCCCTCCCATAAAATAAACAGAAATAAATAACCCAATTAATAAGGGTTTCAAAATTGCCACTTTGCTTTGTAAATATTCCGTACCATTTTTTCTAGGAAGAATTACAAATAAAAAGATTGTTGAAATTGATAAGAAAAGGAAAATTCTCACTAAATACATTGACTGATTTCCATTTATCATTTCACCTAACATTGCACCCATCATACCACTCATTAATCCAGTCATTGTGCCCTCTAATACAGACAGCAAACTATAGTTCATACCAATTAGTAACCCCACAACAGAACCTATTAGACAAGCTAACACTGTCGAAAAAAATAATTCACCTTGAAATGTAGTACCTAGGAGTATCCCTACTGTTAAACCAGTGTTCATACTAAAAAACATTGTTATCATCATACATTGCATCAAATTAACTTTGTTCTTCTCATATCTAGATATCATCAAAACACATATTGTTAGCACTGCCAGTGAGACTAAAATAAATATTTGATAAAACCCCATCAATCCACCCTTTCTAACCACCCTTAATGTATACCCTTATATGGTATGCATAAATCTGTTATTTAATTAAATTTTCTTGATTTATTCTAATATGGGATTTTATTCTCCTGGACCTACAAGATTTACAATTTAAACTGTATATTTGATTTAATCTGCATAATTTTGTTACATAAATGAAAAATTTAGTGTGCAGTTTCTATGTTAATCTTACATTATTCATATTAATTAGTGTTTGTTGAGAGGAGTAAGGTAATAGGTGAAGAAGAAATGGTTACTACCAATATTTGCATCCTTTATGATTTTTACAGGTGTAGGTGCAAATAATACAGAAGCAGCAGCAGTATCTGATTTAACAACTACTGCAAAGAATTATCTTGGAGCCCCATATAAACTGGGTGGGACAAATATTAAAACAGGTGTTGATTGTTCGGCATATACACAATTAGTATTTTCAAACTTGAGTATTTCCTTAAATCGAACTTCAAAAGCACAATATCAACAAGGAACTTCAGTTTCAAAAAGCGAATTGGTAGCTGGCGATCTTGTATTTTTTAATACTTCTGGTTCAGGTGTTTCTCATGTTGGAATATACATAGGAAGTGGCAATTTTATATCAGCAACACCGAGTTCGGGTGTTAAGATTGATAAAATAAATGACCCTTATTATTGGGGATCTCGTTACATAGGAGCCAAACGTGTTGCAGATTTCACAACCGAAGAAAAAAGTGAAGTTAAAGGTTCTGAAATTGATTTTAGTGTTTATGCATCTCGTGGTGAAGTAGCTCTACAACTTGCACAAGCATTAGGATTAAATATTTCTGATAAAAGTTCATCATTCACAGATGTAAAATCATCTTCTGAATATGCAGGTGCTGTAACTGCGTTAAACAAACTAGATATATTTAGTGGAGATACAAACGGTAAATTTAATCCAAATTCACCTATTACACGTGGTCAGCTTTCAAAAGTATTAGTTAAAGCTTTCGATTTAAAACAACAAGGGAATGCAGAAGTATTCTCAGATGTTCCCGCATCTCACTGGGCTAAAGATTATATTTCTGTCTTATCATCTAATAAAATTACGAATGGTAAGGGTGACGGTACTTTTGGCTTAAACGATAAAGTTACCTTAAAACATTTAGATGCCTTTTTGAATCGGTTAACTAAATAAGTTAGCGAATAGAATAAAATAAATAAAAAAACATTAATATTTCTATAAAAAAGGCTTGGTATATGGATACCAAGCCTTTTTCTAATTACATAATAATCTATTTTATATTCCCCAATAAGTGATGGTGTCAAGGATGCCAATGAAAATTAGCACAATTCCAGTAATCCTTTGTATGACTCTTCCTGCCCTCATACTTTTTTTCATGATTAATCCCTTTACATCAAAATACCATATTAGCCCTAAAATCATGATAAGAGGAATCGATGTTGCGACTCCAAATATTGTAGGGAGCACTAATCCATAAGATGTAGATGCTACTGTAGGCATTAGCCAAACGAAAAAGAGCACAAACATTGTAGGACAAAATGAAATTGCAAAACTTGCTCCCAAAAGAAATGAGCCTATCTTTCCTTCTTTTAGACTTCCTGGTATACGAAGATTAAAATGTTCTAAAAGACGAAAATTTAAAAATTCAAACAGTACAAGGCCAGTAATAATTAATAAAGGACCAATTATTTTTCTGAACAATGGGAAGTATTCTGTCATTTTTGTTTCAAATGACTGACCGAAAAACCAAGCGAGTAATCCGATCGCGCTATAAATTATTACTTTTCCCATAATGAAAGATATAATTACACCCCAATTGTTGCTCTTTTGAATAGTTCTATTTCCATAAAGGGTTATTGCACTAATGTTTCCTGTCAACTGACATGGTGCTACAGCGCCAATTAGCCCTAGTAGAAGAGCTATAAAAATTGGTGAATGATCATATGAATGTAAAAAAGTAGCGACTGGATTACTTATTATTTGACTTATTTGAGACAAAAAATTGTACATTTTATTGTCACCTTTTCCAGTTATTTATTGGAAGTTAATTTACCATTGAAGGCTAATTCCCCCCAGTTTAGTCCCTTATCTTTAGATTTATAAATGTTTAATTTATCTGTAATTATAACAATCTCATTTTCATTACTTGGATTCGAAGCAATAAAGATGATAGGGTCAGTCATAATTTCTTCAGGTAATTCTATATTCTTTTCTAAACCCTTTTCTAAAGAAAAAGACTTTAGATATACTTTGCTAACATCAAAATAAGTATAATATCCACCAGTCTCGGTTAATGCTATGTACGTAACCATCTGAGTTGAATTTAATATTGAAAAGTTTTGTCCAAAATCCTTTGAAATATATATCCCCTCTTTACTACCTACTAAAAGTAATTCTTCTTTTGATGGATGTGCGGCTATATTTGATATATTAGTTATATTAAGCCCACTCATTGTTGCTTCAATCCAAGTTTTCCCCTCATCTAGAGAATAATTTAATCCACCCTTTAATTTTTTATTGGGTGTCTCATTGAAAACATAGACCACATTCGAATCATATCCAGCTGTTAAGTAATGAAAATCAATTTCTCCATAAAAGGCTAATTGGTCCAAAGTTGCACCCCTGTCTGTGCTTTTAATAAGTCCTAAAGGATTTTCAAGTTTTGACCCTTGCTCGGGATGTCCACTTGCATAAAATCCCTCTCGTACAGCAGAAAAACCCATATAATCATGTTTTTCACTATTAGCTTCTTTCCAACCATCCTTTCCGTACTGGTATAAACCGTAATGAGTGGCAACGACAAACTCATCTCCTCCATTTGTATATCCTACACCATGGACATGATCAATTTGACTATTTTCCATCTTCACAAAAGAGTATTCATTTTTTGAACTACAAGCTGTTAAAATTACAAGTGCTAATGGTATACCAAATATTATTTTTAAAATCCCCACAAGTATCCCCCTTATTATATACACTTTCGTATCTAACCTGCTGTATTTAATAGAATAATTTGATCCCTAACTCAATTTCATTGTTGTAATACAAGTACCATCATTTTCAAATGTAGAAAACTCAGATTCCACCGTTTTTCCTTGATGCTCAATTTTTATTAGGTACGATTGTTCACTTGGCAACCATAAATCAATAAATCCATTCGCTTCTGTTTTTAAGGTGTCATCTACTAGGACATTACCTTCGGTATCCTTAATATATACCTTGAACTGTTCACTTACCATTTCACCTTGGCATCCCGTTAAACTGTGGTTTTCGCAAGGATGTGTTTCATTTATGTAAGGGGCAATTGAAACAAAAAACTCATTTTTTGGAAGTTCATAAACTCGCTCAATTCCATCATTGTCTGTTACTAATAGTTGTTTAGATGTTATAGAAGCGGACTCAGCTGTAACATTTCGGGCACTATAGTCTTGAACTAATTCCTTAATTTCACTACTTTCAGTTTTTATAGAACTGTTTTCCTCACTCTTACTTTCTTCACTACATGCTGTCATTAGAACAACTGCAAAAATAGTACTAATAAGCATTTTTAATTTCATTTTTACTTTACACCTCTTGGTTTTTATTTAAATTTAGTTCCATTTATAACCGATTCCCCAGACAGTCTTTAGAAATTCACTAGTAGGAAAACCTGCTTTCTTCAACTTTTCTCTCAAATTGCGAATATGGGAATCAACTGTTCGAATATCCGTTTCTGTTTCATAATCCCAAGCCGCATTGAGCAATTCTTCCCGAACATAAACTTTAGAAGGTCTAGACATCAGCGCCTTCACAATGAAAAATTCTTTCGATGTAAGTTGAGCTTTCGAATTTTGATAATACAAGGAATACTTTTCCGTGTCTAAATAGAATTCGTTATATACAACTTTTTCAACATTACTCTCATCTATTTCCGAAACTCTTCTTAAAATCGCATTAACTCTAGCAATTAATTCTCTTTCATCAAATGGCTTTGTAAGATAATCGTCTGCGCCGATATCTAATCCCTTTACTAAGTTCATTTTATCGGATCTAGCGGTAAGCATAATTATAGGCACTTGTGAAAATTCACGTATCTTTTTACAAACTTCCCAGCCATCCATTTCAGGCATCATTACATCTAATATAACCAAATTTACTTTTTCATTTCTAAGTGTTGCTAAAGCACTTTTTCCAGTTTTTTCTTTTAGACATTTAAACCCTTGTGGAACTAGAAACAATTCAACTAAATCTAACATTCTTTGTTCATCGTCAACTAAAAGAACGGTTTGCATCTATTTTTTCTCCTTTTATATCGTTATTTTAAACGTACTACCCTTCTCTATTTTGCTTTTGACCTCAATGGTTCCTCCATGTGCATCTACTAATTCTTTCACAACAGCAAGGCCGATTCCTGAGCCTCCGTATGCACGTGATCTTGATTTTTCAACTCGATATAATTTTTCAAATATAAATTCTATCTCGTTTGATGGAATACCAATACCAGTATCAATGACAGAGATAACGGTTTTCCCATCCTTTGCATGTGCTTCTAAACAGACCTCTGAATTTTCGTTTGAGTAATTTAAAGCATTATCTAATAAATTTAGTATTATTTGTTCTAATCTGAGAGCGTCAGCATAAATTTGTAAATTGCTTTCACAAATAAGATTTAGTTTAATTTTTTTTATTTCAAATGAAGGGGATACGAACTTATAAATATTCTCTAAAAACGGTTTAGCCAAGAAATGTTCTTTAGAAATGGTGAAAGAGTTTTCATCCATTCGTGCCAAATCCAATAAGTTTTTCATTAATTCTTTCATTCGGTTTGATTCTTCACCAATAATTTCTAAGTAATATTTACGGTCCTTATCACTCAATTCTTCTCTTTTTGCAACTTTTGAATATCCAATTAAATATGTTAGCGGTGTATTTAATTCATGCGCAATAGAAGCAAGAAACTCATTTCTCTCATTCTTTAATCTTTTTAAGTCTTTTGCTAATTTGTGAATGGAATTTGATAAATCCCCTAGTTCATCACTCCCCAAATTCGGTAAATTTACTTCAAAATCACCTTTACTTAATTTCTCAGTTGCTTCTTTCATTCTGATTAACGGTCGAGTTAGAATTTTAGATAATAACGCATATATAATAAATAAAACGATTAAACCTATAATTCCAGATATAACAAAATGCAAGTTCATATCATCAACCATTTGATTAATTGATTTTGTACTTTGAAACATTAAGACTACGCCTGATTGATTTTGATCTATTACGTACGGGTGTACGCTAACAATGTACGGAAGATTTCTCCAATCCGAAACTACTATGTAATCTTTTTCACTATTAAAATCGTCTACAAAAAGTTGGTACTTTTCTTGCAACATATAGGATTTATCGGAACTACCAATAATGCTTCCTGTCCGGTCTATTATCATTACTTTACGATTTTCATTTTTTTCCATTAAAACTATATGTTTTATCGTTGTATCTGAATAATGTTCAATAAGAACATCTCTATGATTTGCACCATTTGCCAATAATAATGAGAACTCTTCTTCTACCCTATTACTAATCATATTTTGATGAAGGTAATACATCAGAAGTGATTCCATTATTAGCACTACTATGAAAAAACAACCCGCTAATTTTGTAGAAATTCTATTCACTTTTATTTTTGCTCTCCCTACATCAAAAAAATCTTAAAACATAAATAGATTATAAGCTAAATTAACTTTCTAAAATCCTGTGAATCCACCGAAAAATGGCGTTAATAAAGCAATAATTTTTGTCATCCAATCAAAATACAATAAAATTCCCATTATTATCATAATAAAGCCACCTAACTTCATAAAAATGTCACTACGTTTTTGAAGAAATTTCATTTTCCCAATAAATAGAGACATTATTAAAAATGGTATCGAAAAACCAAGTACATAAAATAACATATACCATATGCCTCTATCTGGATCCGAAATACCTAAAGCAATAACTCCTGCCAAAATTGGTCCAGTACATGGTGTCCAACCTGCAGCAAACCCCATACCGATAATAATTGTTCCTAAATATCCCTTTGGTCGTGATTTAATTAAAAATTTTTTTTCCGATTGAAGAAAATCAAATTTGAGGAATCCGAGAATTACTAAACCAAAAATAACAATAATAATTGCGCCAATTTGTCTAAGTAAATCTTGATACTGAATGAAAAGTGTTCCAATAATAGAAGTTGAAAATCCTAACGCCATAAAGATTACAGAAAAGCCTAGTAAAAAAAATAAAGTATGTAATAATGCTTTCCGATTTAATATGCCCTTTTCTTCCTTGAGTTCGTTAAAGGAGATTCCCGTAATATAAGATAAAAATGCCGGGTAAAGAGGTAGTGAGCATGGAGAAATAAAAGATAAAAGTCCTGCTCCAAATGCAAGAAATAGATTTAATTGAGTAACCACATATTTTCACTAATCCTTTCTCAAACCGTATTTATTATTTAGTAATAGGTGATGATAGTATAAGTAATAAATATGGAGAAATTATGCAGATAATTAATTTATAATTGTTTAGTATAGATTAATAGATACGAAAAAACCTAACATAGAAATATGTTAATTTAAAATAAAAAGATGTCCACCTATTGATGGACACCTTTATGACTTTATTTAGTAGATAGTTCTTTTTCTGTTACCCATTTGTGATTTTTTACTTGTTCTCCAGTTGCTGAAGTATAATCAACCATATAAACAGTTGTTTCTTCAGCAGAATCTATTATAGCAGCTGCTCCTTGCATTCCTTCCATATGATCAGCATTAAGTGTTACTTCTGATCCCGGTTCCAAAGGTGCTTCACCAGCATCCTCTGTTTCTTCATGAATAACCCACTTATGATTTTTAACAGGTTCTCCTCCTGTAGTAGGTGTATAGGAAACAGTATATACAGTTGTATCATAAGCTCCTACAATTGTTGCTTCAGCGTTTTTCATACCAGGCATGTGATCAGCTTGAATAATTGCTGTACGTCCTACAGAAAATGTAGGATTTTGAGCTTCTTTCAAATCTTTTGGAACTTCACCTGACCCAGAGTGATTCATTGTAGCGTGATCCATGCCTGTCTCACTTTCATTATCAACTCCGACATCCTGTTCCTTTAACATTTCGTTTGTTTCTTCTTGTGTGGATTCATTTTGAGAAGTATTTTCATTCCCTTCCCCGCTACATGCAGAAAGTGCTAAGGCAGCAGAGATAGAAATAATTCCAATCATAAATTTATTAGCCATTGTAAATCCCTCCTATATTATTATGGTATTTACCCCCGGTTTCCTAAACTAAACGTGGACTGTTGGACGGATGCATACTTGCTTTGCCCATTTATGAGAACTTACTAGCAAAATCAGGGGTTATAATCCCGAACGGGTCAATACCCTCGAACATTAACAAACAATTGAATATAATTTAGTTTAAATTCATAACGTGTAAAAAAAGAGGTGTTAACTTCGAATGAAGTGGGTATCTACCAGTTCAAAAAAACGCTTAAGTTTAATAATTTCTGGATTAATCTTTTTTGGTATAGTCGTTGTTATCAGACTGTTTTATGTTCAAGTTATACAACATGATGAACTAACAGAACTTGCGAAAGAAAACTGGGATAGAGAAATTCCGTTTGCTTCGGAAAGAGGGGAAATTGTAGATCGTAATGGTGAAGTTATTGTTACAAATGAACTTGCGCCGACCCTTTATTTTATGCCTTCACAAAACGATAATATTGAAGAAGCAGCAAAACAAATTGCCTCGGTGTTAGATTTAGATACTCAAAAATTGTATGAGAAAATGAACAAACGCGTTTCTATAGTAAAACTTGCGCCAGAAGCAAAAAACATTACGTATAAGCAAGCTGTAGAAATTCAAGGTCTTAATATAGACGGGCTGTATAGTGGAGTAGATTATATAAGACAATATCCATATGGAAATTTATTATCTCGATTTATTGGATTTACTGGGTATGATACTCAAGGACTTGCGGGTATTGAATATCAATATGATAAAGTATTAACTTCTAAAGATGCAGCGATTCGACTATTTACAGATGCAAAAGGAAATCCTTTACCTCATGTTGATGACGAACGGCGTAATGGTGAACAAGGAGCAACCGTAGAACTAACCATTGATTTGGAAGTGCAAATGGTTGTTGAAAGAGAATTATCACAAGCGATGGAAAAATATGATGCTGACCAAGCTTTAGCCATTGCGTTAGATGTTAATACTGGAGAAATATTAGCACTGTCATCTTTTCCTACTTTTAATCCTGCTAATTTTGAAGACGTAGACCAATCAATTTATAACCGAAACTTACCTGTATGGATGACATATGAACCAGGTTCTACATTTAAAATTATTACACTAAGTGCAGCACTTGAAGAAAATGTTGTAGATTTAGAAAAAGATATGTTTTATGACAAGGGATATACAATGGTAGAAGGAACAAGGCTTCGTTGTTGGAAACGTGAAGGACACGGCAGTGAAACATTTTTAGAAGTTGTAGAAGATTCATGTAACCCAGGTTTCATTGAAATGGGTCAACGTGTTGGTTCTAAGAAGCTCTTACAATATATAAAAGATTTTGGCTTTGGTAAAAGTACTGGTTCGAACATTACTGGTGAATCCTCAGGGATTTTATTTTCTGAAGAAGGTTTTGGACCAGTGGAACACGCGACGACCTCGTTTGGTCAAGGGATTGCCGTTACACCAATCCAACAAGTCCAAGCCGTTGCGGCTGCAGTAAATGGTGGGAATTTATATACTCCGTACGTTGTATCAAAAGTAGTTGATTTAGAAACTGGTAATACCGTACTTGAAAATAAAACAGAATTGAAACGTACGGTGATTAGTGAAGAAACTTCTGCAAAAGTTCGCGCTGCATTAGAATCGGTTGTTGCAAATGGTTCTGGTCGAGCAGCATTTCGTGATGGTCTTCGCATTGGAGGGAAAACCGGAACCGCACAAAAAGTAATAGATGGTCGTTATAAAGACGGAGAATATATCGTATCATTTATTGGATTTGCACCTGCCGATAATCCAAAAGTGGTTGTATATGTTGCTCTCGACAATCCGAAAAGTTCCACTGTTTTTGGAAGTACAATTGCTGCGCCAATTGTTGGACAAATTATAGAAGATATCGCACCAAAGGTTGGTATTCAAGTTAACCGTGAAGGTCAACTTGAAAAACAATACCGTTGGGGAGACCCGTTGACGGAGAGAGTTCCAAATTTAATAGGATATTCTGTTGATGAAATCAAAGAATTACAGTATTCCTTTAAAATTGAAATACATGGTGAAGGAAAAATAGTAACATCACAATTACCAGAGGCAGAAAATATTATTGAAAAAGATGGTACCATTCATCTTTTTTTAGATGATGACAATTAATTTATAGTTGTTAGGTTTATTTAGGCAGACCTAATTTAGAGAGACGGGATTTAGCAAGAAATACTCATTGAAATGTGCGAACTTTATTACGTTTCTAACTTCAAAACTAATGCTATTAGTTGGTATCCTATAACAAGTATTACTATATCTATATGAATCAGATTTCTAGTTTATAGTAATGCCATCCAAACCATTATATATTTAAATTTATATAGGAAATAAATGCCAAGTGATTTGCTGCAACTTAAGCCTAAGAACAAACCCCCTAAAAAGATTGCAGACTATATGGCGACAAAAATAAAAGGTTTCGTCGGTGAGCGGTTTTAGTATTCGGATAATTCGTCTTAAATCGTTTGCTACTCAGCACTCTGGCACGATTATGAGCGAAACACTTGCATATGCAGTTATTTATCCGGTTCTAAATTTTAAATATTCGCGGCATTTTCACTTTTCAATATGCTCGTGATGGTTTCTATACAAGCCAAATATAATGCAACCAACCTTTTCTGGAGTTTTAATTGATATGCCCAAAAGAGGTGTACTTTATTTTATAGAGGCTAATTCAATCTGTTGGCAATTTAATTCATATAAATAGATCACGTAACAATCAAGCATAATTGATTGTTTTGAATAATAGTTTTACCTCATTCATATAGTGGTTTAGAGGTGAGTTAAACGTGCCAAATAAATTAATTGCTTTTTTGGGATTTATTTTACTATTATTTTTTTCGCCGTTTGTTCCAGTAATTCTTTTTAGTTCCCTTCCTCAAAATTCAGACATTATTGTAAATCAACCTGAAATTAACCAAGAAAAAAAAATAGTTGGAGAAAAATTCGATAGTAGTAATCAACTTGTCTCTTCGTCAAGTAAGACAACCATTTTGAAAACTAACGACCAAATTGAAACTAAAAAAGCATTAATTCTTTTCACCCATTCACACGAAGCTTTTATTCCTATTGTAAAAAATGTAAGTGGTCAAACAACTGTTTACCATCCACAGTCGAACATTACAGCATTTGAAGATGTAATAAAAAATTATTTTGAACTTAATTCAATCAATGTAGAAATTCTTGCAGTGGATACAATGGATAAAATGAAAAAAACAAATCGTAGTTTCTCAGAAGCATACGATGTTGTTCGTCCATACCTAGTAACTCAACTTCAAAACAGCAATTATGATATAATTATTGACCTTCATAGAGATTCCACAAAAAGAAAATTATCAACACTAAAATATAAAAATGAGAATTATGGAAAACTTTATTTTGTTGTAGGTGAAAATAATCCGAATTACATAACAAATAAAACCTTCGCCGAGGAAATTTCATCTTCTTTAAACGAATATATACCTGGAATTTCCCGTGGTGTTATCAGTAAAAAAGGGGAGCATGTAGACGGTATCTATAATCAAGATCTTGCAAAAAACATGATATTAGTTGAAATGGGGGGGATAGAAAACACGCAAGATGAAATTAATCGTACAATATCTGTCCTTTCTAAAGCCATCTCCACTGTCTTGCAAAAATCATCTTTAAAGGATTTATAACTATATTGTATGATTATCATATTTAAAAAGGTAAGGACTTGAAATGATTTGAGTGGATGACTGTGTTTTAAAACATGAAGTTTGGAGAGTATTTATTCTTTGTAAATTTCCTAAAGCAACAGGCACAAAAGAAGTAAAGGAGTGAGACCTATTAGTCACGACTAATAATTCTCACTCCTTATTTATAATAACCTTTTGAATTAGGGAAGTTAGCACAATTCCCTATTAAAAAGTAGAATTCATTAAACCTTATATCTATTCAAGAAATCATTTCCACCCATACGTTTTAAAAACTTATGGAATGCTTCTCGCTTTTTCCCTAATTCCGAATATTCTATAATAATTTTTTCTACGGTATCATACAATTCTTCCGGTGTAAGATTCTCAACCATCAATGAACCAACTTCTGCGTCTTTCCCTTTTGCCTTTCCACCTACATACAAATTGTAATGGTCTCTAATCTTCATAACACCGATGTCGCTTAACATAGGTTCCCCACAACCAACAGCACAACCTGTATAAGCAACTTTTAGGGTAAATGGAACAGGCTTTCCTGCAATACGACGATTTAATTCCTTTGCAACCGGCATTCCTTCTTCTTCGTCCCCTTTGCAGAAATTGCAGGTTCTTAGACTTTTTACAAAGTTGCCAACTGGATAACAAGCTAATCCTACATTCTGAAATTCCTCTATAATTTCTTCAATTGAATCTCTCGAGACTTCTATATAGAGTTGCTGGAAGGTAGTTAACTCAAGTTCTTCGTCCTCATTCATATATTTTAATATGGTAACAAGTTGTTTTGAGTTAAGTTTTGCTCCAAATCCTATTCCTCCATTAATAGCAATCTTTACTTTTATACCGCTATCCTCCATATGGTTTTACCACCTTCCTTAAACGTTTTCCACAATAATTAGGGTTATATCTGCCGCTAAATATAGCGACAGATGATATTGATTATTTTATTTTTGTAAATTAACTCTTTGTAAGCGTAATGCGTTCAATACTACTGACACCGAACTGAATGCCATCGCTGCGCCAGCTACCCATGGCGCAAGTAACCCTATTGCAGCAATTGGAATACCAATCGTATTATAAGCAAATGCCCAGAATAAGTTTTGTTTTATATTACGCATTGTTTTCCTACTCATTATGATTGCATCCGCTATACTATTTAAATCGCCTCGAATAAGTGTAATATCTGCAGCTTCCATGGCAACATCCGTACCTGTACCAATAGCCATTCCTATATCGGCTGTTGCAAGCGCAGGTGCGTCATTAATACCATCACCAACCATTGCTACTTTTTTGCCCTGTTGTTTCAGTTTATTTACTTCTTCTGCTTTTCCCTCAGGGAGAACTTCTGCAATAACTGAATCAACACCTACTTCTTTACCAATGGCTTGGGCTGTTCGTTCATTATCACCAGTCATCATGATTACTTGAATGCCCATTTCATGTAAGCGATGGATCGCTTCTCTAGATGTATCTTTTATTGTATCTGCTACAGCAACTAGACCTGCATAATGCCCATTAATACCTGCTAGCATTGCAGTTTTCCCATTACGCTCTAATTCTTCCATCGTAGGGAGAACGGATTGTATATTAATTCCATATTGCTGCATGAGTTTACGTGTACCAATAATCACACCTTGACCTGAAACTGTTGCTTGAACACCATATCCAGGAATTGCTTCGAAAAATTGAATGTTACCAAGATCAATACCTTTTTCTTGAATCCCTTGAACAATCGCTTGTGCTAATGGGTGCTCTGATTGTTTTTCTGCTGCACCGATTAGTGACAAAAATTTTTCTTCGTCGTGACCATCAGCTACTAAAACATCTGTTAATACAGGTTTACCATGTGTAACAGTACCCGTTTTATCTACTACTACAGTGTCAATGCTTTGTGTTTGTTCTAAATGTTCTCCACCCTTAAACAAAATTCCAAATTCTGCTGCACGACCGCTTCCTGCCATAATGGAAGTTGGTGTTGCTAAACCAAGCGCACATGGACAAGCAATTACAAGAATGGCAATTAACACTTCTAGTGCTGGTGTAAACTCGCCGGGTTTAATCCATATAATCCATACTAAGAACGTAAAAATTGCAAATCCTACTACGATGGGTACAAAAATACCTGATATTTTGTCGGCCATACGTTGTATAGGTGCTTTTGAACCTTGTGCATCTTCTACCACTTTAATAATTTGGGCTAATGCTGTATCACGTCCAACTTTTGTTGCTGTCATTTTGATGAAACCATTTTTGTTAATGGTTGAGCCGTATAACAAGTCACCTGCTTTTTTATCCACTGGTAAGCTTTCACCAGTTAACATTGATTCATCAATAGCACTTGTTCCTTCCACTACTTCACCATCAACAGGAATTTTCTCGCCCGGCTTCACTAAAATAATATCTCCGGTTACCACTTCTTCTAACGGTATTTCTTTTTCAATTCCATCACGTACTACAATAGCTGTTTTTGCTTGAAGACCCATTAATTTTTTAATTGCTTCTGATGACCGTCCTTTTGCCTTTGCTTCAAATAATTTGCCTAAAACAATAAGTGTAATTAATACTGCACTTGTTTCAAAGTATAAGTGTGGCCCGTGGTGTGCTCCAGCAGTTACAATTGCTTGATATACACTATAAAAATAAGCTGCCGAAGTCCCCATCGCTACAAGTACATCCATGTTAGCACTGCCATTTCGAAGTGACTTATATGCCCCTACATAAAACTGTTTACCGATAATAAATTGTACCGGTGTTGCCAATAACATTTGAATCCACGGATTCATTAAGAAATCAGGTACATATAAGAATGATGTAAACGAAAAGTGTCCGACCATCGTCCATAATAGTGGTAATGATAAAATCGCTGAAAATATAAATTTACGTTGTTGGTCTTTAATATGCTTTTCACGGTGATCTCCTTGCCCTCTTTCATCTTGCTTTTGGTGTGCACCGTAACCTAGCTTTTCAACTTTAGAAATTATATCTGAAATCGTGACTTCTGAAGGATTAAATTCAATTGTTGCCTTTTCAAGTGCTAAATTGACATTCGCAATTGCAACACCTTCCATTTTGTTTAATCCCTTTTCTATACGAGTTGCACACGCAGCACAAGTCATACCAGTAATCTCGAATTCCGCTTTTTGTTTGATAACCCCGTAACCAAGTGCTTCGATCTTCTTTTCAAAGTCAGCTTCACTTAGCTTTGAAGGATCATATTTAATCGATGATTTTTCAAGTGCTAAGTTAACGGTTGCTTGCTCGACACCTTCCATTTTATTTAATCCTTTTTCAATCCGCATTGCACATGCAGCACACGTCATTCCGGTAATTTGAATGCTAGCTTCTTTTGATATTCTACTCACGAATTTCCCGCCTCCCATATACCATATAGGGGTATATATTTTTGAAAATGAGAGAGTGCTGTGAAAGCACTCTTATTCTACATCGTATCCTTGATCATCAATCGTTTCTTTAATCGTTTCAATAGATACTTGCGTTTCATTAAATGAAACTTCTACTTGTGCAGCATCTAATTTTACTTTTACTTCGTTAACTCCTTCTAATTGACCAACACGTCCTTCGATCGCCTTTACACAATGCCCACATGACATTCCCTGTACATTTAATGTTACATTTTGCATTTATTATTTTCTCCTTTAAATAAAATTTTATTTATTCAAATTTTAAATACCAGAGGTATTTTTAAGTTTTTATTTTTTCATTAACTTTTGAATTGTTACCACTAATTCGTCGAGTACCGCTTCATCACCTTCTGAAAGGCGATCAACTACACATCCCTTTAGATGACCTTCTAAAAGAATTTTGGCTACACTATTTAATGCAGATTGTGTGGCAGAAAGTTGTGTAATTACATCATCACAATAAACATCTTTATCTATCATTCCTTTGATTCCTCGAATTTGGCCTTCGATTCGATTTAATCGACTTGTTAAATCTTTCTTTACACGTTCCGGGTGATGACTTTTCCTGCATGTTTCATCAGATCCAGTATGACCTTCCACATCTTTCACTGAGTTTTCCATTATCATAACCTCCTTACTTTAAACACAATATAGCATACCCCCACACCGTATGTAAAGTGGGGAGATAAAACAAAACGTTCACTTTCTTTATTATTCCATTCCTTATCGCTTTTTAGTTTCAACAATTTAAGAAATTTTACTCTTTTTACTTTCTATAAAATTTTTTCACCTTCTACAAAAAAAAAATTTTATTTCGGTTATTTTAAAGCCTTTTTGGGGTAATATAATACGGTATTAATCAAAGGAGGGAAATATAATGGCACATGAACAATATCAGTCTGTAATTGATTCACTTCATGAATGTATGATTGCGTGTAATCATTGTTATGATGCTTGCTTAAAAGAGGAAGATATGAAAATGATGGCGGAATGTATTCGTCTTGATCGGGAGTGTGCAGATATTTGCGCTTACTTCGAACAAGCGATAGGAAGAGGTACGCCGTTTATTTCACAGTTCGCAGAATTGTGTGCAACAATTTGTGAGGCATGTGGTAATGAATGTAAAAAACATAATCACGAGCATTGCCAAAAGTGCGCTGAGTCTTGCTTTAAATGTGCAGAAGCCTGTCGAAAACTCATTGCTTAAATTCCCCCTATAAAAAAGGAGGGTATTTTCTACGGGATACCTCGTTTTTAATGATTAGAACGCCAACCTTTTAAAGGTTGGCTTATTTTAATGTTTTGTACCCGATGGTATATATCAGTCAGAAATAAAACATCACCAAAAGGAGGACTTCTTTTGACAAGCACTACAAATGATAGAATCATTAATAATTACAGGTGTCCTTTTCCTATAACCCCATTTTAAGCAAAGAGTTTGTGCGTGCAGAATCGGGCCTTGAGGTCATAGACCATTATGTCCACCGTTATCCTGATTCCGGACTATAAAGACCACCTGTATGTTGTTTTTTAGATGGATCCTTAATTAGGTGTTTATCATATAATTAATCAATTGTTATCCCCCCCCTGCTTACTATAACCACTACCGCCTGTCGAAGTAGTGATGTCCATGTTGCAAACTTTAGTCTAAAAATTCTAGATAATCGTTTGGCTTTATAATTATTTCTGTACCTTCTTTGGCATTAGCCCTGCCCTCATTAAATTTATTTTGTTTTAATTTCCCCATAACCAGGCTCGGATGGCCAATCAGTTCATCATCCTTAAAAGTGAAATATTTAAAGTAACGTTCAAAGACGACTAGCGTAAAGTAATAATTATCTTCATTCATATTGAAGTACCATACGCGCGGTAATCGAACAATTTTAGTGATTGTTCCATGTACAAAATATAGCACATCTAATGCTAAATTCTTCATAACTTTTGTGTGAGCTGTTTGTTGGTCTACAATTAATTCACTAATTGGAATTTTAAAGCCATTAATCGATATGATTACTGAGGCTAATAGATCCGGTTCACCAGTTAAAAATAGTTTTTTCAAACCTTTTAATGTAGTTAAAGTTTTAGGCTGCTTGGGACCATCATT
Organism: Solibacillus isronensis; assembly: GCF_900168685.1. Lineage (NCBI taxonomy): Bacteria > Bacillati > Bacillota > Bacilli > Caryophanales > Caryophanaceae > Solibacillus > Solibacillus isronensis. Next base: position 219,537 of record NZ_FVZN01000012.1, on the reverse strand, counting down.
AGGTACTTTTAAAGTTCTTCCAGTTACCTCTTGCTCGTTTGGTCGGCCACGGTCCTGGGCAACATATTCAGGATCCAGTTTATTTAAGTTAGCCTTACAACAATCGGTTCTACCTGAGTAATCATTTCTTTCTGCAGCTGCATTATTTTCCCTACACTTTCAGTAAAGGTCATTGGTGCAGCGAAAGCACATCCCTCTAAATGTACTGATGCCCCCTTACCACTCGTTTTAAAGAAAGCAACTTTGTTACTTTCCTTTACGAAATGGACCGGTGCTCGACAATCCATACAGAAAATAGGGGTTTGTTGAGACATTTCCTGAAAGTCCGTGGCATTAACAACCGTATTATCTGCTAATTTTGCGGTTAACATGATTCTCTCTCATTCCTCCCGATTCGGGCTTTACAGTGATTGATTTTTTCGATATTAGCAAACGATACAGGTTGTATTTTGCCTGGATATTGACTTTCTACTAATTCGAGTACCTCTGTTTGTAAGTGACCAGTACGATACGATAGTTTACCAGCAACTATTTCCCCATACTTTGTAAAAATGGTATACAATTTTTTATCCAATGGATCACTTAGTATGTCATACACCGTTAAAGGTTGTAACGTCACTATATTTGGTTCTGAAGAATCTTTTAAGCGTGTTTGAATGGATTCTACGTAGTGTGACTGCATATCTTGTACGTTTAGCACACATCTATTAATTTTCATAACAATCTTTTTGTGAAATTCGATTACCACAAATGTTCACACTTGTATTACCTGACCAAAATTTTGGTCAACACATTAAGATTTAATGCCAATCGGCAAAAAAAACGCATCATTTTCCGTTAATGTAGCATCTGCGCGGCAACCGATCGCCCCCACAGTCCCATTAATAATAAAGCTGCAGAATAAATAATGTACTTCTTGCTCACCTTGATTTGTCTGTATTGTAACTTTAGGCTGCTCGACATACTTTTGATAAAACAACAGGTATTCACTAGGGTTTTCATGCTTCGATTGAGCGAGCGTATTCCCTTTCCCATCTAAAATCTTTACAGTAGCCCCTTCACTAGCGAAAATAGACTTTTCAACATATGGCTCGTTGTTAGCTAGGAACGTATCCGCCTCTAAATAGGATGGTAAGAAGTATTCCTCAATCCATTCATGCTCTTCTTCCGTAAAGAACGCATTTTCTTCATGTAAGCCCCAGATAACGCTCATAACAGCCTTGTTTTCCATTAAAAAGGCACTTGGAGGGTTAATGATAAAAAGCTTCTTAGAAAGCACTAATTCAATTAGCCAAAGCCCTATTGGATTCTTTTCACTATCTTTTTCTTTTAACATATATTCAATGAAACCTGTTGGACGATATAAAATATCAACCTTCTTCCCGGTATCATCATATACACCCTCACCTTTTACGATTTTCAGCTGTTCGAACGGTACAAAACGGGCACCACCTACAGAATCTTGTAATAAAAGCGTTGTGTGAACATCCTCTCGGGAATTGGCACATGCCGTAAATACAATGTTAGGGAACGAAGCATATTTATTTGTTCGTACAGCTAGATTGACCGCCTTTTCTAAATAACTAAGAAGTCCCTCGTTTGGATCACGCAACCCGAAATGTTCACATACAGCCCCATTGACGCTATAGGCTTCTTTAAGGAACGTCGATGTATCAGCATTAATTTCAATGCATTTAAAGGAATTACCGCTAGGGATAAGGTCAATACGAGCAATTACAGTTGGGACAGGTAAGGTTTTCATTCGCACAAAATTAATTGTTTCAATTGGATAACCCATATCGCATAACACATTGGGGTGAACAGTTTGCAAGAGCGCGGTCACTTTAAAGAAAATAGCGGTGATTCGTTCCGAAGCTAATCGAAGGGCAGAAACTCGTTCCTCTGTAATCGGCATAACATCATATAACGCATATTCGTGGTCCTCTGTATCAGGCAAGAAACAGGGAATTTTATTATAAAGTTGTTCTCGCTTCAACCGCTGTTGAGCGAGATCATAATGTGATTTCATAACCATAATCTATTTGCACACCTCGGTAATGTTCAATTTCAGCTAAATGTGGCTCTTGTAATACCGTATATTGCTTAAAGTAAGCAGACGTATCACTATGCCATTGTTCATGATATTCATTCCATTCATTAATATTGGCAGCATGGACAACTGGCTCATTAACATGCCCTAAATTACCTGTAACGGTAACGCCAATTAATACAAGTTTAGTTCGAGTAGCCATAACGATTACTTCCCTTCCAGGTACATGATTTCAAGTACTTTTTTAGATGGTTTCAATGAATAGATACTGTCATTGAAACCGCAAATATGATTAAAAAACATCGTATGTAATATTGAACTTCCTACAAAATAATTTATTTCCCGATTTGTAGGAGCTGGCACAAAGCCCTCATTGTTCAGCTTTTGCAAGTAATAAGGAATATCTTCGGTAATACGCGTAATTAAGCCTTTTTCATCAAATTCACCGCTTAAATGACGCTTTATGTAAATATCGAATGTCTCAATAACAATCGTTTTTAATTGCGCTAACGAATAGGAAGAAACGAATGATTTAAATGATTCATCCACTTTCCACTGAAGTTCAGGGAGCTTTATATTGAAAGCATGTGCTTCATGCTCAATCATAGCCATAAATTCATATGCTGCGATTTCAAGCCACAAATCATAGGTACTATCAATGAAGTTTTCCTCGTCCTTTAAATTTAAATAACAGATACGGACAGTAAATGCCGATACGTCGTCAGTTGGTAGAACATTCACCTTATGCCAATTCTCCAATATATCAAGCTTATGAGTTCGTCGCTTTTGACCGCGCTTGCGCCCTGCAGCGTTCGACTGGGTAATTAAAATTTTCCGCCTAGTTAAGTGTTTTACGATCTATTTTAAGTAGGCTTTATTTGGTGTGATGATGCCATGCTTGGAAGCAGTCGGACCAATCATCATAACATCCTCTGTTGCGGCCGTATTCATAAGAGCCGATAAGTACACTTTATCTTTATAGGTTAATTCACGCTCTAATACCGGCTTTAATTCGTACTGGCAATAATTAAATGCTACGTTCATTGTGCCCTCCCCATTCCAATGCGATATAGTTACTTATTTCTTTATGGTTATCAATCAGGTTCGGTTGATTTTCTTGTAGATACCAAGCCCTCACCAAAAATGCGATAGCAAGACAACCCAACCCGATATAACCGATATATTTTCGTTTCATAAATACCTCACTTCTGTTAATGTCTAGGATCCGATGACTTGCTGATCCCGGTTTAATAAAATGCTGCAGCCATATCAACCAATGTTTTCATTTTTAATATGCCAACCATGCCATACCCGAAGAAAATAACCGCCTTCCCTACAAAGTACGTTAAAATCCCTTTAGACTGTTCCTCGTTATAAACCATAATGCTATCGACTGAATAGAAAAATGACAGCAAGAATAAAATCAGGAACGGTGTAAAGTAACCAATAACAGTGTTATTAGTACCTACAATGAGGAATACCACGACTAGAACAATGATTTGTACAGCTATAAAGACAGTACGAACGCCCTTTGTTCGCTCATACGGTTCTGTATTTCGATTGAAAATAAGCTTCAAGATTAAAGCGATTAACCAAATTGCCCCAAGTGATAGGCTATATAGTGTAAAAAATGATGCGTTTTCCTGTAATACGTCCAAAAATCAAACCAACCTTCAACTATTAAATTTTAGCTATATAGTGTTCGAAGCCTGTATGAAGCGTTACACCTGCATATCTAACCGGTGTTGTAGCTTTAAATACCTTCACTAACAATAAGAAATTCACAATATGGTCTACATATAGCTTTTTGTTCAATTCACTATCATTTATTCGAGCACATGCATTACTGAAAGGTATACTCAATTCCCATGTAATCGCGTAATAATAAGCTAAATCCTCTTTATTCTTGCTTTCGCTCAGACTACTTGAAACCTCTGCTAATTGCGTTTGCATAGCCATGTTCTTGCTCATAACCTCTGAATGTATCTGTTGGAGCTCACTTGTCGTTAATGATAATAATTCAGCTTTCACCTCTGAAGCGTCAAAACGAGCCTTACGTTCTGCCAGTCTCTTGCAAAGACGATAAAATGCCTGGTGAAATGTTTCTGCGTCCGTCAATTTCCCACTAATACGCGGATTTAATAATGTAACCAATCCTAATACCTCCTATCTGCATAACGCGAAGCGAACTGTACAGCTTTAAAATCCGCGCCTATGTTCCGAGTTGAGGGATTCACACTATATGGTTGAGGAATACGCGTCCATTCAATACCCCAATGCTGACATGCATCACATGAAATTAAACTAAAACCGAGTAACGTATCGTAATAATCTGTATCGGTAATAAACTTCTTTAATTGCCGTTCAAACAGTCTGTCTTTTTGAACACTGGGCGCCATTAGATTTATTTCGAAACGGCGTACATTTTTAGAAGGGCACTTATCATTTACGCAACAAGCTGCGCGGCTATATTCAAACAGATGATCATACACGCTTATAATTGTAATAAAGCGGTGGCTATCTGAAATATTCATCCAATCATAATCCAAGCGTTTGTAGTGTTTTAAATTATGAATTCTTAATTTACACATAAGGCTTACCTCCACTAATCAATAAAAAAAGCACGCAATAAACCCGTTAAGGTCTATTGCGTGCTTCGCGATAGATAATACAATTTTATATAATTATTAGATACTTTTGCTTAAAAGTATTACTAATAAGCTTAGAAACCTATTTTATTATAACTTAAAGTCCGATGAATTTCCAAAGAATTTTTCATCGTTAAATAAATGTTGAAGATTGTTCATTTCTAAAGCTTCTGTTCCAAATTCATAGTTCGTTTGTTGAATATGCTCACACAACGTAACCAGCTCTTTGTAATCGAAACCCGATGCATTCAATTTATAGATTTCTTCAAATTGAGCATTTAAGAATGTAATGCTCTTATAATACGGTTTCGTTCCTTCAAGAACATTCTGATCGATATATGAAACATCGTTAAATTCAATTTCCTTACGTACTTTCCCCTCAATAACCACAAAGCTTGAAATGCCTACATGTATTCGAACTGTTTTTTTTAAAGGCAACCATTTAAAACTAAAAATAAGACTAAAAATGATTAAAGCTATGTAAAAGAAATTTATTTCTAAGTAAAGTCTAATTCCAAAAACGCCAGCGATAAGAATAAGAAAGTAGATCGTTAATATCACTTTATTCGACTTGTTTTGTTTCTTGTCTTTAAACTCAAAATCCCTTTTTATAGACATAGGCTATTTATGAAAATTTCAGCGTTTTTCCTGCTGCGTTAGGATTAACATTATTAGATTCGAATAAATGAATAATATTAGATTTTTTGCTATTTGAAATAAACTCATACTCTCTATTATCATCTACCCGTCTTGAAGTTTGAACACCGATAATTTTAAATTTGCGCTCTTTTTGTACCATAATTCACATGCCTCCGAATTCGATTGTTTCTTAATTTTTACAATGATTCTTCTCTTTAAAATGACTGCTAAAAACAGAAAGAACCTAAAACGATAGACGTATCCCGTCTATTGCTCAAGGTTCTTCCTTAGCTTTAAAATAAGTTACTTAATGTTACTTGTGTTTCTATATGCTTTATTCAATATTAATAAATAGTTATTAAAAAGTAAACAAAAACCCCTATAAAATTAAAAATTATTCTTTTTTTAAATACAAGTTTGGAAAATATTATAATTAATGCATTAGTAGCACTTAATTGTTAAATCTAGCCTATCTCTACATATTCTAAGTTTAGTATTTATATAGTCTTATTTTAAGGATAAAATTATTATACCTCACATAGTAATACAGTGTAATATTATTTCTAATTATGTTATATTTTTTGAGACTGTTGTGAAGAAGAAACCTAAATTAAATGAATTAAAACGTATGTACTTAATTAGAAGGGAACTTGCAAAACATGTTAATACAAAATAAATAAAACGCCCTCCAAATTGATTTGTGGAGGGCGTTTTTATGATTCAAAATAACTTCTAAAATTACTTAAATTGTTTTGGTAAGTGCTTACTGCAATAGTAATAACGAATGCCTTTACTTTGAATACGCTTCGCTTCGTCATCTGTTAATGTAGAACCACAAACCAAACAAGGCTCAGCCTTAACGACAGGAACGCTATTGGCAGCTCTTACAAGCTCGTCAAACGATTGATCAACCACTGAACTATTACTTTCTACTTTAAATGGCGTTTCAGTGTTCACAAATGCTTGAATAGTTGGATTGCTGCCCCACTCTCGACTACTAGCAATGTCTCGCCAACCCATCATAAATTTATCGCAACAATCTCTGAACGCGTCTGATTCAGCCGATGATATAGCATTTTTAATACTTGCAGGTTCAACCTTTTGTAAAGTTGCGACACCGATTCCTTGTCTTACAGCATCTAAGAGCTGTATTTCACCTCTAACCGTAACGATCATATGTTGAGTATCAATTACAGGATCGCTAATTACTCGCCAATTCCACATCTCCCCAGCAACTTGTTCAAAACGTAACATATAAACTTGTGAAGGGATATATGGGCGGCGCCCTTGATTTAATGAAGCTTTTCCAAAGCTGGCTTGTAATTTCTGTACTACTTCCTCATACATAATAAGTCACTCTCCTAATTACTCTATTTTACAGGAATCTAAGGCAAATGAAAAAGCACATCGAAAACGATGTGCTAAAAATCAAGAAGTTAATAATCGGACAATACTCGGTCCAACCTGTAGTAAAAAGAATAGAACGGGAACACCGATGAAAATACCGTAACTGATCCGTTTCCGACCAGGGATGCGTGTCGCATGATGTAGGGTAACGACTGCAATTAAAAATACGATAACTAGCAACGGATAAACAATCAACTTAATTCCTTCATAAAGACTAGATCCGACATATTTAACAGTTGAATCAAATTGTTTTAATTGCGTAAGTTCGGTTTCAGGTAACAATCTGTCAATCATATAGTGATAAGCGAGTACAGGTGCATAAATACTGAACATCACTAAGATCGGACCAAATACCGTTGTCACAAAGGCGAGACGCTTTTTGTGAGGGTTTTTAAAAGCATACAGGAACATAAAGATACCAAACAAGAACATCAGTCCTCCGATGAAAACACCCGCCAATTGCCCGTAATACAGTACGTTTAATATTGGCTCTGTTGCATCTACTTTCACTTTTACTCAACCTCACTTTCTATCGCGTCAATCATATCCCAAATCGACGTATCTATATAATATTGCTTGTATTTCACTTGCTCTTCGTTTTCTGTTTCACCTGTGTAATCGCTAATGCTTAACTGATCAGTTTCCTTTTTAACTATAAAAACAATGTTTACAGGTGTATCAAGTGCGCTGTAATAAATATTTATGCGAACGCGTTGCTTACCGCCCATCATTTTATTACCGCCAACAACCTCAATTTTATCAATCGTACCGTTGCGACTTAAACGAGTCATTGCTTCTTCATATAATGCAAAGATTTTATCCAATTCGCCGGTCTCATTACGTTCTGAAAAATCGCTAGCAATCATTTCAGGTGTCATTACGCTTGTCATCATGTCATCATCCATGCGATTAGCACTCATAAAAAACATATTGATCACGCTATCTAAATCTGAAATGTTAAAATCAACGGTTGTTATCTCACCGTCGTTTAGATCGGCCATTTGTTGCCATGTATCGCTATCTTTCCCGCCTATATCGCCTTTAGGAATAGCCGGGAAGAAAATAGCTTTAATTAATACCCCTAAAATTAAAATACCGATAGCCAAGCAAACCCATTTGATCCACGCATTACGTTTCAACAAGCGACTGATTTCTTTTCGTATTTCATCAAATATTATTTTCAAATAAACACCTAATTTCCTTTCAACTCGCTCATTGCAGGTAGTAAAGAGAGCGGGTTCATGTTCGTTTTCCCATAACTAAACTGACCTTTATATACTTCAAAGTGTAAGTGTGGACCACTGCCGCGCCCTGTAAAGCCCATGTACCCTATAATTTCACCTTTTTGAACAGGCTGATTAATATGAAGACCTGAAGCATAGCCATTTAAATGAGCATAGTTTGTATAATAGGTTTGGCCGTTTAGATTGTGCTTGACGACCACATACAAGCCCCAGTTCGTTTTGTAGTTCTTCTGTTCAATTTTATAAATGGTTCCTGCCATAGCTGAAACAACCGGTGTACCTGTACTGTTGGCTATATCAATGCCCCAGTGCATTTGCGGTTTATTTGTTCCATAAATACCCGGAAGAACTCGGTAGCCATACTTACTTGTAAACCTTCCGACAGTCGGCCATGTGACGTCACCGGCTGTAACAGGTATCGGGGTCGCTGAGTCACCAAATGCCACGCCATTACTCATTCCGGATTGGAAAGCTAAATGCATGGCGTATGCTTCCGATGCGTACCGTTGCGCGGCTGGATACATATAATTAGCCGGTCCTCCGTTATATGAAGCGAATGCTTTCTTGATAGCAGCTTCATTACCGCTGACATAACCAAGTGATTTAATGTAAGTTGCTGCAAACATCATGGCATCTCGTAAGTTCCATGGATCCGCTTTGCCATCACCATCACCATCCATGCCCTTACCACCATATTTTTTAATATTGGACAGGCTATAAATGACATCTATATTGCTCGTAATATCACCAACGCTAGTAGAGGTAACCAAACCAGAATTTCTTATCGACCAGCCAACCCACGTAAGCGGAACTACCTGGAAATGGCCTCTAGCACCAGCACTAGATTTCAAATTCCTATCTGTTGCTACTGGATTACGAGAAAAGGAGGTTTCAATACCATGAATAGCGGCAATGGCACTCCAATCAACACCTGTTTTCTTTGCAATTTCTTTGTAAATCTCTTCATATTCAGCTGGGTACCATCCTCGGTTATTTACACCGTTATACCCAACAACACCGCCCCATGTAGCACTCGCTAATTGTTTAACATAGAGGGTAATACAAGCATCCAATCCCTTTTTATCTTCATTCATACATTTCGTAAATTTGGTGTATTCAATGTCGGGCTCTGGAAACGCAGGATCGGCAGCCTTACCAATTTCAAAAGCAGTTTCTAAATCTTGTGCTTTCACTAGTTTAGTATGCTCTCCCTTTTCGGCATCTTTCATTAAGATACGTACTAATTTAGCAGAGTCCATCATGACTGTTGGCATGGACTCTACTAATAAATAGAGAACCGTCTCTGTCACGACGGTTGTTGTACAATCACCGCTACTGTGAGTTGAAGTGCTTGTCACAGCGCTTTCTTCATATTCAAGCGTCACATCTGAGTAACCCATACTTACTTTGTCAGCAACAGATCGCTTCGGTAATACTTTTTTATTAACTGTCGGACCAGAAGTGGTTGTCGATGTATTTCCTTCTTCATCAACAACTGTACAGACCGATGTAGAGGTAGTCTTTATGTATTCTTCTATAGGAACAGCTTTCTCTAATATCTCCGGCTGATAAGCCTTAGATTTTTTAAAGTAATACTTTAATTCTTTATTTTGTATCTCTTTATATTTCTCTATTAAAGCCGCTTTGTCGCTGGCATCGTCGCGTTTATATTTGGCATGCCAGGGTCTAAAAATAGAATCCATTGTATCAAAGTAATAATGAATGGTCGGAACCGCATAACTCGGCTTTATGGCACCGGCTAATTGTTCAATCCAACCTGCAGTAATCCCCGGATATGGGTCGCCACTTTGCATGTTTGAGAAATAATCATTTAAAGTTGTTGAAGCATTTCCACCGATATTTTCTTGGAATGTAGTTTTCACTGTTTCATCGAAAATAACTTCGGCGGCAGTACGCTCGTTACCGCGCTGGAACAAGTCAAAGGATGAAACACTCTGTAAAACAAGTAATACCAGGACAATGACTACGAGTGCTACAAGGACATAAGGCCCCACGATTGCTAGTAACCATTTAAACAAGCTCATAATTACTTTGGTTAAAAATGAAACAATAAATTTACCGAAACGAAAGATAGATTTACCGTTTTTAGCTAGGAATTTCCCGGTATTAAACGCACTCTTCCCCTTATTACCTATGGAATCGGTAACATCGGTACTATGGTTATTATCACCATTTTTAGAACTCATAATTTCACCTCTCAATAAATAAACAATGCGAGTAGCATCTGACTACTCGCATTGTATTAATTAGGCTTTTCCATTAGATAAATCGTGCATTGCTGATCTATTTAATTCTGAGCTGATAAAATGCTCAGGAGAATAAGCACTTGAATTAAATGCGGTGTCTGTATGGCGTGTGCCGTCGTTGCCCATAATAGCAGCCTGTGAATTTGGTTCATAAAGCGAACTATTAAGTCCTTCTGTATTACCAGAAAGAGAGTAGTCTTGCACGCGTGTTTCACCGTCTTTTAAGTTTGGATCGGCAGCACCTAATGGAGAAACGAGCTTATCTTCTTCACCATTGTTCATATAGAATCCGCTACCTTCATTCGTTTGTCGGAACTGTAATGTAGCATCGGGATATGTCGCCGCAATCTCTTGTAACGTAATACCCGCTAAACCACCATCACCTGTAGAACTACGTATCAATTCGTCTGATACGCCACTCATTTTTTCACCGATTTGGCGACCTGCGTTACCCATGCCGAGCATTGTTCCGAACGACTCGCCCATGTTTCCGTAAAGAGTTCGTTTATCTTGCATGTTATTTAAATCAAGATATCCAGATTTAACGTTGCCGCGAGTATCCATAAGCCCTTTTGCACCTGCAACAACATTACGAGCAGTTTGTAAGCCTTGATTGCCCGCCATTTGACCGAGATTACCACCAAGAGCCATACCGCCCCCGCCGACTACAGAGCCAGCCATTGTACCCGCAACACGCCCCGTAAGACCTGCAATAGTTTTAAAAGTACCAAACGTATTATCGCCCTTTGCAAGAGCCGAAATTTTAGACGAACCAATACTTGCTGCCTTACCTAATTTCCCAGTGCTTGAATTCGCTAATTTTGCTATCTGATTGCCCGAATTACTAGCCTGATTGACAGCCATATTGACACCACTTGTCATACGTTGACCAGCCATAACAGCAGTTGAAGCCGCACTAAACGAGAACAACGCCATAGCCATTGAGCTAATTGGTAGGAATAAGATTAATAAGAACAGCTCGAATATTTCCGAAACCTTATCAACGTCAATCATGATTAAAATAGCAGCGAAATATAAAGCGTGGAAACTCTGCATGAGCACAATACCTGCAAAATCCACAAGCCATCGCATGAAGATTTTTCTCGTAGACGGGAACAATAGACATACAATTGCAAAACCGCCAAATATCATATACACAGCGATTAAAAACAATCGAAATACATAGACAACATTCAGGAACAATATCATGATCCAGTTAGCAAGCAACAGAATAATATCCATAAATGTGAAGCTATCTTTTTCAGCAACTATATTCAGCGCACCAGATGGATTGATACCTTGCTTATCTAATACACCTTTAATATCCGAAACCAGCGCTTGATTAAATTGTAGGAAGTATTCAACACCGACCCAATAGCCAACTAATAGCGCGGCTACGAGCATAAAGTACAATAATTCTTCACCTAGTCGGAAACTAGCATTAACCATTAACTTTAGACCAATAATCAAGATTGCTAATGTATAAAGTAAAACTGCAGAACTCGTAAACATATTAAATAAAGGCTTAACGACAGTGTCATAAACTTTTGTAGGGAAAACACCAAACGTTAAATCTACTCCATTTATTAATTTGTTTATGGTGCCCCCTTGAAACCAAGTACAATAAGGATTACCAAACACAAGTTGATTCAAGGTATTGAGGCCGAACAAATTCATGACGACCTCAATTGCGTCAAGCATAAACTTTTCGATTAAGTTAGCGTATTCTTCACGAAATTCATCGAATTTCTTTTGAACGTCTTCTTCTTCGTAAGTTGGCTTTTCGCATTTTTGTTTAGTTTCTTCACCGTTTTCGGCATAGGCTGTACTCATGCTAATCGGACTTAAAAATGATGGGAGTAATAAAAATAAGACAAGCAGTATTTTTATATATTTATTCAAAATAAAGCCCTCCTAATGTACCCCTTTATGTCGATTACCTAATACACGATGGGCTTGTTTCACCCATGAAGCTGATTCTTTTGTTTCTGTTCGTGCTGCAAAATCACCAACATCTTTTGAAACTGCTTCGGGTCCTCTATAAACATATGTTTCAGGGTTAAACTTCTTAGGATCGAAAGCAGAATCTTTATATCCAGTAACGCCGTCCTTTGTAACTTCATTGATAACGTCATGGAATCTTGCACCGCCAGTATTTACGATTTGTGCATCGCTTGTACGCATTAACGAATCTGTTGAACCTGGTAAACCTGCAAGCTCTGGACGTTCAAATGATGAACCACCGTCATTAGTGCTTGGAGAAGGTGAAGCCTCAACATTCGTTGGTATAGCTTCCGCCGTAGTTGTTGGTACAGCCGATGTATCGAGTGTCGATTGTGAAATCGTAGGAAGCTCATTTAATCCCGCTACATTCTCAAATGCTGAATCAGACGATGTAAATACAGGACTTTCACTATCTGACGTTTGAAGCGGTGACGATGTATCTGCTGTTGTGCCTCCAAATGTTGAAGTATCTAATGAAGAATCGCCAGCAACCGATGTAGCCATTGGTGATGATGTATCTACTGCTGTTCCATTAATGATTGAAGTATCTAATGGAGAATTGCCAGCAACCGATGTAGCCAATGGTGATGATGTATCAATTGCACCACTTGAAAGCGTAGAACCTTCTAAACCGCTTGTCGGCACACTTGCTACTGAACCAACAGGCTCACTTAATGGCGATTGACCTACATTTTCACTACTTGTAATAACTGAATTTCCTAACGCGTCTGATAATGAAGAATTACCCGCGTTAATTGGGTCTGTTCCAGCTGTAGCCGTATAAGAGCCATTTGCTTGTAACTGATAGTCTTTAGACGGATCAGTTAAATTGAAGTCCATTACACGTGCTTGTCCGTTTGCAAGGTTTGTGTCGGCGGCACCTGTTAAACCGACTTGTTGCCAACCTTCCGCACCTTTCATGTACATAGCAGACCCTTCATTTGTTTGTACAAACTTCATATCCGCGCCGGGATTAAGTTTCCCTAGTGCATCGTATGACATTGGAAGTGTCTTACCATTACTATCCACTAAACCTAACGAAGCACTATTCATCGCTGCTAAATTCGAAGTACTACCACCTAGATTCGACATTAAATTACGACCAATCGAGGCCCCTTTTTGACCTGCTAACATTAAGCCGACTGATTCACCGATTGCACCGGCAAAATGACGTCCTTGTGAAGCAACTGCGAAGTCACTACCTGCTTTTCCGGCAAGTAGAGAACCTAAACTAACGCCTGATTGTGAAGCAAACTGTTTAGCTTGCGATAGTGTATTCGATAAACCGGCGATACCCGTTCCGATATTCATACCCATTTGTGGAATACCGCCGCCGATAGCTTTACCAATACCGGCCCCGACTGCAACACCCGCTGGACCCGCAACCATGCCGGCAACACTACCGGTAGCAGCACCCATTGTAGACATTGCATTCTTCACCGCACTAAACGCTGGAGAATTTTGACCTGTTGCAGCCGTAGAAAGAGCTGTTTGCATTAGATCACTACCGGAGTTTGTCGCAAGCTCTGAAAGGCTAGAACCTCCAACACTTCCGTCAGAGTTGATTGTATTGCTTGAATTACCCAAGAAACTGCCTCCACGTAGTACATTACCTGCTTGTGAAGCTACCATATAGGTACTCATGATACCGCCCAAGCCGAGCATACTCATTGTCATACCTGTTTTCGTTGCACTATTCCCAAATTGCAATAACTTAGAAAGCAATCCACTGACAGGAATAAACATGATTAATAGACAGATTTTAAAGAATGTACCTGCACCTGCAGCTGAAAACTGAACGATGGCAAATAAAACTATGGCATGTATAGATTGCAGGAAGATATTTCCGGCTAATTCCTTCAGCCACGTTAAGAAGAATCCGCGAGTTTTATTGAATAATAGACTGTAAATCGCTACAAACCCAATCGCCATAAGAATTAAAATAATAACCTTACGTGAGATATAGATAAAGTTGACGATGACCGAAAGTACCCACTCAACCGCAATTAGTATCATTAACGGTGCAAAACCTAACCCAATGCTATAATCTTTCCATGAAGCAGCTATCGAAATCGCTTTAAAGTTAGCGTCTGGAATTAGGTCTTTAATGCTTAATACAATGGCTGCATTTGCTTCAAATAATAGATTTATGAGCAAGTCATAACTTACATAAAGCAATAACACAAACAGAATCATTTTCCATGAGTTGAAAAATTCATCAAGTGCGGCACCGCGCATTGGCGTAGCCATTAGCTTTAAAGATGAAATTAAGATAGATAGAACGATCATTAAAATTGCTGCGCCTTTAAAAATATTCATTAAAGGATTAATAATTTTGTCCATTTCTTTATCCGTAAAAACACCGTTACTCGACATTTTCACATTCTTATCTTCATTCCATGAACAGTACGGGTTACCAAATACTAAAACACCCAAACTATTAACATCACCAATTTTGAAGAAGTGTTGGCTTTGTGAAGCGATAAAGCTTTCAACCATGTTGGCATCTTCTTCTTTAAACTTATCAATCTCAGTATTCAAGTCATCAGATATTACGGGTTCACCACAAGCAAAAGACTCAAATGAAAATGTTTCTGCAGCACTCGTTGGTGAAGCATTAAATACGAAACCAACAGCAATGATGGCTATTAGTGCAAATATAACTTTGTTGGCATACTTCATTTAACTACCTCCCGCCATTAACGAGAGCATCAACTGAAATGTTTTGGTTCGTATTGATATAGCGCCATTCTGAAGGTGTTGGCACCGATTTAAAGTAAACAATTTCCTTACCGGCTTTTAAAATAACGTCGCCTGTTTCAGCTGTACGGATCATACCGCCGACATCATCTGAGAAACGGAAGGTCTTTAAGATTGGCTCAATATCTTGGTCTGGCTGTTTCATAAATGCGACGGTGCTAAGTTGCGAAATAACATCTTTCGCATCACGAGAAATTTCAAACTTCTCATAACGTTGTGAAACGAGTGTTAAAGATACGTTCCACTTACGACCGCGCGCAGATAAAACTTTAAAGAAATCAACCATTGAAGGATAATCAAGCATCATCCAAGCTTCATCTTGAATTACTCGTTTTTTAGTTTTTGGGTCATTTACAATGAAACGGTTCCAGATCCACGTCATTAATACATGCTGTGCCAATGCTCGCTCTCCACCTTTAGTAGATAGCTTCGAAATATCGAAATCGACAATGGCTGCTTTGTCTAATGCGTCCTCTGGCATTTTTTCACCTGTAGAAGTAATAATGTTCGTTTGACAATCGAATAAACCAAATACATTCCCATGAACAAAACTCTTAATAACACTTTCGATTAAGCCGAGTCCCGTTTCCCCTTCAGCATTTTTCTTTTGGATCAACTTATAAACATCGGAAACCTGTGGCATACGCTTATAACGGCGTTCATATGTAATCTCACCTGTATCACTAATAACATCGACCGTTTCATATAATGAGTCCGGTTGCTCTGTAATACGTGCTACATCACGATACAAGTACCATAAGATCTCGTCTAAAGCATTTAGCTCATAAGGTGTAAGGAATGGTTCAGTTGGATAAGCAGACTCTTTCATTACTTTAAAGAACTCAATCATTTCTTTTACTTTTTCATGTAAGTTTACTTTTTCAACAATGTATTCGTCTGGTTGATATCTGTTCATTACTTCTTTTTCTACATAAATATCAAACGGATTGATTTGACTTGAAGCTTCTTTGGATTGCTCACTTCGTAATTCAATAACAACCCCACCGAGAGCATATGTAAGGCCGCGATACTCAGGCTCAACATCAATGATTACCACTTTACCGATACCATCCATGAAGCCTCGCCCGATTAATTGCTTAACGAATACCCCTTTACCCGCCCCGGACTCACCAAAAATGCCAAGGTTATAGTTTGTTAATTTACGGTCAAAGTTATTGAAATAAATGTATTCGTTACCGAAAATTCCGATTGGCATACCGCCATCGTGATTTAATGTTGACGATAAATGCGGGAACAATGCTGTTACACCTGTACGGTCAATGTTTCGGTATGAACGTTTAATGTAGTTTGTAGCTAGAGGCATTGTTGATAACCAACCCTCTTTTTCGCGGTCGTAACAGTTTACAAGTTCAAGTCCGTTACCAGAGGCCGCCGTTTCTAAATTGACACTCGCTTCATTCAGATCATCTAAATTAGGTGCATAGATTGAATTTGAAACACTTACATAGTACAAACCATTTTGATTCAATCGAATTTGCTCACGTAAAAATTTAGCATCGATGTATTCTTGGCGTACCGCGTCAATTTTCCCCTGGTCGCCACGTTTTTGAGCACTATAAATAACGGCTTCAAATTCATCCATTTTATCTTTTAACTTACGAACAGCTTCGGGTTTCGATATTGGATCGACATGAATTGAAACATCCATATCCCCGCCTTTTAACAATGGTTCAAGCCAGTTTACACCTACAGTAGATGGATACCCACTTGGCTTTAAATAAGAGGCGCGGCCATAACGTTTACTTCCCAAACCAACTTGCATTTCAAAATGATCATCGTTGAATTTAATCCCCTCATTCGAGATATTATCCATTAACGATGGCTCTACTACGTCTAATTCAGGATTAGCTGGTTCAGGAATCGTAGCTTTTTGAAACTTGCGTGGCTGTCCTTCTTTTAATTTCTTTCTGCCAAACATAGTTACTTAACTCCTTTATAGCCCTAGTCTTATTTATCAGACCAAACATCCATAGACATTTCTTGTTCAGGCTCGATTTGTTGATTGTGTACATTTTGTTGCGGTTCTACAGGCGGTGGTGATTGAACAGACTGTTTCGGTTGAACAGGCTGAGTCGGCTGTAAAAACGGTTGTGATTGTACAGATTGTTGTTCCATTGATTCTTCAACAGCAAGTACCTCGTTCATTTGATTAAACTGCTCATAATCAAATGTCAGTTCATCATGCTTTTCAGCTGCCTCCACGTTAAACTGCTCGTTATATTCGTAATAAAGCTCTTTAAATGCCTCTGGATTAGTGACTAAGCTTTCGAAGTCTGGCAATGTTGTTACATCCATTGAGACGAAATGAGATAATTTTTCCTTGTCTAACACATCATTCATTGGATGAATTAACATACGGTCACGATTCAATGCTCGTTTGAATACTTCTGCAGTTTCAATTGTGCTAAGGAGTTGAGCATTTACTTTGGCACGACGTAAAGCTGAACGGATGATCTCGGCGCGGCTCCAAACATTCTGATAAATGATTTGCTCACGTTGCTCAGGCGTTAATTTGGCCATTTTAGATGGCTCATACGCATACTTAACGATGTAATAGAAACGCAACGTAATACGGAAATCATTTTCTGTTACGTGTTGAATATGATTCAAAACGTCGCGGTTGTATTCCGCTGCGTGTGGGTTCACTTTACTTAAATTCTTTTCAAAGCGTAATCGTTCTTTTGAGAAGTCCTGTGGTACGGCTTGCCCTAACATTTGGAATGGGAAAGAAACCATACTGTAAAGTTGCTGATAACCTTCAAGTATCGCTTGACGCTCAGAAGGTTGTAGTAAATGGAAGTTTACAAAGTCTGTACTTAAAATTGCTATATACTCATTCTTTTCACGAGTGATAACGCTTTTTCACCTTTTTATGCAACTCATTAGCTTTCGCTTTAAGTCTAATCGGGTCCGGTCTACTTGTAGGTAGCCATCCATATCTAATTGCCTTCCAATCCTTCTTACTTTTATCTCGTCTGACTTTAAAGTGAAGCCCCAGAAATTTGATTGGCTTTTTGCGAATATTCGTGATTACAGTTTTTTCATGTGACAGTTCGAGTTTGAGCTTGTCTTTAAGGTACTTATCAATCCGGTACTTAAATTTCTCAGCATCACTCTTGTTCTTGCACATGAGGACCCAATCGTCTGCATATCTTATTAGGTAGCATGGTTTGAGTTTACTGTATCGCTCTAATGCGCGGTTCTTCCTTTTATCAACGCTTATCTCTGGGTTCATCTTCTTGTTTTCCCATTCGCGGGTAATCCATTTATCCATTGCATCTAGGTAGGCGTTTGCTAATAGTGGGGATAGGATACCTCCTTGTGGAGTGCCTATTTCTGAACGATTAGTAACGTTCATGATTCCCGCTTTGAGCATTTGTTTAATAATCATTAAAACCCTTTTATCCCTGATACCGAGTCCCCATAACCGTTTAATTAATATGGTGTGGTTTACATTGTCGAAAAAGCCCTTAATATCTCCTTCTACAACCCAATGATGTTTAGCGTGATAGGCAACATGGGCAACTCGTGCCATTGCCATATCTGCTTGTCTCATTGGTCTAAATCCATATGAATGTTCGAAGAATTGAGCCTCTAATATTGGTTCGATTACGATTTTGATACATTGCTGTACTATTCTATCGATCATCGCCGGAATACCGAGAGGGCGCATTTCCTTCTTACCGGGTTTAGGTATGTGAACTCTTTTTACTGGAATAGGTTTGTATCGATTAAATGCCTCTTTGACGCGTTCTATAACGCTAAGATAGTCCTTTTCTAAAAAGTGAATTCTAATGTCCTCATTATCTGTTCCGCTAGTTAAACTGCCTGTATTAGCTTTCAATTTGTGTATCGCGGTTATGATAACTATGTCAGATTGAATAATTTCAAGTAGGTTCTTGAAGTTGGGTAAATTCCCCTTTTCAATTGCCTTTTTTGTGTCTAGAAAGAATTTATCTAGTAAATTTCTTAATTCAGTCTCATTATTTAAAGTTACATGTTCTTGAACCACTGAAATCACTCCTTTCGGGGAAATCATTGGCTTAAATCAGTTATGCTCAATGGCTTCCATATATCGAAAGTAATGATAATACTGTCCTTTTTATTGAAATGCTAAATTTCAATCATTGACTATGCCCCTTCGCTCCGCATCCATTACAGATGTTTCAACACTACTACGGGCTGCTGCCACTGAGATTAAACAGTCATTTCCTACTGTTGAGGAACTTCGGATTTTACACTCCTTAGCATTTCCTTCTCAGCTTCCTTTGTTCCGATGAATCTAGCTTTTATCATAATGACCTTAGCTTCCCTCTATAACCCGCCAATCATCTCTTCGCCCATTGTTGGGGGACTCGAGACTCTAATCCCTTACCGGATTAGTTCAGAAAAGTGCGCGAGCCGATACCCTTTTTCCGAGATTGGACCTCACTAGGAGGCATATATCTTCTATATTAGATATATCAAACGTTTCGAGCCGTACATCCGAGGATTTGTTCCAACGCTTCTGCGTTCTCTAAGCCTAGGTGGTTAATTCCACTAGTCATTTTATAGCCCCCCGCATACTTCACTAACCACTTCACAGGTCTGTTTTTCTGCGCCTTCAGCGAGCTCCCATACGATTGTCTGTAAACAACTTTCGCACGTCGCAGTTCTTAGGGTATTGGATAGCCAACATTCTTTCCAGATAGGCACTTCCCCTATCAAAATCAATTCATCAGTTAGATATTTAGAGTAAATATCCTCTAGTTTTTATTCTTTGTCTCCAAAGAGGTTGTCTAGAAACAAAGCACACCGGCTCCTGTCTTCATCGTCATAACTAAGCACGATAACGGGTCTTTCGGGTCTTGGAATCGACGTAGCAATTCATGGCGTTCATGCATTGGTACGCTGCCATGGATATAGCCAACTTCATAACCTGGAGCAACCATGTTTAACAGTACACCTAGTTCTTCACACGTTTTTTTATGAGCCGTAAAGATAAGCATTTTACGGTTCATCATCGCTTCTTGCTGAATTTTATCTTGAATGAATTGCAGTTTTGAAGGTGTTTCGTCATTTTGTACATAGTCCGGGTGCAACCAAGGGCATGATGCCGTTTGACGTAGTTTACCTAACCATTGAGAAATCTCAATTGACGAGTATTTACTACGTACACCTTTCATACGAGCAAGCGCTAATTCGTCCTCATACATTTTGAACCATTCACCAAAATCTTTAAGCGTTTGAGCATATACTTCTTTTTCGTTCTCATTTTGAGCAACGTGTAAACGACGGTGAACAGGCTTTGGAATACGGATTACATTCGCAACATCATCATCCGTTTTTTTACGGCGATACATGACTAAATCGAGTAAGCTCCATAATTCCTGGGTAGATGAAACACGACTACTAATAGCTGTGCTATCCATTAAGGCCTTTTTATCCGCGCCTCCGTAAATTGTTTTGAAACAACGCTCTCCATAAGTTCCAAATGCCTCAAATGGCTCTAATTGAATACGATTCCAGAAATGAACCTTGTCACCGAGCATCCAAGCAAGTAACCAAAACAGATCACTGGCTCCGTTTTCAGCTGGCGTACCGCTAATAACAACGCGTGTACGAGTTTTAATCGCCATGATTGATTTGCAACGAGTTGTACTACCATTCTTGAATAGATGGCCTTCGTCAACTGCTGCTGCCTTATATGAACGATTAAAATACTTGAACAATGGCTTTCTACGGAAAATTAATTCAATCGTGCCGTCCTCTAAAGTTTTGGTTTTCTTAGTTTCTGAAGCCCAACGCTCATAAGAAACTAAATGAATACGTTTAGTGCTCTTCATATCACTTGGATTATGAAGGACGATGTAATCATCGGCTAAACCTAGGTTCTCAATTTCAGCTTCCCAGTCACATAGGTTACGTGACATTGTAACGATTAGGATTTTAGTATTTGAAGGATCAGCATATAGCCCGGCAATTGTTGTGCGCGTTTTCCCGAGGCCCATATCCATCCCATTCAATAAACGTTTACGTGAACCGATAAGCGCGGCTCCTTCGATCTGATAATCGAATAATTTAGTCGTGTCATGTAACACGCCGCCAAAACGGTCTACTACTCTCGCATAGCTACGAGCATAAGCGTTTGTTTCTTTATGCTCGGCAATTGGTGTGTTGAAATCATCATAAGAACGACGCGTTTTTTTGAAGTCTTTATTTAGCTCGTCGAACCCGTTAAGAGTTACGTTTTTAGCTAAAAGATTTTCTATCGCTTTTACTTCAGATAAGTCCTGGACACCACGATTTAGCATGATGTTGTAGTTTAATGAAGACAGTTTTTTATAACGGTCACGTTCATGCCCTTTCATTAACGCAATGCTATGCTCAAAGTGAACACTCGCACTATTCATTAAAAAATTCACATAATTGTTTACTAAATAATCCTTTTGTTTCCCTAAAATAATCTCATTCTTTTCCTTTGATAAATTAATCTCTAACATAATCTGTTATCCTCCTTAAAAATAAAAGGAAGATACGATCTAACGTCGCATCTTCCTTAACTAAGTTAAAAGCCAATGTTATTTGCTTACTTGCCCTAACATTACTTTTACATTTTCAATTTCAATTGTTCCTGCGTCGGCAGATTCCGCTTCTAAAGTAACAGAACCTAAGAATGTAACGGGAGCGCCTGCAGCATTAATACAAATGAATACTTCATCTGATTTTAAAGCTGTTAATGCACTTTCGATCGCTACGACCGATAAAGCAAAACCCGAAGATTCCCCTTCACAAACAACGCCTAAGCTTTGTTGAAGTACATTTTCATAAATAGCTAGGTACTTACCATTGGTATGAGTAAATTTAATGGTACCTAATGCCCCTGATAATCGTTTAACGCGACGAGCAACTTCTAATAATTCGAGTCTGTCAATCTTCCAAACAAATGGAGAATTTTCATCTACATATAGTTTTGAAGTATCAACAAATTCACCGTCAATAATTCTTGTAATAATTTTTGTATTCGGTGCTTGGATTAATAGGCGACTGCCATCATTTACAAGTCCAACAGTTACAGCCTCTTTAACCAGCTTATTAACAGCTTTCATTGCTTCTTGTGGAATCGAAAAGCCTTTCGATAACCACTGACCGTCAACTACTTGATTAATAGCACGTACAGCGTCAGAAGCCTCTACAACAAGTTTTCCCTCTGCATTTGAACCAAAGTGAACACCTTTTGTAATTGGGTAAGTCGCGGCTACTTCTGAATCATTCGATGAACAGAAATGAGCGAATATACGACTGTAATAACCCCAATCAAGAGTGATTGAATCACCTTCAACCTCTGGAACTACAACAGCTTCTAACTTGCTTGCATGTTCTGTAAATAAGATCAGTCCGTTTGAACGTCCCCACTTTATAGAAACATGACCGTTTTGAATTCCCCCGAATACTGCTTCAACATCATTTGGTAAAACGCCGATTTTTAATAGCATTTCATGAGCCGATGCAATAAATTTAAAATCCTTTTTCACAATTGCTTTAACTTCTTTTTCAACTTCAACCAAAGCATTTTTTAATACAAATTTTACAACTCCATTTTCAGCGATAACACCAATTGAAGCGTCTTCGTCTCTACAAAATTTCGCTGCACCTGCCATTGATTCGATAACCTCTTTAACGTCGTTTGCCTTAATATAGAACATAATAATGTTCCTCCTTAAAAATTTTATTTATTGATAATGTAAGAGAACGCAAAAAAGCACTATCAATAAATGAACAGACTGAACCCTTTGAGAGTTTAGTTGTTACACTTAAAGATAGTGCTTAAAAATATTCATTCCTTAGGAATGAATAAAAATTAAAAATTAAAAGTTACAAATATCAATACAGCAATTATACCGTAACAAGCGGTTGCTTACAACTTATTTATTACGGATTACTAACTCTAACTGCGACACATAATGCCCGTTAGAATAGAGATTCTTGCTGAAATCATTTATTAATCTATTAATCTGTAAAATCTGTTGCCAATCCATATTAGGTAAGCTGCCCCAAGCGGTAGCGTCGCCCTTTTTATGAGCTAATAACGCCTTGCCGTATGATTGAAGCAATCTCGAACTGAACAACTTCTGGTCTTTGTTTTCAAACAGTTTATCCCACGACTGAACGGAAATTAATGCTGCTGCAGGTGATTGTGTAAATAAATCTTTTACTACGGCAACCCACTGATCCAACTTTTCCTCACATTCTTTTAGTAATGCTAACTCACTTGCAAATTCAGACAATACCGCTGCGGTAGACAATTGAATATTCAATGTATCTAAATCCCCGGCAATTGAAGAAATGACAGTCGAGCCGACATTAAATGTTTGAACGCGACTCAAAATTGTATCGAGTAGCAATTCCTTATGTTCAGTTGTCATTAAAATATTTACATTCTGCTTAGGTTCTTCAAGAAATTTCAGAAGTGCATTGGCAGCCTGTGGGTTCATCTTATCAGCATGGCGGATAATGAACACTTGACCATTGCCCTCATAACTCTTTAAAGCCCCTTGATTTAATAGCTCACGAATTTGGTCCACTTTAATATACTGGCCTTCTGGCTCAATGAAAAAGACGTCCGGATGATTATTGTTAGAAATACGGTTACATGTAATACACTCGGCATTATCGCACCCACACAAAATCTTCTTACTTAACCAACGCGCAAAGCTTACTGAATCAACGCCTGCAAATAAATACGCATGACGTAGTGATTTGTCACTGATTTGTTTTTCAAATAATCGTTTTAATTCATTCATATTAGTCACCTTAAAAAAATAAGGGAATAGCTAACTATCCCCTTAAATCCCTTCAATTATAATTTCGTCACTTCATCGTACTTTGCTAAAACAGTCTCCCAATCAGCTTGTGTTAAAGCTACATAGTTCAATGGTTTGTATACATCAGCAAAAGCCTCTTTAATATTCTTTTCGTGAATTAGCTTGTTAATCAACGCGACTTGGATCTTGTTCTCATGAACAATAACCAGGCAATCGTCATTTATTGCTTTTACACTAAATTCATTAAAGATACGTTTCGTTGCTAAATTTTTATTTTGTAATTCAGCAACAAACGTTGGCTTTATTTGTTCAAACTCATTTAACAGTCCTGCTTTCGCTGTTAAGATCGTGTTTAAAGCTAAAGTTTCTTTATCTGAAAGATTTACGCCAATACCACGATTTTCAAGTGGTGTCGGTACGTTAGAAATTGAATGTTCTTGTACAGGAGCTTGCTCTACTACTGGTGCTTGTTCGAATGCTTGTGGCTCTACAATTGTAGTAAAGCTTTGCGGTTCAACGTTTGCAGTACCTAAGTCAAAACCTTGTGGCTCAACTACTGGTGGTTGCTCAAAGCCTTGCGGTTCAACAGTTGCCTGTTCAAATGCTTGTGGCTCTACGTTCGCATTACCTAAATCGAAACCTTGTGGCTCGACTACTGGTGGTTGCTCAAAACCTTGTGGCTCTACAAGCGTATCAAAGCCCTGCGGTTCAATGGCTGCCTGTTTAAAGCTTTGTGGCTCAACAACAGACGACTCATTTAATTCAGGTAACTTTTCTGATTCTACAGCAACATTAAAGCTTTGTGGCTCACTAGTACGCTCAATTTCAACACTTTCTTTATTGTCAATTGGTAGCTCAGTCGCCCAATCAGTACCGTTTTCAGCTAATTTTATAGCTTGCTCTATGAAACCGATTGGATCTTCAACATCAACACTTTCCGTTACATCACTCTCATTAATGAAAGGTTGTTGCGGAATGCTATTTTCCTCAACTTTCACCGCGTCATTACCTAATTCAAATGCAGGTAATTCATGGTGAGTTGGTTCAACCGGAGCAAAGTTTGTCGGTAATGATTGCTCGTTAGTAACGATAGGCTCGTTAATCGTTTCAATCGGCTCTACAGGTGTAGTTGCAACGTTTGTTAATGAAATATTACCGTTACCGATAAGACCGCGCAGCTCGTCGATTTGAGCTTGTAGTGATTTATCAGCACCCGTAACCATATCAATGATTGTCATTTCCATAAGTAATGACAGGTCATGATGGAATTTCATATCATTCACTGTTTGCTGTAGCTTTTTCATGTATGCGAATACTGCATCATTTGAAATCGCATTGGCAACTTCTGCAAAGTTTTTATCCGTATGCCCTTTCTTTAGATCGGCCTTACCTTGTAATTTACGGAATACAAGAATATCACGTAAATAGATTAGTAATTCCTCAACAAAATACTTTGGCTCTTTGCCTTTATTGAATGTTGAATTATATAGCTCTAATGCTGATTCCAGTTCTTTATTCGCAATTTTTATAAGGAGTTGACCGATAATTCGAACGTCAACGGAACCTGTTAAAGCTAAGACGCTATCAAGTGTTACAACTTCATCCGTATTAGAGGCCATGCTTAACGCCTGGTCTAATAAGCTGACAGCATCACGTAAGCCACCATTGGCAACTTGTGCGATTAGGTGTAACGCTTCTTCATCCATTTTACGATTTTCCTGTACTAAGATATGTTGTAATCGTTGTACAATCGTCGCGCTCGTAATACGAGAGAAATCATAGCGTTGGCAACGTGACAATACAGTTGCAGGTAACTTGTGCACCTCGGTTGTAGCTAAAATGAAAACTACGTGCTTTGGTGGCTCTTCCAATAACTTTAAAAATGCGTTAAAAGCCTGAGTTGAGAGCATATGGACTTCATCCAAGATAATCACTTTGTACTTACCGTTTAATGGCATAATACTAACGGTTTCTTTTAGCTCACGAATATGATCAACACCGTTGTTACTTGCTGCATCCATTTCATGAATGTCGATAGGATTTTCACAAGCGGCACATTTGCCACATGGATTAATTCCTTCTGGTTCATTACAGTTGATTGCCTTTGCAAATAATAAAGCCGAACTCGTTTTACCTGTACCACGTGGGCCAGTAAATAAGTAAGCATGGTTCACAGCATTGTTTTTAATCGAGTTTGCTAATGTTGTAGTAATATGTTCTTGCCCTACTAAATTATCAAATGAAGATGGGCGGTATTTACGGTAAAGTGCTAAGTTTGTATTTGTCGTCATAGTTAAAATTCTCCTTAAAAATAAATGTCGTATTAGTTATTCATTAACTCTTTTAATTTTCGTTTCATTTCACTATTCACATAGGTTGGTGCGGATACACCGTCACGTGAATTGAAAGTAATTTCATTTTGAATTAGCACACCTTTATGTAGCAGGTTGTTAATTAAAACATTCGTCATTTCTGCAGCGTAGCGATTGGTTTCGACACGTTGAGGATTGTTGATTGTTTCCGCGCATGATTGCGTAGGAAATACTGAATCATGGTCCTCTAAAATATCGGGATATAATAAGCCTACGGGCGGCACTACTACTTCCCCTTTAACTTTTAATCCAGCTACGACCTGTCCTGAAAAGCCACTATCAGCAATTAAATCTGTTACTTGCTGGAATGGGATATCTTTGTCAAATTCTTCTTTAACCCGAACACCTTCAACACCCACGTCAATATACAGTAAGTTCTCCGCTTGCATGAAATACTCATGCATTAATTGGCGTGTACGGTTATTATCGACACATCCTACTAAAATACGAAATGCTTCTGTATCATCACCGAAAAGGGTATCTAAATGTTCAAGCTCGGTAACGTACTCGGTAGATGCTAAAACATCCAAACTGTAATGTTCACCATAGCGATCTGCTAGAGAATAAACCTTGTATTCGCCTACTTCATCAGAAGAAAATAGTTGATTACGAGTATTTTTCTGCTCTATTTTATCTCCGTCCACAATCATATAGCGTAAGCCTTGGATTCGTTCGCGGAAATTATTATAGGTTTGCAAATTGTTTCGTACAAAAAACGAACCATTGGCGCCGGTTCCGATCGTTACTTGATTGAATTTTAATTTCTGGTTTTTGTCTAAAATAATCATAGGTATAGTCCCTCCACTACAGTTACGTTTTGTTTCCAATCCGCAGGATAGCTCACAGGCTCCATACCAAGACTTAAATCGAAAATATCTTCCGCTTTAAATGGTACTTCGTGCTCGCCCATCTTTGCGCGGAAAACTGTTTCAATTTCATCCTTATTTAATCGACCAAACACACCAAAAACACCAAATGACGTATTAAACGATTGCTCGTTTTTATTATCCGTTTCTGAAAAGAAAGCACGCATAACATTATGACTGTGCACTTCTAATACAGGGATATAACGCATTGATCGGTATTCGTTCGTGTGTTCGAACTTAATAGCGACTGCTGTTACACGTTGTTTAGGACAAGCAACAACATACTCCGCTTTTTCAATATCATAATACACTCGCAACGCGACTTCATATTGCTGATTCTCCATTACATACGAACGGAAAAAAGCGACAATCTGTGCGTAAATGCTCCCCGGTATCTTTTTGAACTTCCACTCGAACGTGTTAGTCAGTTCAGGCATATCACGAAACGTTACATTGTAACGATCCATAACCTCGAAAACGAACTCGTCTTCTGCTTGCCCGATACGTGACAACATACGACCGTATGGTGCATCAAATAAGGCAAATACCGATTTATCTTTGCTAATGACATAGCGATAAAACTTTTTTGAAGCAGCGGCATCGTCAACATTAATGAAAAAGGAAGGCGTAAAACGCCCTCCTTCCTCACCGATGGCACCCTTTGAGCCAGCAAAGGCGTCAGGGAACAATCGTTTTTCATCTTTATCCATATCCCACTTCGTACGTGCTGCACTAAATTTCGGGAAATGGCGTTCAATACCTTGTCGAACGATCTCTAATGTTACTCCGTCTTCTGGAATATCATCTTCATCAACAAAATCACTCACTCGGAAAGCTTCAGTAGGGAAATGAATCGTCCACTCAGCAGTCACTTTAAATTCTTCAATCGGTTTTGGTTTTTGTTTCGGCTTTGCTGCAGTTGTTTTAGCTTTGGCTTTTTTATCTTCCTCCGCGTTTAATACAGCTTTTTCTTCTTCAGTTAATACGTCCTCTACTCCAACCACATCAAAAATTGATAATTCTTTAGTCATTTTAAATGACCTCCTTAAAATGTTTTGTTATCTTATTTGAATACAAAAAAGCACCCAATCGATAGATAGCAAGACAGACGAATCCCTTGAAAGAGTTTCGAATGTTGCAACTCGATTGAGTGCTAAAGAAAGCCGATATACCAGTGGTTTCGGCAAATAGTCAATAAAAAAAGTAATCAAATAAAATATAGGTTAATTATATCTAATTAATAAGGCCGTTGCAATAAGTTATTTGAAGTAATATAGTTCAACAAATAATCAAACTTAATTATAAACAATATAAAAAAACGGAACAGTCATCAAATATACTGTTCCGTACTATTATATGCAAATCTGATAATCTTTTTATTTATAAAGAAAATACTTCTGGTATGATTTCACCTATAACAAAAAATCTATTTGTTATTTCATGTTCACGCCCGTCTTCTTCTTCAAGTAAAATCTCTTCAATGCTTACTACACTTACATTTTGAGGGTAATTGATATTCAGAGTTTTTTTAATATCATGCTCTGGAACAGCAACTTTCCAACGTTGCCACACTGAATTTCTCACATAAAAATCTCGATAACTTTCTAGATTTTTATGAATAATAATTTGAGAATTTCTAATTTCATCAGGATTAATTATTAATGTAATTAATGTATCAGCATATTCGGAAGGTTTGTTTTGAATTAAATAAATTGTATTATCAATCAGCTCTTGTAAAATATGGCTACGCACTTTATGTGAGTAATCTAATAAATCACTAGAAGCAGGCACATAATAATTGAAATAAGAATCATTATAAAATTCGATTGGAAACATCTTAGCGTTTTTTTGAATTTCCAAGATTACGTTACGAATTTTTCTTTTTAAGCCTCGTTGCTTCTTCATACAGTTTATTCCACCTTCAAATTTATTAACTAGAATACTTGTTGTTACAGTTTAATAGTACGACCTTTTACAGCCGGTTTATACATTTCGCCATTAAATGGATCCATACTGCCTAAGTGTTTGCCTTTACTATCATAGACTTCAATATCTTGGTGAGTATAATCCCATTCATAGTAGCGTTTTTTACTTCCGGATGCTCCGTTTGTTTTAATGCTTCCGCGATAAGTTTTAAAGCCTTTCCAAACATCACTATACTGTTTAAGAGACTTACCAAGTAATTTTACTACAACTTGTTTTCCGAATTTTTCTCCAGCTTCCTTTAAAGTGCCACGTACAAGAAATTGTATTATAGTATTAACTACAATTGGTATGACCATAGGTTGTATTTCAGAATCTTCGACATTAATATATTCTAATTCATCAGTTTCAACAAATTCTTTCTCGATTATAACGCGTTCTACAATGTCTTTGTTCTCTTGAATATTTCCTGCTGCGTAACCTACGCCTCCATAAGAAACAAATATACTTAGAGCTAATAGTATTGATAATAGTTTTTTCATATTAACACCCACCTTTGTTATAATAAGTAAACGATAACATATATATACTTTTATTTCGGTTAAGATGGTGGAACCTAAGAAAAGGTGTAATAACTATCTCAATAATATACAAATCCGACAAAACAAATCATTTTACGAGAATATTACAGCATACACATTAAAATGGTAAAAAAAAGACTGTGCCTCCAATAATAGCGGAAGCACAGTCTTTTAAAATATATAAACAATTTCGGATATTTTATAATACGAAATAGAGCATCTAAATTAGTTCTAATTAATAGAATTCACCAACGGTTACATTTAATGGCGTCAGTGTTTCATCGTCAAAATCGAGCCCCTCATACTTTTTAAACGATTCGTAGCCCCCATTACTTAGGTGACTGTTATTCGATGTGCTTAAAAATGCGTCTGGAAGCTCATCGCATGGAATCCCTTTGAAATTGAAGCAAAGTTGACCTGTTGAAAAAACGTTTGAAAACGGGTACTTGTAAAGCTGTGTACCTTCGTGAATCGATTTGTTACCTTTTGCGGCAGCTAATTTCGCGTCAATGACTTCGAAATGCTCATTAACGGTGATAGCAAAAATAAGACGCGGAAAACCAACTTTTTCTTTGAACATAACCGACTGAAATTTAGTAAAGTACCGATTTTTAGGTAAGTCGTAATAGAACACGTTCCCCTTATTCGTATGTGCCATAAATACGGCATTTTTAGGTAAAGGTGCAAAGAAGCGCGCTTCTTTTTGAGTAAAACGGTCTTTTTTACGACGTGCCAACTCGTCTTCTAATACAAATTGGTCTAATTCGGAAATCCCATTCAGAAGCCATGCTCGCATTTCATTAGGGTTAGATGGTGTTGAAACCTCACTTAAAGCTAATTTAATTAAGCTTTTCCTTAATGGGCTATTATGCTCGTTTGAAAGCAATATCTTTATTAGCTCCGTAAAAGCACTAACATGGGTCTGTGAAAGTTCTTCATTTGCCGATGCAAACTTTAATTTCGTTCCCCATAACATAATGAAATCCATTAATTGTGCTGTTGGCATTTCTTTAGCACTTGCTAAGGAAATCAATTCGCGTAAAGGGCCAGAAAAATCAATTTGATTTTCTCTTAATTTCTTGGACCACAACAGAATTAATTCATTGAAGTGTTCTACTGAAAAGTTTTCAGCATTTACTTCACAATGCTTTAGAATATTTTCAACATTAATCGCACGACTGGCATTAATCAGTTCACCGTTCAGGTATTCTAACATTACATCAACAAACTCACTCGCCTCGTTATCGACACTCGTAGCTTGTTCTAATAGCAATGAAAACTCGTCAATCCGGTCATGAATAAGTACCGATAAAAGCGTATCGATTGGTAAATCACTTGCAAACATTTTCTGTAGTTCCAAAATGTTTACTGTACGGGCACCAACCTTTAACTCGTTTTCATAACGCTCAATTACAGGGTTTTTATTTGGTTCAATATTAATTTTAATCGTCATTTTCTTTTCTCTCCGATCTCAGAACAATAGTTGTCAAATTTCAATAATTCTTTTGCAATCAAGTGATTTTCGAAGTCGTAGTCCTCTAAATGAAGATAGAGAAAACCATGATCCTCCCATGACGTACACTTTAATGATTGCAACTCCTTAAAAAGCAATTCTAATTTTTCATCTATTTCATCAAGCCCCAGGTCCTGAATACGCTCATAACTATACAGATTTATGCGTAGCGTATCGTTTTCCATATCAGCTTCTCCTATTCCAGTTTCCTCAATAAATTCCATTAATGCTTCCCATAAGTCATCGTAAAAGTAGCCGACAAACTCATTATATTGGTGAAAAATGCGGATATTTGAAGAAACAGGCCTCTTTGTATAGTCTTCAATCATCTTGCAAATGATCAATTTATCAATGGTTTTAAGCATTGTTACATGGTCGTCTTGTGATACAGCAGTATTAATTTTCATACTCTCTCGCTCCTAGAAGAATTTCTTTTTATTATTAGTCTTTAAGTGCCAAAGCTCATACAATGTGCTGTCGTCCATTAACGTATAATGGGTTGGTTCAGCATCTTTTTCACCCAAGCAAAATTCCATATCGCCCTCAAAATAAACAGAGACGCTACAAAGGTTTTCTCTAATCGCGAGTAAATCGTCTATGGTAATAGAATCAAATAGCTCTCTCATATCGCTAATACTTGCTCTATGATTTTTAGGGAAAGCTTTCATAAATTCTACTTGTCTTAAAAACGCTTCGTCATGTTCAGTACGCGGTTCATCAATAAAACCAACTAATTTGTCATACATATATTTTCCTCCAAAAATAAAGGATACGTTTTATAACGTATCCTTCAATTTGCCTTTTAATATTAATTTTTCATCGTCAAAATCAGCGTCTTTGAATTCCTTTAGGTAATCCATAGCACCAGAAGTTAAATGGCCCGTATTGTTTGCCATCAGAAATCCACTCGCTGCAAAGCTCATATCGTCAAAGCTAAATGTACTTTTCTCTCCCCAACAAACCTCTCCACAGGAATAAACGTTAGAGTATGGATATTGGTAAAGCTCTGAATCGCCATTGAATTGCTTGCCATCGTCTTTAAGTGCATATACACGCATGCTATGAATAAAACCAGCACTATTTACAGTGTAGAAAAATGCTAAACGTGGGTGTCCGATCTCCCCAATAAATTGATTATGGAATTTGATACGATAACGTGCTTTTTTCAACTCAAAGCCATACACTGTACGCTTATTCGTTTTAAAAACGTATGAACAGCCAGAAGGAATAACCCCTTCAAAGTCTGTCACTTCATGGTCTGTAAGAACCTCACGCGTACTTTTAACAAACTCGGAATAATCAGTAGGTGAAAACCCAGCAATTATTGAATACAGCAGGTCTTTTTCAACTTCTTGCTGCTGCTTCGTTAATGACCGATACATAAATTTAAACATCGACATTCTAGCTATACGTAATTTCTCATTATTCTCTTCGTTTTCAACAACAGGTGTTTGTAACAACTGGCTCATTAGATTTTTCGTTAGGTCTAACATGTTGGCATCGAATTGAATACGAGAATCCGCAGACAATCTTTTCATAAACTCATTCAATGTCCTTGTATCAATAGATCGGAACGTCCAAACGTTCTCCACGACAGCTCTAAAAATTTTAACGAGTCCTGGGTCAAGTTCGTTATTTTCACCTGTATTTAAAAAATGACTAGGTACATGACGTATGACAGTCGCTAAAAAGTCCTCAAAAATTCCTTCATCATGCAAATTTGAAAGTGAAGATTCGAAATCCCTGTGCTCTAATAATAGTGACATTAAAGCACCTGGAGTTAAGTTCGCTGCCATACTCCCAAAATAATCAGCGGGTAACATTTGGCGTGAACCAACCTTCGTATCATTTTCATAACGTTCCATTTTGATATGTTTATTATCCTCAAAAATAGCAATTACTTTATTAGTCATTTTTCTCATTTCCTTTTCTTAAAATTAACTCGTAATATTCCTTAAAAAATTGGCATGGTCTACCACGATAGTAGTTCATATATAGGGTTACACCTGTTTCTGAATAAGTCTCAAACTCAACTGGCTCACCGGTTTCCTCGTCAAGAATTTCCTCATAGTAAAACTCGGACCAACCATCACAAAGTGCTTCAACAAGTGACTCCATTTTGTTACGAGGCAAGTTTAGATTTAAATGTAAGTAGCCTGTTTCATCGTCCCACTCGAAATCGGAGTTTGTAACATGTAAAAATTCAAGTAAATCTTCTAGATACCCCTCATTTTCGTCACTGGAAGACCCCATATAAAATTGCAAATCCCATTCAATATTTAAGAGCTTACAAACCTTCGCTATCATAATTCGTGATAAAGAACGAATAAT
Source organism: Solibacillus isronensis (assembly GCF_900168685.1). Taxonomy (NCBI): domain Bacteria; kingdom Bacillati; phylum Bacillota; class Bacilli; order Caryophanales; family Caryophanaceae; genus Solibacillus; species Solibacillus isronensis. Next base: position 186,107 of record NZ_FVZN01000012.1, on the reverse strand, counting down.
AACGTTCTTGTCACCACTACCAATTGCACTTTCATAATAAAAAGCCATATACTTTTTCTCCTTAAAAAAACTTCTTTTTCGATTTTGGTCTAAGATAATAGTTCGTCGCGTCGGATATATTAGCAGCGTTGTAAAATTCGTGTGCTAGCTGATACACTTCAGGCTCGGCAAATTCATTTTCTTCATACTCGCCAGCCTCGTAAGTGTACATTTCATACACAAGATCAAACGTATTGATTAAATCGTCTAGCGACCAATCTTCCAACTGATCCTCTATATCAGAAGAGTGTTCGTATTTACCGAAATACAAGGTTGAAATAATCTCTACAGATTTATTTGTGTAAAGCCCGAATTCGTTTTGTCCCCAAATTTTATCTACGTCAACTTTCATAAAAAATCTCCTTCAAATAGCAAAAGGAAGCACATTTAAAATGTACTTCCTCATACTTTCTTATAATTAGAAACGATTTAAATAAATGCCAAGCGACGAGCACACGCTTTTAAGCCCGTACTCTGAAAAATGATATCGTTGGACCTTTATAAATTCATTTATCTTTAATGTCGTTAAAACCTTGCAGAATGCAGCTGTTTCCACACCCACTTCATCAAAATACTTTTCGTATCTGAATAATGGTTTAGGGAAAGGCTTTTTAATCGCTTCGATTGTTCCAAAATGTTCAATCAACGATTTTGCACCTTTTTCACCGATTCCTGCAACGCCTTTTATATTATCCGAGCTATCACCAGCCAATGCCTTTACATCAACAATTTGAACTGGCTTCAAGCCCCATTCTTCCTCAAAACGTTCAGGAGTATAATACACATCCTCTTTTCCCTTACGTGCAACAACCGTCACTTCTGAGCTAACTAGCTGTAGAAGGTCTTTATCGTTACTTAAAATGTATTTATGTCCGTTTAAATTGTTTGCGGCACTCGCGATTAGATCATCGGCCTCTAACAATTCATCCGTAAATACAGGAATTTGAGCATGACTTAAAACCTCTTTTAAAGTTTCCATTTGTTCTGTTAAACCGGGTGGTGTAGGTTTAGAATCTCGATTGGCTTTGTACTCGGGGTACAAATTCGCTCGGAAACCGCGCCCTTTATCAAAGAAGAACACTAATTGAGCATTTAACTTCTCTTGATATTCTAGCACCATGTTTAAAGCGAGACGTACAGCTGGAATAAGCTTTCCGTCTGGTGAACGCTTGTCAACTTTCTCTGTCACATAGTAAGTACGGTTAATTAAATTATTCCCGTCTACTAAAATCCAGTCATTAAAAAAAGGTTTCTCCTTTAACGTATTGTCTTTGTTCATGCGGATAAGTTCGTCAAATAAATTCATCTGTAACATAGTAATCTCTCCTTAAAATAGTGTAAACTGACCTGTCGCCTCAATAAAATCAGGCTTTTTAGCTGATTTCGGTTGTGGAGCCGACGGAGTTTCTTCAAGTTCAAATAAAAATAAATCGTCATGTTGATTGGTAGCAGTTGGCTCAGGAACAGTGACAGGAAGCTCAAAAAGCGTTGGCTCAGTAACTTCAACTTTCTCTGTTTTTACCTCTTGCTGTAAGTCATTACGTAGATCGCGGTTAAGATAAGCACCGCAGAATAATTTTTTGTTAGGTTCTGTAGTATCAAATACACATGCACCTCGCCCTAAATCACACTGTTGCCAATATGCGCAGCAACTAAATCTCGTATAATCCTTGTTTTCCAATAGAAAGCACCTCCTAAATTTTTAAAGCATTTTTAAGCATAAAAAAACGCTTATTTAAGAGATTGATGGGTTTTTAGACATAGTAATGCCTAAAGATCAATCGCCTAAATAAGCGTTTTCGAGTAATAATGGCTCAATCCAATGGCTGAGCAAAAATAAAAAAATAAGTAAAAGTAATAATAATCAAAGTATAGCACGAAACCTTATTTAAAAAAACTTTATTTTAATACAAATATTTGATACGCTTTCATTATAAATATTGTTATTTTGTTATTATTTCTTTTTCCTCTATCCATTGGTATAGAGTTCCTTTTTTTGAAATCAAGCACGCTAAAATTGGCTTATTATGCCCTTTTTAGCGTGCTTTTTTTTATTAGACAAAAAAACATTATTTATAGAAACTGACGAGAACCTATTTTTAAGGAGTTGAATTGTATGCTTAAACCCTTAGTAGCAATAGCAGGACTATACATTGTATTGGTTTTGCTTGATTTAGCACAAGGTACGAATTACAAACACATTTATTCAGATTTTATTATGGAATGGTGGCAGGTCTTACTCGCTTTATACATTTTACCTGCCGTACTGAAGGTAAACAGAAAATACAAATACAAGGTGTTCGACACACTTCGTTTAAAGCAATTTAAAGCCGAAAACAAACGCTTTAGATTTACGAGCGAAATGTCCTCACTATTGACTTTGTACTTACTGGAACCTCCACGTGCGCACAATCCAGAACTTGGCTTCATAGCAAGCGACAAATTCTATAAAGAAGTCGTTACTGCTTTCCACGAAAAACTAGCCAATGCTTCACGCGCTACAAAATCTACCCCTGACAAAAGAGCTTTTCACTTACTGATAATCGGTCCCAAACTTTTAATCAGACATTTCATTTATCTAGTAGCCCCTTTCGCATGGATCTTCTATGTAAAATTACAGCTGCAACTTACGTTCATATCGGACTGGCCAGTAATCACATTGCCAGTTGTAATCGCGTTGTTCCTTCGAACAGTCTACTTTGTGCAAGCAAACATCGTTTACTCGCCAATTGAGCTAAATAAAAAGCTTGTAGCAAATGATATGAATGAAAGCACACCGCTACACACTGTATTACCAAATACAGCACTAGGAAATGAAATCGTATCTGCTCAAAAGGTTGAGGCAGAGTACCGCCAACGTTGCTCATTTATTAGCCGAAACATACCGATTCCTGAACATGTTGAGCCTTTCCGCCATATATATTTCCCACATGAAATATATCCAACGAATATAAAGCTCAATACAAGCCAAATGAAGCCTGTTCCGAGTAATCATCAACAAGTGCAAACCAATGACGAAAACACCGCGCAGGAGAGCTTATATGCTTCTGTCGTAACGATTAAATTAGGTTAAGGAGAATATAGAAAATGACAAAAGTATATTTATTAGTAAGAGCAGGCGTAATGTACACAATACCGCATGAGGATGTTGAATTATCAATCAAGGCAACCAAGAAATCCAAGCTGGAAGTGTTAGCCCAACATATTGATCGAGAACACCCTCCCCTTATAACATTCACTGATTTAGAAAATAACTTCACTGTATTATCAGACGATGACGGCTTAATGGCTGGCGAACACTTATATATGGTGAAAGATATTGACGACCGCGTTTACCACATTCCCGGCACATGCATATTTGCAAAGTTAGATCAGACACATAAAGTCGTACCTCTAAACGACGAGGACTTGGCTTATTTACGAGCAAATGTCCCCCTTCGTTGCTGTGCAATGCCTGAAATGTAAGAGACAGACCATACAAATAACAGAACCATATTAAGGAGATAGAAAACATGACAAACATTAAAGAAATTTCAAAAGCCGATTATTTAGAGCAACATTATGAGCATGGTTGGGATCATTTAGCGTATCCGATGCTACGACTGTCGAGCGTGGTTGGTATCACAATGGAACTAGGTCGTGACTTTGGCTATGGCGATAAAATAATCTTCGGTATGATTTTAGACAATGATTATTACGTAGCATTTTCCATGAATGATGAAGATTTAACGATACAAAGTGCCATTGTTCATGATGAATATGATAATGTCATTTGTCGTGGTAAAGTAAATTGGCTGAAAGAAGATGATGAACCTGTAAACATGGTTGAAAAATTAACCGGTTATTACAATGCCTATGCCAAGCTATACGATGTAGCACCATTACAAAATCATGGAGGTTGGCTATTAAAAGATATGACGGTAAAACATACCGATGAAAATATGACGGAAATTATTGAGCATTTTATGATTCGCAATTAAAAAGTAAAACGAGCTGCAGCGTCCATGTTGGAATTGCTGTAGCTCGTTTTTTATTCATTCGGACAAATATTTATATTTTAGTACAATGACATAAGCTCTAACCCCTACGCCGTTTAGAATACCACTAAGCGATTACTGTTCTTTTTTATCGCCTTTAAGTGCAGCCCTTTCAGAAAAGCGTTTCGAATGTTGTACACCCCAATCTGGCCCTAACATTAAATAAAGCACTTCTCTTATTTAAGAAAAGCGCCCAGATTGTGGAATACTACTAAATAATATGTTCGAATGGCTTAATAACCTTTTGATTCTAAGTAGTAGTACAAAACCATTCCAATCAACATATTTATAAGATTTACTAAAACCACTGCTATCAGTATTATTTCTAAAATCCTAACCATCCCCCCCATATTTTGGTTTAAGTATGTTATAATTTCATAAAAATTTTCAGTAATTTACTGAATTGGGAGATGATTACTTGAATATAAAAACTTCATATCAAGCAGCAGTTGAACTAAACGTATTAAATTGGGATGCTATTAACATAGGTGAGACAATTACCGAAGTTAGAGACTCACAAAAAATTTATACAAATGACTTAGTTGAAATACAACAAGTTGTAGATTTTGGTCGAGTTACAGAAAGGTCACATAAAATACTTGTTATTTTTAACTTAAAAAGGGATTTAGATAATCTCGGAGAAAAAATAATACTATGAGTTGTTTTCAACATCGGGAACAATAGCTTATCCTACATTTATAAAGGACTTTTGCGTAAAATAACACAGAAGTCCTTTTCGTAGTCTCCCTTCTGTGATAACGATAGTTTCTGAATCAGCTTCTAGCTTCCATTTATTCATTAACTCAACTCCTTACTCAACAATTTGGTTCAAATAAGTAATACCATTTATTAAGATGGAAACTAAAAAAGACACAATTCCTTGATATAGAATTGCGCACGATTGTTGAATACTCATAAGATTCTCTTAGCTGGTTTTGTTCAATAATTAATTAAATAATTTTAATGAACTGAGCCCCATAACATAACCTCCACCAATACCAATCGCTATGCCAAAAAGTGTCCATTGTGATATGTAAATACCGAATAAAAATAAAAATAACCCCAATAATCCTAATAGACCTATTTTTTTATTCATTAATTATTAGTCTCCTATTCCCTAGAATATTCTCACAGCATCCTCTGTCACTAAATTATAACAGTTATTCTTCCACTATTCTGACCGTTAGTTAATTGTAATACTTCATAATCTGAATTGCTTTATACAATATGTGATTTCCTCAACAATATGGCCCTATAACGGATAAACGCGACCTTTTTATTGAAGAAACGCGCCCAGATTGTGGAATAAGGGTTCGTCATATTCATGTGGTCTACTACCTTACATAAAAAAGAAGCACAAATACGATTTTGAGTACAGGACTAGAAAATTATGTTACCAAACGTCGGTTTGGGTGCATCTATACTCTGTAAATAGATAGTTGATATGTATTTTAGTTTAATGAATTCTATTATTCTGATTTATTGCAATTTTATTCGTATATTCAGTTATAATAGACAATATTAGTTTTGAAAAATTGGTTTGGAGGTGAAATTGACAATGACATTACATAACATCAGGCTTACTAGTGTTGAAACCCATGCAAAGTCTATTATTAGAAAAGCGAAACTTTGCATGGGCATTCATCATAAAATTAATCGCTCAACTACTTTTTAATAATATGGCTTTGCACCTTATTTATTTTTAATTCAAAATAAGGGAGCGAGCTTTATGAATTATAAAAACGCAAACGAGGTTATACCTCAGCATCTATTAACTGAAATCCAAAAATATGTACAAGGTGAGACCATTTACATACCGAAACACCCTATAACACGTAAGAAATGGGGCTCTAAAAGCGGGATCCGAGCAGCCATTGACGAGCGTAATTTACAAATTCGACAAGCCTTTTCAAATGGTGAAAATGTAGAGCAGCTAGCCATAACCTATTTTTTATCTATTGAAACGATTAAGAAAATAGTTTATGCAAAAAAATAGATATAGTTATACATCTTATTAGGCTATCTAGCTAAGTGGCTAGATAGCTTTTTGTCATTGTAGGTAGAAAACAATTACTAACTATTTTTTACCTATCAAATATAAATTAAGCACGCTATCCTAGAAAGAGATTCGCAAATGAAGGAGCATAAGCCGATGCAAATGAAACCATTACTAGTTATTATCATTGTATATTTTTCAAGCATCGTACATACAGCCAAATTTACTATATTGAGAAGTAATTAATACGTAAGGAGTTATCAAAATACATGAAACAAATTTTTGCATTTGAAAGTATCGAGGAATATAAAAATAATGCCGATAGCATAGCCATTTTAAATAATAAATTAACACAATATAAACAACGTCTGATTAACGAATTTGAATTAAAAGAGCTACCTAAAACAATTGTATGGACAACGAGCGAAAACGCCATGACTGTTTTCTCGAAAAAACCGGTTCCGGCATATACGAACAAGGACACAATTTTTATAACCCCTAATGTGGAGGACTGGAAGGAGTTTTATCTTTCTCTTTTAGAAAACGAAGGGCTACCTTCTAGCGATGTAATGAGACAGTTAAAGCACTATTTTCAATCTATGACAATTGATGATGTTTTTTGTGTATTAGCTCATGAATTAACACACCACATTGAGCTATTTCCAGATGAATTTGAGGATGCGCGAACTGATAGCATTTGGTTTGAAGAAGGTATGTGTGAATATCTATCTCAAAAATTAACATTAACGGAGCAGCAATATAATGATTTAAAAATAGTTGAGCAGCTAATGATTGATCTATTCAAGAATAAGTACGGCAACTTCTCTTTAGATGCATTTGGTACAGGCAGCTACAATGAATCATCTGTTGCATCCGTCATGTTAAATTATTGGCGAAGTTCGGCGGCAATTCATTATTTAGTAGAACATTGCCATAGTGGCGATGTCATGAAAGTATTTAAGCTTTATCATGAGTGGCATGAAAAAAGATGCGAAACATCGCTAACCGAATTTTTTGGCGTTAGCCATTTTTAGCCGACTCGAATCATTCAATAAATTTTAGGAAGCAATCTTTTGATTTGGCTAAAAGAAATTAACGAGGACAATTTTGAAGAATGCTTACAATTACATACGAGCGCAATAGAGGCTGGACTTGTCGATAGCGTTGTGCTATCTCTAGCTGAAGCGTGGCTGCTTTACGACGGTGCTCGCCCGTTCGCTATTTACGAAGATTCTACAATGGTCGGCTACGTTTTAATGTATATTGGCAATAATAACCCTCAAATTATTAACTTTTTAATTGATGATCGCTTTCAAAAAAGAGGGTACGGAACGGAGGCAGGTAAGCTTTGTATCGATTATTTATGCACAAATTATGAAGCGAAACGAATTTCGTTACCAGTAAAGCCGGAAAATAGAAACGCGCAGTAATTTTGGCTACGCCTCGGCTTTCAGCTAACGGATGATTTAGAAAGTGGTTATCGTTATATGCGGTTATATGTGAGAGAAAATGAGCCTATTAATAAGGAGTACCATCATGAGTAATTATTCGAGCATTATAAACTTAGCTCATATGCATCAATATAAAATCGATGAACAGCTAAAAAAGTCTTTACAAGACGTGTACTGGCGTATTGAGTCCAACCATTATCACGACTTAATTGCTGAAATTGAAGGCCAAACAATTAAAAGTCTAGGCATAAGTTGGGGCAACCCCAACCACCCACTTGCTAAATATATTCACTTTTCTAGTAATGCGACAGAGGAATTGCTGAACAAAATGCTTACGATTCAAGCTCCTTATGATCGAATTGTTTTTTCATGCTGGGAAGATGAAGTCGAAAAAATAAAGCTTTTGCAGATGTTCCCTTTCCAACTTTTCCGAAAAACGTATATGGAGAAATATGAGATACACACGTTGGTAGAAAAACTAGACGACATAGCAGTACCTGAAACATTGCTTTCGCTCAAAAAAGTATTAACACAACCTTCGTTAGAGGAAGAATTATTTAAACTTTTGAAACACAGCTATGAACAAACTCATTTAGATAATCCTGCACAAACAGAAGATTGGCTCGCTTGGAAAGAGAAATTATTAGAGGACAATCCCGATTTAGAGTTGAGTTTTGTCGCTATTGAAAATTATCGGGTTGTTGCTTATCTATTCGTCCATCCTATTGATGAAAAACATTATGAAATGGGTTGGGTCGGTCAACAAGGGAATGTGAATTTGCTACCTATCTTAAAGAAACAGCTTATCTCCTTACAAAATAAAGGTATTAGGAGCGTAGAATTCGAAGTTGATACAACAGACTATAACGCTTGGCAGTTTGCAGACTTATTGGATTTAAAATCAAAAAAAGGTTGGTACTCTTATATTTTTAAAAATAACTAATTAACCTTGAAAGTTCCCAAACATCGCTTTGGGAATGTTTTGAATTATAATTAATAACATATTCCGATTGCATAAATTGCAACTTTTTTCTATATATTTTGTCTATTTAATCATTGAAGAAAAGGAGGGTGTATGTGAAGAAAATTATAAAAATAAATCTAATTAGTATCCTATATGCTTTATCATTATTTATTGCAATTGAACTTATAATCAACGTATATCGTATTAGCAGGATAACTAGATGGAATTTAGATGCTGTTATGATGATTATTCCTGTAATTATCTTAGTAGGACTTATATTATCGACACTATTAGTTATATTTCTTACAAAAAAATGGGTGTTAAATAAAAAATTCGGTTACTGGTTAGCCCTTATCTGGTGCCCATATTTTATTCTTTTTTATTATTTATTTACCTATTTGTTTCCCCTAAGTTCTGGTGAAACATTGTTTCCAATCTTTAATATTTTGATATATGGCATTATGGTGTTATATCCATTCTATATATTAATTATTAACCGATATGTTACATTAGAAAAATAAATCTAATGATTTTTTTATTAGTTTGTATTCAAAATAACGTTCCCAAATGACACTTTGGTAGCTTTCTTTAACTAACAAAGCAGTTTAGTTCAATAAGGTCTGATAAAATCCATGTGGAGGGGAAAAATGATATCTAAAATAAAAAAATTTGTTAGTTATTTTATATTTAAGATTGGACTGAAATCAAAACAAAATTCGGTGGGATGGACAACCTTTGCACCATTAAAAATCGTACCTGAATATACGAATATAGATTTAGAGAAAAAACAAGTTACAGGGGTAGTGAAATATAATGGTGAAGTATATTTAACTGTATTTGTGGATGTTCAAAATAATAAAACAAAGACAAAAGGAAGTTTGAGAAGGATTGCTGAATTAACAAAACCTTTTAATAAAAATAACTATATTGAAATGATTGAATCTAAAGCTAGATATTTAATTGAAAATGGAATAACAAATTCAAAATAATATTACGCTAATCGTTAACTTCTAATTTAATAGACGGGGGTTTAATTCAACAAGAACTAATAATGTATACATAAATAAACCGAATAATGTTCCCAAATGAAAGTTTGGGGACGCAAAAAAAACAGACAAACGTTATTAAATCAACGTTTGTCTGTTTTTTTATGGAACATTGTTTATACGCTATTTTATGCAAGTCTCCTAAACCCTTGATATAAGGGCTTTTTGCTTACTGGGTATGATCTTTAATTTGCATAAAAACTTGTATAGCCATTCTTTTATCGTTATAAATCTGCATCTTTTTTTTACACTCCCCCAAAAAAATGTTGCTCCACAATATGGCCCTATAACGGAAAAACGCGATCTTCTTATTGAAGGATCGCGCCCAGTTTGTGGAATAAGGAGGACACCTTATTATTGTTACCAAACGACTTATTGAGGACTTTATTTCTTTAATCGATTGCTTTCAAAAATAAATGAATTATAATTTAAATAAATCTTGAGTTGCTTGGAGTTAGTAAATGAAAAATAATAAAAGAGAAAGACAGGACGGCATTTTTATTGAGTTGTTAAGGGAGCTTACCAGTTCCATATTATTTGTAGTGGCTTGGAACATTTTAATGTTTGTACCTAAAATGATTATTCGCTTATTAAAGAACATTTGGTGAGTTAGTTAGGGACTCTAAGCTAATGATCATAGGGAACCAAATCCCTTATTCAAATGATATATATGGTAATGTAATGTGGAAGGGAGTTAAAAAATTCTACGTTTATAAACATTCTTTTAATTTTATAAACAGTTGAAGAAAGGTGGATTAATTTGGATAAATTTATAAAATTTATTGTTGCAATATCTTTAGTTATTTTAGCTATAAATAGTTTCTTTATATCTTCATATTTAAAAAATATTGTAGAATTAATGGCAGGTCTAGTTAATTCACACTAATAAAATATTACTTATCGAATTACATAAAATTTATATTCATCTCCATACAAAAATTGCATTCCCAAATGTTTTGAGTCAAAAGAAAAATCAGTAAACGTTGTTGTATGAACTGCACCCTGTCAAGTAGACAGTGTAAATAATAAAAATGCTTTAAGCGGCTTGAGACCTGAATTCTATAGGACTCAAGCCGTTCAATGTTTCTTGATATCGTTCGTTGTTATAGAATTTTATGTATGTATCAATCGCATGTTTTAACTCATCGTACGTCTCAAATTTTTGTAAATAATACTTCTCTACTTTTAGAGTCCCCCAAAACGCTTCTATCGGTCCATTATCAATACAGCGGCCGACTCTCGACATACTATGTGTCAGATTTGCTTTCTCTATGATTCGCTTGAATTCTTTTGATGTATATTGATATCCTCGATCACTATGCAAGATAGGAAACTCCTTTTGATTTAACTGGCGTATAGCTGGTTTAATGGTCTTGAAAACTAAGTCATTATTATTTAAATGTCCTAATTTGTAACTTACAATCGACTTGTCATAAAGATCAATAATCGCACTTAAATAAGCCTTTTTACCATTTCCATACTGGAATTCAGTTACGTCTGTACACCATTTTTGATTTGGCTTTTTGGCCGTAAATTTGCGTGCTAATACGTTCTCAGCTGTGTAATCTGGCGTTACCTTACGGTACTTTTTCGGACGGCGTCGAATAACTGCCTGTAATTCGGAAATTTGCATAAGACGATAAATACGTTTTTTATTTACTTTATTTAAGCCCTCCATTTCTCTTTGGCGATTGATTGTCATCGTGATTCTACGATAGCCGTAAATACCATTTACTTGTTTATATAAATGATTAATGGATGCTACTAACTGTTTGTTTTCCAATTCTTGCGATGTAGGCTTGCGGTTTAACCATTTATAATAAGCTGCTCGTGATACGTTAGCTAATTTACAAAGTAATATAATCGGAAATTTTTCTTTTTCTGCTAATTCTTGAATAGCTAGATAATGACCCTGCGTACGAATTTTACTTAACGAAGCCTCCTTTCGATTTCCTCTAACTTTTTTAAAAGTAAATTTTCAGCACGTAATCTTTCATTTTCACGTTCTATTTGTTGGATTTTTAATCGTAATTTATCTTCTGGTGTACGTTCATCTACTGATTTTATTCGCCCACGGCGATCTTCAAGAGATTCTTCGCCACCAACTTCAAACTTCCGTACCCACTGGTATACTTGTTGGTAAGTCACATTATATTGAGTTGCCGTTTTTTTATAATCCTTTTGATTCTTTAGACAAGTTTTCACAATTTCAATTCGTTCTTCTAGAGTAGTTTTTCTTCCTTTAATCATAGTTTGGCTCATCCTTTGATTCGAGTCTTTTAATTCACTATGACTATTATAATTTTTTAACCACTTATTGAATACTGAGTAACTACTGATTCCATATTTGATAATAATTTCGTACTTTGAATAGTCTCCTGTTAAGTAATCTTCAATAGCGTTTTTTTTCAATTCTTGTGGATAGATTGTATTTTTCGCAGGACGAAGTAATGCGTTTAAGCCTCCAAATTGATATTTAGCCTGCCATTCGTATAATCTACTTACATTCAGATTAAACATGCGACAAATTTCTCTTACAGAATAATGACCTTCCTCTAAATATTTAAGAACCAAAATTTTGGTATCCAATGAAAATCTATTATTAGACAAAAAAATGCCCCCATTTCGTTAAACAGATTATATTTTTTAATCTGTCTACTTAATGGGGAGCATATCAAATTGAGTGCTACCGTAAACGTTTTCAACTTGATATCCATTTGCCCATTGCATGTGAGCCATGAATATATGACAATATCTCTCACTAGTCAATCGTATTTTTGAACCTGCATCACTTGTGGCATTTTGATCTGACCATCCACTACTGCTTTGAACTTCAATATCACTTTCGTTAGTAGAATTTTCAATTACCTCAACGGAATTTATTGAACGAGCATCTACACCACCCCGACATTGTCTATTCGCTTCAAATTTTACTGCGTCATTCAGTAGTTCTAGACTATAAGGCTGAATTAACTCATCTGAAGTACCTTCCATGTTGTTTATCTCTGACATTGATGCCTTAGTAGGAGTCGATACCGAGATAAATGTAATAATCATTGTAAAAATTACTATTAGTTTTTTCATATAATCCCTCCTAAAAGTATTTTACTATAATTACTATAAAATGTAAAATATATCAATTTTTATTGATAGTGTATAATGTTTATAGACTATCCAATTGGGAGGTAAATAATGAAAAAAGAAATACTTAATTTTGATTTTACAAATGGTACTACAGTTAGTGAAGATGATGTAAGTTTTTATTTCAATGTAATAAATGACGATGCCTTGTTTATTCAATTTGTAAGAATATACTTTGAAGAAGTTGAGAAAAAATTATATGTTTTATTTGATATAAAAAATAAATTTGAACAAAATATTCTCGTAAAATTTGGAAGAGATGAGAATGAAGATGGTGAAACAATTGAGTCATTAGAAGTTCCGTCAATCCTTATCAAAAAAAATGAATTAAAACAAAATGTTATAGGTTATAACAAACTAGGAGATCTTGAGCGTTCTCTTTATATAGAGATTAAAGTATTTAATGAAGCTCAAACTGAAATTGTCAGGCATTTAGGTTTTAATATAAAATTCTTCGCCTAATACAAAGGTATTTAAAATAAATTTTAACACCTAAAATAAAAAGGATTGCTACGATTTCATAATGAAGCGTAACAATCCTTTGTTATATTTTTTAAGTAAAATTACTCGTTATATTTGGCTTTTTCATATAAAGCTATGATTTTCATGTTCAATCCAGTTCAAATAATGCAAACTCATGGATTCCTCCATATGAAACCTTTCACTTGTGAAAATGCAAATAGTAAGTAATTGTTCAACCTTTTCAATGACGCTCTGAAGCTCAGGCGTCCATTCTAAGCTGTTCCACTCGGTTAAGGTGATATACAAGTCCTCCATATTTACATTACTCTCATAACGCATTTTAACCATGCTCTTAACGAAATGTGCTGCATGTTCAAATGACATATCAAATATTTTTGAAACACTGTTTAATAAGCTATGAAATTCTTGATAAGCCATGTTTGCGTAATCGACGGCCATATCAAACTCATATTCACTAAATGCTTCATTCATCATTTGCTGTTGCCATTGGATACGCTCTAATCTCCCCGATAAATCTTGGTACCAACGTTCTTTTGAAACGAGCTCACGTACCTTTTCAAGTAGATCGTCATACGTCACTGTAAATGCTAGTAGCCCCTTACTGCTTTTATGCTCTAACTTTTTATAGCCAGCTTTCAAGTAGCAATAACCCGCATTTGAGGATTTCACACTTTTCTGGTCCACATACGTAAGCAAAGTCATTGGTGCATTGTCCTTTTTGAAATGTTCAAAGGTCATTAATGAAGCAAGGATAATTAAATCACTGCTCAAATGCTCACTTTCATTACGAAATAAGGTGCATTCAATCGCTGAAAAGCAATCGTCACGAAATTTAGAGTACCAACCAACAAAACAGCATCACCGGCAGCTGTACGCAATACGTAATTCTTTCCTGGTCGGCAAAAACTCGTGGCCCCTACTGTCTGCCTAGAATAATGGCGATCGGCTAATTGGCGACAAGTAACATCTGTCTTTTTCGTCACCTGCCATAAAGTGTGTTTTCCATCTATAAAATCTAGCATTAATTGATAATTAGTCGTCATAGTTCATCTATCTCCTTAATCGAGTAGAGAGAAAATAAGTTAACTTATTTTCGCCCCTCTCACAACACCGTACGTACGGTTCACGTATACGGCGTTTCAATTTATATTACAGTGTAGACTTCTAAGTACCGTTCTAAAGCAGAGGGTATGCCCCTCTGCTTTAACCTTTTATTTGAGATTGCTCTTTGAACAACTTTCGATAATCCGATATACCGATAACCTTTCCTACAGTATGTTAAGCCTTTGGCTTCTTCTTCAGGTATCCCTAGTTGAATTAACGACTTTATCTGTTTCCTCGGTACTTTCCATTGTTTCCAAATGATTACCCTTATTCTTGAGCGTAACTTCTCATCAATTCGGCCCATTGCGGTTTTCATATTTGCGATTCTAAAGTAATTTACCCATCCAAATATGACTTGTTTTAGTTTCAATATTCGGTAGTCTAACGGTATGCTCCAGTTTCGCTTTGTTAGTTGGCGAAGCTTTCTTTGAAATTTCTGCACTGACATTGGATGTGGTCTTACTTGATAGTTCTTGTTTTTGGAATCGAAATAATATCCAAATCCCAAGAATTTCAAATCTTTTGGGCGAGCGATTTTACTCTTTTCTACATTAACTATCAATCCTAATTTCTTTTCTATAAACCTCACGGTTGATTCCATCACTCTATTTGCGGCTTTCTCACTCTTCACGAAGATAAGGGCGTCATCCGCGTATCTCACGAATTGGAGTCCTCTACTTTCAAGTTCCTTATCTAGTTCGTTCAACATAATGTTACTCAACAGTGGGCTGAGGTTTCCTCCTTGCGGAGTTCCAATTGGTGTTTCTTCATATTTGCCATTTACCATAACCCCACTGACCAAGTATTTCCTTATTAAAGAAATGACATCTCCATCATCTATTGTAGTGGATATAATTCGCATGAGTTTATCATGGTGGACAGTATCGAAAAATCTTTCAAGGTCAATGTCCACTATCCAATCGTATCCGTCATTCAGAAATTCCAAACTCTTTATAATTGCCATCTCACAACTTCTTTTTGGTCTAAAGCCGTAACTGTATTCACTGAACTGTTTTTCAAATATCGGACTAAGTACTTGATGTATAGCTTGTTGAACGACCCTATCCACTACTGTTGGTATTCCCAGTTTGCGCATCTTTCCATTTTCTTTTGGGATTTCCACTCGTAAGGCAGCTTGTGGTTGGTATTTTCTTGTTCTGATGCGCTGACGTAGCTCATCTTTATTCTCTTTCAGATACTTTTTCAGTTCATCAACCGTTATTCCATCGACCCCACTTGCACCTTTATTTCTATAGACGCGTAAGTAAGCTTCATTCATATTTTGGTTACTTAGAATCTTCTCCAATAGTTGCACACTCGTTTCTCCTTCCCTCTCACGTAGTAAGTAATATCTCCATTTTGGTTATCCTTTGAGATACGCTCATGCTTTCACCATTAACACATTCGGAGTTCGTCACTTACGCATTCGTGGCGTTGAAACACTATAAATTGTTCAGCCCTTCATGACCAAAGGTCATTACTATGGCTTCTGCTGACTTCTTGCGACTAACCGTTTTCGACTGTACTTATGTACATCCGCAAGACCTCCCAGGGTAAGACAACTATCTTTCCTCTTTTACTCGCCTGATTTACCCTACAAAGTTACGCACATCTTTTTGGACTTTGACTTGTTATGGAGCCTTATCCCTTTGTAGAGCCTTGGTATCAGATTTCTGTTCGTCGAGCCAAGATTTTATTCCACGCTTCCTCCAGCCCTTACCTCACGATAAGTACCTTGCGCTTCCTTAGTGGTTGGTCGATGTGTACCCCCACAGTGGACTTTCACCACCTAGATAGTTGCCATGCCTGGCACACATAAAAAAAGCAGCGGTATATAAACCACTGCATATCTCGTATATTCTCCTTAAAAATAGCTTTTAGAAAGCTTTTAACACTTTTACCGCGCCATCACGAATCGTTACATATAGTGTTGCTAATCCGTTGAAAGCGGTTGGCTCTAAAACTTCCTCTAAAAATTCTGCATCTACATTTACAGCATAATGATGTTCCTTACTTTCCTCATTGAATGATAAAAAGTTACCTTTTGAACGTAAGTGACGGTAAAAGAAAGATTTATGTTTGTTGTTAAGACGCATTTCTAATTTTTCGATGTTTGAAGTTGTAGTTGTTTTTTTCATAATTTAATATTCCACCTTGTCATGTTTAGTTGCTCGCAATAAAGAAAAAGACACTCTATTCCATTAGCAAAGCTGAATGAAAATAAAGTGTCGTAAGAACCGTTCTTTAAAGCGGCTTATTCGTATTTGTCGTGTTTAAAAATTAAATTCGTGTACCCATAATCACTTGTTGTAATGAAGGAACTGTGCTGACATACAATTTTGGACCATCAAATGTTAAGATGATCGTTTCATTGCCTGTAGCAATTGCCTCTTTCAAGAATTGTACGTTGACGTTAAACGTTTCAGGTAATGTTCCGGTTACTGACGCAATCGGTAAAACAGTACTGAACTCACCGCCCTGGTGAATACATTGTACGTTTAAGCCCGATTCTACAGCTGAGAAACGAACGATCTTTTTAGCATCGTCCTTTTCTTTCGAAATACCACTGAATGAGTCGATTAATTTTAGTACATTTTTAAGTGATTTTACATCAACCTGTGCTCTAAATGACTTTTCCGAAATACTGAATAATGGTGCTACATTTGGATAAGTACCATCTAACAGTTTTACATATACAGTTACATTTTCTTGTTTTAATACAAGGAAACCATTACCGATTTCAGATAAGATTTCTTCTTCACTAAACAATGATAACGCGTCTGATAAGTATTTATTGTGCACAACGATTGAAGGGATTTCGTCAGTTTTTAATTCGATATTGAACAATGCAGCGCGGCGACTATCTGTACCTGTAGCGATTAAACGCTCCCCATTTGAAACAAGGTTGATACCTCTAAGTTGTGGGCGCGATGCTTTATCACTTGATTCGCACGCATAACCTATGTTTTGTAAAAGCTCCGTATAGAAGCTTTTTGGAAGTGTTGGCAAATATGGCTTTAGTTCACAAGTCGGTGCTGGCGTAAATACTTCATCAGATTTTAGATTAAGCTTTAAATTAACCGATGTAGTTCGAATGTTAAGAGCATTATCCGCGACTGATAATACAACTTCGTCCTCCACTAAGTTAGAAAGTACGCTTAAAAACTGTAAATCCAATAGCATTTCACCTGGTTGTTCAACCGTAAAAATAGTAACTAATTCATCATTACCAACGATGCTATCTAAAACAGTTTTCGATGCAAAAATATCACCGTTCCCGGATTGTAATACCAAATGGTCCTCTGCAGCTGTCACTTTGATAACATCATTTTTAGCGTTCTTTGATAATGAACGAATTTCCTTAACGATAACTTCTTTATTTTTTAATGTGATTTTCATATATATTCTCTCCTATTTTAAAAACGAACAGTTCTAATAAGCTAAAATAAGCTCGACTGTTCGTTTTCTATAAATTATTTTTGTCAGATTAGTGTTGTAGTTTGTAATTAACGATTAAAACCGAAGCCATCAGGTGAGCCAGCATTTGAAACAGCAGGATTATAACCCTGTTGTGACGGTTGCTGATTCTGTTGGTAAGCTTGTGATTGAGTTTGTTGATTAGCAATAGAAGGATCAGCCGACTGTTGAGGTTGAGTAGACGTTTCCTTTTTATCTAAGAAACGAATTTCTTCAACAACAATGTCATGGCCATAAACGGTTTTGCCGTCTTGACCTTGGTAATTATTAGACTCGTAACGACCACGTATTGAAACCAGACTCCCCTTGCCTACATACTTAGAAGTATTTTCAGCGTTTTTTTGCCATAGCAATAGGGGCATCCAGTCAGTACCTTCTTTACCGTCTTTAAAAATACCATCGTTCACCGCAAGCGTTACGCGTGCATAAGGTATACCTGAGCCGCTAGTATGCTTTAATTCAACATCCTTTGTTAATCGTCCTACCGCTGTAATTACGTTCATTTCAATATCTCTCCTAAAGTTTATTTGTCGTTTTATTATTATCATGATTAAAGTTCGTGAATGTTTTGGAATGTAACAGCGCGTTTTGAGCCATTTCTTAAACTCAATTCGATAGGCAGCTTACGATTCTTAATTAAATCATCAAGCCCCTTGCCATCTTCAATATTCCAAGTCCAGATCACGTTTAAAATATCTAATTTAGATACTTCAACTGAAAAATCACGAACAATGTTATAAAGGGACTGCATTTTTTTCTGCCCTTTTAATGTGTCGTCTTTAGATTGAAGGATGTGACGCGTCTTCTATCCGACCGTTAGGTTGAGGAATCGAAGATAGCGTCTACCCATTACGGGCTGGATAGGTAATTTTCGCCTTCAGCTCGCCTGTTAAGGTTACTCATTTTCCCCCCACTCACACCGTACGTGCGACTTTCATCGCATACGGCGTTCCATCTTAATTTTGCTTACAAGCATTAACGTCTTATTTCGTAGCCTTTTCCCTAAGTACTAAGATTTTCTTCCAAGTTTTCGGACTTACTATGCTAGAAAAGTCTTTATTAGAGTGAATCATCTTATGACAACCTTCATGTGTTGTAGCTAGGTTATTCACCTTGTTAATTAGGGCGATTGGTAATTTGCGGTTGATGTGATGTGTGTTCACTTCATATGTTCTGACGTGTTCACCACATATGCGACATTTACCTTTGTCCCTGTTATAAGCGTAACAGCGATTCATAACGTACTCGAAATTTCGGAAAGTGTTGTTGATTAAAGTTTTCTTAGACAACTGAGCAGTGATTAGTTCGTCTGCTCGTTCTTTCAGTGGCTTCTTACCAGTTCTTGATTGGTAGAGTGTCCTTCCATTTTCGGAGTAAGGCGTTTCTAATGGGTTTTTATATGTTGGTTTTTGGAAAGAACAGAAACCTATATTTGTAAC
Organism: Solibacillus isronensis; assembly: GCF_900168685.1. Lineage (NCBI taxonomy): Bacteria > Bacillati > Bacillota > Bacilli > Caryophanales > Caryophanaceae > Solibacillus > Solibacillus isronensis. Next base: position 166,930 of record NZ_FVZN01000012.1, on the reverse strand, counting down.
ACCGATTAGAAGTCCGTTGTAGCGAATAGCTGGAATTAGTTGATTGCGGTTTTCGTGAACAGACAATAAGTTGTTCACCGATTTTGCAGGTACTATTTCTACGTTTATTCGCCTTCGGAGATACCTTGTCACCATGAACGCTAGGTGATGTGAGTACTTAGCTAATTCTTTATTGATTAAGGTTGCATTGTTGTAATATTGGATAATTCCTCTAATAGTTAGGTTAATAATATTGATTTGGTGAACGATTTCCTTTCTGGTTTCACAAGACTTAATATCTCGTATTAATTTCTTAATGCCAGCGACCTTTTGTTTAACTTTCTGTCTGTCAGGTCTGGAAACTGTTATTAATTTTTTGTTCACCTTACCGCTATTTTCTCTTTTCATAGCTTTTATCTCGAAACCTAGAAAACTTATGGCTCGCTTAGTAATGTTAGTGATTAAAGTCTTTTCCTCAGATAGTTCGATTTTTAATGTGTTCTTCAAGTAGTGGTCGATTCTATATTTCCACTTTTCAGCGTTAATTTTTGAATCTGTAATTAGAATCCAATCATCGGCATATCTTACAAAATACGCAGGTTTAAGGTTGGATGACGTTCTTAGTGCACGTAATCTGCTGTCGTTGTCCTTGTAATTATGTCGCGTTTTCTTATTTTCCCACTCTCTTGTTACCCATGTGTCGAGGGAGTGAAGGTAAACATTTGCCAGTAAAGGAGAGATAATTCCTCCTTGTGGTGTGCCTATGTTATTTTTATCCTTCTCATTTAATATTCCCGCTTCAAGCATGGCTTTTATTATCATTAAAATTCTTCTATCTTTTATTCCCATGTTCCACAGGCTTTCAAGAAGTTTTCTGTGGTTAATGTTGTCGAAGAAACCTTTAATGTCGCCTTCGATCACCCATTTGTAGCCGGTAGTTGAAACCAATGATTTCGTTCTGGCAATTGCTTGACTAGAATCTCTATATGGTCTAAAGCCGTATGAATGTTTAAAGAATTGTGCTTCAAGTATTGGCTCTATTACTAATCGAACGCATTCTTGAATGATTCGGTCAATGATAGTTGGTATACCTAAAGGTCTCTTCTTATTTGAGTTGGCTTTATTGATATAGACACGTTTTACCATTTGTGGCTTATAGTCTAAAATGAGCGATTGAATCTCGTTGATTACTGTTTCGTAACCTTTCTGCAGGTAATCATCAATCTTCATACCATCAACACCTGCCGTTTTACTTCCTTTATTGGCTTTAATGTTGTGTATGGCTGTTGTGATAGTTACTCTGGACGAGACGACCTCTAACAAGTCCTTGAAGTGTAACCTCTTGTTTTCGTCAGTTTTCTTTTTAGCTGTTGAATATAATTCATCTTGGAATTTTCTTAAATCCTTTTCATTTCTTATAAAATGGTTTCGTATCATTAGGAAGAATCACTCCTTCCTTTTGAAAAATCGGTTTTGCACAACGGCATCCCATTTAATTGACGTAATATCTTGTTTGCAATGTAATTAAGACTATGCCCCTTTGCTCCACAGGCATTACTCTGCTTCAACGCTACTACGGGCTGCTGCCACTAGTATTAAATGGTCATTTCCTACCATCGAGGTTTCATAGTTCTCCTACAAACTCCACCTAACTAGCTTCTTCTGTTCCCATTTTCTTAGCTTTACTTCATTGTTTTAGGCGCACCCTTTAACCCGTTAGTTACTTCTTCACCCACAGCAGGCGGATTTGAAGCTAACAACCTATATTGGTTGAAAGTCGTCATAATCGGACACCAGATTATGACCACAACTAAAATCTTTTTCAAGACCGAATGGCTTGTTATTCGCCAAACTCGACATTACGAGTCGTTAGTAAGGGTATTCGTTTCAACTTTTTTATAAAGTGTACCTCGCCATGACAATTACTAGCCCCCCGCATATTTCACTAACCGCTTTTCAGGTCTGTTTTTCTGCGACTTCACCGAGCTTCATACAAAATGAGTTTTAGGATTTCATCTCGCATGTCGGAGTATTAGGGTAACCATGCCTGCTTTCATGTTAAGTAGGGATTTCACCTACCAATTCAGAAAATGAGTTAAATAACGTTTTCTCTATATAAGAGAAAGTATCGCTATTCCTAGGCTTTTCTACTTGTATTTCTACAATGTATTGGGCTTAGAACAGAACGCACGTATCCATGTCATAAGCAGTGATTAGCTTCTTAACATATTTCCACTCTTGCAATCTCATTAGAAATTCCTCATAGTTCCCGGCTCCTGGAAGACCCACAACCGGTAAACCAAATGTTTTAGACGAGATGTATGCTTTATGCTCTCCCTCAGTTACGAGTAATGACTTCATAGGACAAACTTCTGTAATGTGTCGCCCTTTCGACCATACTTTCATTACTGCAGGAGGCACAGCGATAGACATTGGCGCTCCACTTGAAGCACCATTTCGTCTTAAATACTTAATATTGGTTTCACTTTCAACATTGTGCTGAGAACTGAACCAAATGTATTTAGGCGATCCCTCGTCTTTACGAATACGTAAACGAATGATATACCCGTATTCATCAAATACAGGAATAAAATAGCCCTTCATACTCGTACAAACATAATGCCATTTGCCTTTAACAACGCCTTTTTCCGTAGAAATTTCACCCGCTTCACCTAAATGAGCAGGGAATTTCGACTGTTTGTAATAATCGGGTTGAAAAATTTGAGAGAATCCTGGTACTCGTTCAAGAGGATAATTTTTCTCCATGAGCGTTTTGTAAATTGGTAGCCATTCATCATAAGTTGGAACTGATCTAAACATATATAGATTCAATTCATCTTGACGATAGCCGCGCTCTAATAACTCTTTATGATGTTCAGTACGTAAAGGACACAGATTTAAAAATGCTCGATATACAGCATCTAAAATACGTGGTTCTTGTGGCTGTAAACTTTCGCTCACGACTTTTACAGAAGGAACGTAGTCTTTATTACCAGCAACGATTACTTTGCCTGTTTCATCATAAATTTCAATCTTTAAAAGCTCTGCAATACCTTGAATTGATTGCTTGAATACACCATCAGACTTACCAAACTTATGCCAAGCAAAAAAGCCGATCGCATTATTAGCCGATGTATCAGTACAAGTAAAACATTTCATGATATTCTTTCGTGTTTCGATGCAGCAATGTTCCATAGCACCTTCAGCGTGATCAGGATTAGGACAAGGAATAAAAATCTGTTTTCCGATTTGCTTCATTGGTAATCCTAACGCTTGTGCAACTTCAACCATTGGTACATTTCTAATTAGGTCAATGCTTTCTTGACTAATTTTCGCCATTATAAATAGCCCCCTTAAAAAAATTTAACCTTTAAGACGCAAAAAAACGCTCGATTAAATGAAGGCATGACAAATAAAGTCATAACAATCACTCAATTGAGCGTTTTCAATAAAAGAACTCTATTCCTGTGGAATAAAGGTATGTTAAAAAATAAAAAAGTCATAAAAGTTAATAGAATTAGTATAGCTAATAAAATTAAATTTGTCATTAACAACTTTTTTAAACGCTCAATTCTTTTGGTATTAACTTTTCAAATTATCTGGAACCATGCGAAAGACTGCCATTGCTCAGGCAATTTCTTGTCCTTGATTTATCCATAGTTACAGCTGCGAACCAGTTCAACACTGGCAGATAAATGTTATGTTTTTAAAAATGCTTAAATAGGCTGTAGTCTTTGTTCCGGAACCTTTTGTAATTTCTCCATGAAAAAGCCCCTTCCAGCTACAAACACCGCGCCCAATAAAATAATACGGCTTAATAATTGTTTAAAAGTCTTTATATTTATAAACATTGATTGAATAGCTTTTTAAATGATTATGTACAAATGGTCCCCATATAAAGCTATCAATCTATTCAATTAGCAAATTAGATCCTAGTAATATATAAAGCTATAAATATATAAAGCTATACTCTATTACTGGGGAAATTCTATGGATACTCTATTAAGAATAAGCTGAATAACGAGTAAACATTTGTATGCTATTAATCTACCCTGGCATATAAATGTTTATTTATATAGCGAAATGGATAGATTAATTAGGGTTAATAAATTGCTATAAATCTATTTAATATACACATGGCAGTAATACTATGAAACTCTATTAAGAATAAGCTGAACTACCAGTGAACAAAATAAGCTAGTACGAGTAAATAACGATTTTCATAGCTTTACGGCATCAACAATTGGTTTGTATTAACGCAGTCAATTATGGAGCCGGGGCGCGGCACTCAACTGATATTCGAGCAATACTTCTTTTGAAACAAAGGGCATTATTGCACTCGACTTAGGTTTTTTAGTTTTAGATACTACATTTGTTGTCATTTCATTAGTTGTTGTAATAGCTGATTCAACAGCTGGTTTCGGTTTACTCTTTAAAGTTTGGAGCAGTTTATCGAGAACCCCTTCTTTAAGCATCTTCATAAGCTTTGTTACATAACTTTTAGATACCTTCAAAAGCTCGCTGACTGCCGTATTTGTGCTTTTAGGATACGTAGCGCGGATTAGCTTCAATTTCGTTAATAAACGTAAAAGCTTAGTTGAACGGCGTCGATTATATTCTTCTCTTGATTTACCCCCTGCCAAACGACGAGCTTTTTCTTTGGCTTTACGATTACGACGTTGTTTTTCCTCTTTGGATATGAGGACTGACAGGTGTTGCATTTCTGCCTCTGTAATTTCAAACCATTCAATCAGAGTTTCATTGTATAAGCGTAAGTGGTCGTTTGTATCGGCATAGCGGATCGCACTTATTGTACGATTGTAAACCTCACCCGATTTTAAAGGCTTAACAAATAAACCATTCAGTTCCTCAATTTTCTGAACAGCCTGCTCCTTACTTCCAGTTAGCAAATATGTGTAATGGCGCGCAACAAATAGCAAACGCTCACGATGGCCTTTCATGTTCCCATTACGTAATTTGATAAGAGTTTCAAGGTCATTTAAACGCCCTGCTAATAATGACTTTACTGTAAACCACTTAGGTAATTTTTTCTTTGGGCGGTCTAATGAATCGCTATCTGCGTTTGATTGAATTGCATAGTTTACGTGCTCAACTGCTTTTTTATCTGTGTTGTTTGAAAAGTATGTAGTAAATGTTTTTAAATCCATTAGTCGGTCATGTAAATAGTCATAACGGACAATTTCGTTCGACTTAGAATTAATTGAAGAAGGTAATCGGAATACACGTGCTGCATCGGATGTAGACGATGGATCGGCGCCAAAATCTTTAAGTAACTCAAAGATTTTACGCTGAACTTTACGCCAACGGTCGATAGCTAGTCCACTTAAAGGTTCACAATGCCATTCTAAAGCGAAACCACGTCCTGAATATAAAATTACATTCGGTTCTGGTAGCTTCGAGTGAAAGTAATCGGCTTTAAGGACCTCCAACACTTGTTCAGGCTTTAATCCTAAGTTGTGACAATCAATATCGATGTAAAAGTTATGTATTGTGCGTAGCTGATTGTTACGACGTAAAGGACGGTAAAAACTATTAAGTGAAATATACGAGTCATAGCATACATATGAGCGAATCATTTCAGGTGTAATGTCATCTAAATAAACATGCTGCTGATGAACAGAATCACTATGTTGATATTTACGCAAAAATGTTACGTAACCGTCTGTATCACGATGTAAAATTTTAATGTATTTTAGTGGGTCAATTTGGTTATAAAGTGGAAACATAATTTCGCTCCCCTTCTAGAAAACAAAGGGTAGTGAAAAATAGATTTTTGAAAATTATAAATAATTCTGCAAAAAAACTAAATTTTGTCATAAAGAGCCCTCTTTCTGTTTGTTTGGTAAAAATTACAGAAAGACAGAAAATTAGTGTAAAAGCCTTGAAATTTGCGAATAAAAAAGCTAAAATTATAGTAATTATATAAAAAAGACAATATTAAAGACGCCTTACGAAAATGTTTTTTTTCGAAAGGATAAATTTTAGTTTTTTATTCTATGTGTAGGTCTTAACGACTTACCAGAATGACTGCGAATCATTCTAAAACTAAGCTCTAAAACACGATTATTTCTGTCTTACTAATGCAACTGCGAATTGCATTAGTGCTACTAAGGCGACGGCTGCGAACCATCGTCTTTTTTTCATGCTTTTTTCTAGCAAAATAGCGATTTATAACAGCGACGCCTTAATTTTGGCAACAAAAAAGGCATACGAAACTGAATTTCGTATGCCGGTGCTTCCGATCAAATAGAAAATAAGATTGCTAATATTCAATATTGATTACAATTATTGAATAAATTCTATTATTCGTCAAGCATATATTAAGCAGCATACGATTTTTTATCTTCCGTACACCACCGCTAAGGTTTAAATCTGCTAAAAAACATTATTAAAATAAAACATTTGTGTTGCAAATCAATAGATACGTATTGTATACTTTGATTTGTAAATAATATTTAATAGCGAATCACTTTAGTCGGGGAGTCGCTGTCAACGATCTGAGCTACCAACTCAGGTCGTTTTTTATTTCTATTTCTATTAAACCGTTAAAGATTGGAAATGTCAACAGGATTAACGCTCTAAAAGCCCTAAATAGCGCATTAAAAGCGAAAAGCAAGTCTAGGTTAAAGTACCCCCTGGACTTGCTTTTCTTTGCCTTAAAGAACTCGTAAAGAGCCTTTTGCGGCACGTAAGGCAGACGTAATAACGCCTACACTACCAATCATTAAAGTTGATAGTAAATTGTTGTCTTCATTCAATACAGTTAAAATACTTTGGTCGATAATTCCTAACATAGTAATAACCACAGTATAGACAGTAAATATTGCCCCTACTACGATATTCCATGATTTAATCTTCTCTTCGTCACCTTCACGTTTAAAATCGAAATTTTTAGTTCTTTTGAAAAATGGTAACTTACCATTCGTAAAGATCCATTCCACAAAGTACATAACAGGTCTGTACGTAATTAGTATTACAAAAAGGAATACTCCTAATACAATCCACAGGTTATTCGTAAACAACATAACGAAGTTCACAACGAAAATCGAAATTACACATTGAGTGAATACTTCAGCAATTTGTAACACAATAATACCTGTAACGCTAAGGCCGTTATAAACCTCACGACAGAAGCATGGTCCTGCTAACAAGCGACGAATAATGCCGTCATTTGAAGTATCTCTCGATTCATCGTTATTTTGAGCATTCATTAATCTGTAGTCTTGGTCAGATAATGCCATTAAGTAATAACCTAAAACATTCATACCAATTGAACCACTTAATAAAACCAGTGTTAAGACGATGAACGGTCCTTGTAAACCATTAAAAGTATTCTCCGTCCATTCTTTAAGTGCTGTTAATGCATCAACATTGTATGAGAAGAATGCTGCCCCTCCGATTACTGCTAAAAATAGTGCAGTAACAATTAATGCTTTTACAGTATCTCTTGTCGTATTTTTATTCATAATTAATTCACCGTTCACTCTAGTCCGGATAACTTCGATCCGACTTATTTAAGAAATCTCTTAAATAGCGTTCCAATGCAGAGTGCCTTTATCTATGTCGTATAAAAATTTGAACGCAAAAAAGCACAAATGATTTTTGGACATACAAATCCCTTTAAAGGTTTTTGATGTACACAAAAATCATTTGTGCTAAAGAATAATCATTCCTGGGGAATGAAAAAATGCAAATAAAAAAAGTTCAAATAGATATAATATCAATATACCATTTTTTACACATATAGACAATAAATTTTACAGTTAAGACACGAACTAAAATGTACTGAAATAACAAAAACATAGTGGTGATAGTGTGTGTATAATCTATTCAAATTATACACACACTGTAAACACAAATAGTTTTTTCTACTATTATCGTTAATTAATGCATTATTATTAACCGCGCGAAAATGCAGTAATATCAACGGTTAATGCCTTATCAACACAAAAAACGATGGCGCAAAATGCACCACCGCTTAGTACTAACCTCGTCGCAATTTAATGATACGAAGTACAATGTTTTTAAAGTCTTTCACAAGCTGGCGCTCGGAATGGACTACATTGTTTCCATAAATCTGTTTAGAAATATCATATCCGTATTCATCATGACCTACGAATAAGCAAACGACATCGATTCCACGCTTTTTAGCATTTGCTATCATTTCTTTCATTAGATCAATGCCCTCATCCCCAACAAAGCAAGGTGAACCATCACTAATCATAACAGCAAGCTTAATCGCTTTATCTTGTTTATCTGCTTTATCCAGTAAGTATTGTAAAGCTACAACATCCCTGTTAGCATAGCCCGGCTCCACTCCACCAATCGCACCTTTTGTACGTAGTGTAATTTTGTCGGAATCTTTCAATTGGCAGATTGTTGTATCATCGTTCCAATCTGAATAGAAAGCAAAAGCTTCAGTAGAGATACTATTAGCATTTTCATCAGCAGCACTTAAAACAACCGTCAACGCCTCTTTCATGTGATCAATAACGCGTTTACCGTCGTTACCCATAGAACAGCTCGTAGAACCGCTTATATCGTTCATACAACCGATATAAACGTTGCCAGCAGGTTTCCCCTCGACTTTCTTACGGTAAATCTTATTATCGTTACATTGAGTTGCACGCCAAATTAGATTTGTTTTAATGCGTTTGCCTTTGGTACTAATATATTCTTCATCTTGAACAGGCTGCAGGAGCAGGCGGAAAGCTTTACTCAGCCCCTTCACCTTCAGACGATTTTCCTCATACATCGAAAAGAACTTTTCAGCATCAAGGTTTTTAACTTGGCTTTCAATAACCTTTGCAGACTCATTATATTGGCTACGGTGTGTTGCAACCGACATAATGTTGTCCTTCTGGTTTTCAGCGTCAAGTTGATCATCCACTTGCTCTTCAACATGTGCCATTTCGTTTTGTGCAATTTCCAATACACCTTCGAAATTAGGTTTAGCAGGTGGTTGTGGCTTATCTTCATTTTCAGGTTGTTCTTCCTGATCTTCGCTTTCGCTATTCATAAGCGCCATAACACGATCTAAATTCGCCTCAATCTCATTTTGTTCCGTCTCGGTATTCGAATTTTCATTCTTAGTACGAGCATTAATGCTGTACGATTGTGTATCTTTCTTCTCGTCTTGGATCCATTCATAAATCGTCGGCCATACCGCGCTCAAAAGCTCATAAGTCGCTGTTAAGTTATCTTTTGTAGAGCGTTGGCAAATAATATTATCGATTAATGATTGGTTATCATCGACTAACTGCTTGGCTTCTTCGATATATTCGGCATCATCGACCATTTGTAATAATCGACGTAATAAGCAAGCAAAGAAATCATCCACTTTACTTTTACCAACATCCGGGGTTTCAACAAAGCACCATTCATAGTTCACGAAATCAATCGCATCAGCTGTAAATGGATAGTCGAGCTTTATAAAATGCTCTAAACGACCATCAGCGCAAAAATTACTTAAGTCACTGACGATGTTTTGAGGCCATTTTCGATTGTTTTTCCAGTCGTCCTCGTCATTTGAACTGTGGTCTTCAATCATTTGACGATAGATATTCATATCATCATACAGTTTATGACCCATTTCATGATAAGCGAGTCCAGCTTGGATAATGAAGCGTTCCGGGGTAGTGTATTGACGGGTTGGGTGAAAGTTTTCAACATCATACCGAACGTACATTGTTGTGCCATCCCAATAAGCCGTTTCAACGCCCGGTGCCGCCCATTGAAACTTAAAGTCGTTCGTTTTGAACTTACGACGAAGGGATCGCACTAATTGGCGACCCCTTACTTGTTTAATATGATTTTGTCGGTTTGCAGATATAGTTATTGTCATTGTCGTTTATCTCCTAATTGGCTAAGTCTGGATTAAATAAGATTTCGTCCGGCGATACAGGGAAGTCTTGAAGTTTTATATCATTAAATACTTCACGAACCGCTGCTCTTGCCTCACAATATTCTTCTACTTCTTCAACTCGGTTAAGGATATAGGCTTCAACCGCGCGAATGCGTGAAGTTTGGTTATATCCGAAAGTAAGGAAGTATTTCGCTGCTTTAAAGTAACCGCGTAGCGTATCTGTATCAGTTGCCAGTCCTTCTATATGAAGCTCTTTTAAACCTTCTTGAATGGCTTCTAAGAACTCTAATGCAGCAACGTCAACTAAACCTGTTTTACGGGTAATAAGCTCTTTAAATGATGCAGTTTTCGTTAAACGTAGAACGGCAAAACGGTCCTTAAATGCTTTGTTAAGCTTTTGAACCCCTTCATAGCCCTCACCAACGTTCATCGATGCACAGAATAATGTATGTGGATGTAGCTTGTAGCTGCCTAATGGTGTTGAGATTACACCGTTATCATCAAAGAATGAGTGGAATACAGAAGTCACATCACCTTTTAAGAAGTTTACTTCGGCAAAGTTAATTAAACCCCCCTCGAAACTAGCTCTCGTAAGGTTTGTTAGCTTATATGTACTCTCATTATTAATGAAAGCAGGTTCAGCAATTAATGTTTCCTTCGATTCGTCTTTGTTCCCAACGACGATATTTACCGGATAACCAAAAATCCAGCTAACTGTATTAATTAGCGTGTCTTTCCCGGTTCCAGCATCACCAACTAAAATTAAATGCTCGCCCATAAGGATATGCGTAATCGCAATTTCAAGCATTTCACCGTTGTATGGCGTGTCGGGTTTAACTGGCGGCATTAAGTAATCGTGCATAGGAATTGTCGCGTGTACAAGCTCACGTTTATCGAATATCTTATTTTGTAATGCGATAGAAAAACGTTGGTCGTCTAAGTGTTCTTGGATTTCTTTCCAACCAACATTTGCATCGCGTTTCGTCGTAGTTGAAGCGGTTTGAACAGAAGTATGTACAGGTGCGGGTGCTGGTTTACTTTTTGAAATCCCTAACTCCGCGCTCTTGTCAGTCCATGAAACTGCGTTAAAATTCGCTTCAAACGTTTCAAATTCAGGTGTCTTCGCTTTATGGCTCATATGTTCAATTTCATGGCCGAAATGCTTTGCGACAGCTGTTAAAACAACTGTATGCGTACAAGAAGTCCCTTTTTCAGCATTTTTACAGTGGTGAGCGATCGCTTTTGTACCGCCTGCTACGTAAATATAGCCTTTAGTTTCAATGTCTTTGAAAGTAACACGTGCATAGAAATGTCCGTTTTTACCCTCATACGTTTCCACTTGATTTAAAAAGTTCTCTGGTTTGCAAGCATGTAAAGCCGTTTGTGAAATTGATAATGTTGTAAAGTTCATAATAGATTCTCTCCGATTCCTTAAAAAATTATTTGTCGTTTGTCTCTAATCAATAAAAAAAGACGAGTTACGGGTATCGTAATCTCGTCATAAATAAATGGTTAAGCCGCTTCGTTTATTAGTTCAGTGGCATTGATACAGTTATTTGCTGAATCATACCAACCGACTACCTTAAATGATTTATGAAGGAAAATTGAAGATCCTTCCTCAATCATATTTGAAGGGAACCATAATAATACTTCGCGTCCATCAGGTGCTAACACCCGGCTAAATAACAATCCGTTTGCCCCATTCTCTAATAGTGTAGGTGGTTCCTGTGCAGTCAATTCAAACTTATATAAGGTTTGTTTTTGCTGAACAGGCGCGGCATTGTTAGTCGGCTGATTTGAAGTTTCTGTCGTATCAAAGTATAGGTCTAATTGTGAATCGCCTACGCCATTCCCAATAAGTCCATAACCTAAAAAACCAAGAGCTCTACCAATGGCAGACGTTTGAGCTTTAGCGAATGGATTCGATTGGTCCACACCTTTAGCCTCACGCCCGAGTTCAATTACCCCCGTAGCAGATCCATAAATCTCTGAATCCACTGTAACGGAACAAATTAAAGTGTCACCTAACGGGATGAACTGCGGTGCGTGTACATGGAATTGCTTATTAGCAGCTTCATGTTCATCACGTAGCATCTTCAAGCGGCCATCGACTGTAACATAGGGCTTGAACACCTCGACATACGTTGAGTTGTTGAAACTTGAAAGTCCTAAGTTGTCATAGCCATTCACGTTAAATTCCTTATAAGCAATCTTCTCTTTTTGAGGTAAGAGCACTAAGAAATTGTGATACTTTGAATCAATCGAAGCAAGAGCTTGCTTGATCTCCTGACTCATGATGTTTCGTTTGTTTTGGGCTTTATTAATAAGCCACTGCGGTAATTGTGTCATTGTAAACCACTCCTTGTCGGCTTTTTGCAAAGTCTCTGTCGTATTTAGAAATGATGTAAGGCTTGTTCTGATCGATGTAGCGAACAGCTTTTTGTGCTGCCAATGCTTCAACGATACTTTCCAGGCTAATTACTCGATCTACAACCGCGCTCAGTTCTTTGGCAGGTGTATGGTTGCTTACAATTAAATGTACGCGGGCACCATTGGCCTGTGCTTCAACTACGGCTGGAACAAGGTCACTATCTGCTGAACAAAGAACAATGTCTTTAGCTCCGCTAGATGCCTCCTTATACAGCTGTAAAGCGATAAGAACGTCAACGCCTTTCTCAATGTTTTTCCGTCTGAAATCAAGTACAGTAAAGCCTTCTAATAAGTTCACACCGCGCTCTGCAAGTGAATTAAAGAATCGTTTACGGTTGCTGTAGAAAACAGACTGATCATCGGACACATTCGCACAAGCGAAATAAGATTGGGTCGGTGTATTCAAGATAGAGGATACTAACTTGAAAAATACTCTCCAATCCATGCCCTTCACGTTAATTTTGTGTAATTGGTGCATGATGTTCATTTCATCAACAATTACGGGAACTTCTTTCGTCATAAAACTTCCTCCTAAAAAATACTTTTGCTAAATGCTCGAATAACGATAAATCGTCGATAAAAAGCCGAGAAATTAGCGGTCAAATACAAGTAATTCAATCTTTTCATTAAAAAAAGGCAATAAAAAAACGCCTATTTTAAAGATTGATAAGGTTTTTAGACATACGTGTGCCTAAACATCAATCGCTAAAATAAGCGTTTTTCGAGAAAAGATAGCTCAATCCAATAGTTGAGCAAACAGATAAAGAAAAAGAATAAAAATAATATAACTACATTTTAGCATAAGGTCGGGTTAAGTACAATTACAAAAAGCTTGCTACACATAGTAACAAGCTTCAGTAAGGTTATAAAGAATAAGTAAATTGATTACAGTGTTTCGCGCGGGAATAACACGATGTTTGAACCGCTCTCTTGCTGCTTATAAGTCAATTGAATGCGTTCCGGACAGTGTTCTAATAACTCGGCAATTAATGTTTTATCTTCAACAATGCTAAGTAAATGTTCATCGTCATTATCGAAGTCGGGTTGGTTTTCAAAAAGGAAGAAGTTTAAAGTATCTTCTAATACCCCGACGAGATAATCCTGCTCTTTATATTTCAAGTGAAAGTTCGTTTTCATATCTAATAACTGTTTAGTGTCGTTATCTTCTAAGACGATTTTTAAAAAGTTCTGCATTTGCAAGTTGTAAAGCCTCCTACATAAGATTAATATTCGAAATCGTCGTCCTCAACAACATTGGTTGAATATGGATTATTAAATGTTTCAAAATACTGAGACGCGGTCATGCCCTCCCAAGCTCTTGTTAAGAAAGGAATACGAGCTTGTACAACGCCGTCAACATCATTGTAAATATAGAAAATATCATCACTTTCACGTTGGATCAAACGCTCGTCTGTCGTATAGCGAACGACTGTAGAAGGTGCGTATTTTTCAATCAGCTTATTCACGTCTGGAATACGTGAAACATTGTCTACAATCATAATCATAATTTCAGGACGTAAATCATCACCTAACACATTCATGCCTTTTTCGATGAAGCGTAAGCGTTTAGAAAGTGTTTCGTACCAGTTGCTTTCAGGTCGCATAACCTCTAACCAAACAGTACGAATATCCCCTTCTCCGCGAATTGTCTTAATAACTGCGTGTGGTGATATATATTGCTTGCTGTCGATTGAGTAGCTTTCATTGGCAGACCATGAAACAACGCGATCGAGTTCATGCAGCTTACAATAAAACTGCGCTGAAATGACTTGGCGGAAGAATGGTGCCATTGAAGGTGCTGTGCCGGGAAGGTAATTAGTCGGAACTAATCTAAATTGGCTCGGTGTTGAACCATTTTTACCTAATAGTACATGAGCCGCGCGAGCCGCACTTGGAGATAACGCATAAAGGTAGGGTTTATGGTTTTCTAATGCAATGGGTGAATTCCAGTTAAACGGAACAAGAATACCGTTTTCAATCCATTTTTTCATATGATTTTTAATGCGTGCATTTGATTCAGTTACGCCAAATACGACGCGGTTAATTTGAATACGTGTTGCCACGCGGTTTTGAGATAAAAACGTCAGCAATTTGATTTCATAATCACTAAAGTTGTTGTCCATCATTTTCACGTTGTACCAATACGTACTATTACGGATCACGTTTTGGTCTGAACGTAAGAAATTCAATTGAGCGTAAGGGTCACTAAATAATGAGAACTGTTCCCCGTTCGGTGGTAAGAATTTTAATACGTCTTTCGGAATGTTGAGTGACACGTAAGGACTTGTTGCGCTATAAGTCGGTGCCAATGGTCCAGAAGGTTGTAACTGTTCAGTATGTTTCTGAACAGCTACATCTTCCATCGATAAGTTAAACTCAGACATTAAAATCCACGACGCTCTGAACGAGCGATTTGCCCCATATATGGTAGTGAAATACGGCCGCGCACATGCCCTTTCGCTACATCAACATCAACTACTTTAAATAACACTTCGCTACCGTTTTTAATATGACGAGCAACGTTGGCTGTTGGCAATTGAGCTAAAGCTGTTAATCCATAAGGTTTTAATGTTACGAAAATTACTTTACGGTCAAGATCAATGTTATTAATAGTGGCTCCGTAAGTCCCGCCAGGCTTGTAAGTCCCGATTGCTTGTATTGGGTCCATTTCTAACGCTTTTTTACTGATATGTACGTCACGTTTTTCTTTATCAACTTCCATAATACGAACGCGGATACTTGGTGTTTCATTTAAAGAAATTTCACTGTTTAGGTCATGGATATATGTGTGGCTGTAGTCGCTCTTGTGCATACGTAATTTAACGCCATGAACATTTAGGAATACAAACATAGAGTCAACGCCTGTTACTAATGCATCGTAGATTTGCCCTGTTTCTACACGTTTCCAGAACTGTTCTACCTTCATCGCATTGGCAGCTTTACGGTCTGCTACAAAGAATACGCCATCATAAAGGTTCGTATCTGTAGTAATAATGTCTTTAATCATTACGTCAAACTGCTTATTAGTGAAGCTGTCTAACGATTTATAATTATATTCATCAACCAAATCTAATGGGATATAGCCAAAAATATTTTCAAATACAACTTTTAAACAGAGTGTACTTTCTTTCCCTAGTGTTAATTCCTCATTACCGATACATTCTACACGTAGATAACGATTCAGGTTTTTAGCTTCGTAAAGACTCGACATAGCAAATGTACGAGTTTCGATAAATTGTTGTTCATTAACAAACATAGATAACCCTCCAAATTGGTTTATTAAACAAAAAAAGGAACACCAAACCATACCTTTACCAAAAGGCATGGTTCGGTGCTCCCGAACGATTGTTTAATTTAGTTTTTTTATTGATAGACTTAATATATATCAAATAAGTATAAAAAATCAAGAGTAATTTAAATTTCTAATTCGATAATACGTGGTTTATCTGGCGCTTTCGGTGGTTCATTAGCCGGTTTTTCTTCAATTGGTTCAGTAACTTTCAGTGATGGATCTTCTTTACTTGCTGCGACTTCCTTTTGAAGTTGGTCTAACATATCACTTGAATGCGTATCAATGACACTCGTTTGAAATGCCTGCTGTGTTGATTCCTCTAAAATAAATGGCTGTGGCTCAATCACAAATGATTCCTCGCTAGGTAGAATTTGTTCAAGCGCGGTTGCTTCAGCTGTATAAGGCAATGGCTCAATAGGTGTAACATCAATGAAATTAGGCATTTCTTCTTGAATTTCAGACTCATTTAATGTTGTTACCCCTTGCGAAACCGCGCTCAGAGGCATCGAAATGTCATTTAGTTGAGTAGTTGGTTGTTCAAGCGCACTCTCAGGCTCTTGTACAGGTGCTATATCTCCAACTGAAAGGTCTGTTTTTTCAAAAACAGGGAAATGTTCAACATTTTCAACTGGCACAGGCTCATTGTATATCGGTTCATCATTAACGATAACGTTATTAACGATAGATAAGTCTGTTTCTTCAAAGACAGGAACATCATTCGAGGGCATCCCCTCTTGAACAACTGGCTCACTTGGCTCATTAACCATGATTGATAAAGTCGTTTCTTCAAAGACAGGTGCTTCATCAGCTGGAACAAATTCATCCTTCGTTGTTTCAAAGCCGATAGATAAGTCTGTTTCCTCAAAAACAGGTACTTCATTTGTTGAAGTTGGCTCTTGTTCGTTCAGATCACCATGTACAGGGAAATCAATTTCATCATTTCCAACTGGATTTGTTTCAGTCGTTGTTTCTTCCTCTTCTTCTAATAATTCAAGCCAATCGTTTTGCTCGGTAGTCATTACTGCCTCGATTGCATGACCAGGAGAAACTTCTTGTACTGGCTCACTTCCCATTTCCTTTTGTGCTGCAGGTTGCTCATTCACAACAACCGCGTCATTTAATACGACGACATCAGCAGGTACAGCAAAGTCATTCAACGACATTTCCTCACTCGGTTCACTACCGCCGAAAACATCATCACTGTTCTTTTGTGCATCTTCCGCTTTAGGTGAATGAACAGGTTCAACATGTGCTACAAGCGGTTCTGCTACCTGTGGTGTATTAACTGGCACCATAATAGATTCTAATTCATGCGTAGATGGGTTCGTTGATTCGGCTTGATTTTCCGTTACGACTTCCGATTCACTCACAAACTCATTTAACGCTTGGTTAGCTTCTTCATTAGTGGCATCATCCATCATACTGCCATCTGATTTACCAATGTAGTTTTTGCTATTAGAAATAGCGCTCACAACATTAATTTCTCTTTCATTCGTTGACTTAATATCAGATTCAACCAGCTTCATAAAGCGTTGAACAAACGCGGATTCATGAACAAACTCACCAATAGCATGTTTTGGTTTCGCTATGCTGTTACGCTCGTCTACGATCTGAACAATCATTTGTTTAAATGGCAGCTCTCTAATGTCAGTAGGTGTAAAGCGCGGCATAAGCTTCTTCTGTGAGTTCATACGCATACCCCAATTTTGATTATCCGTAGTCATTGGTGCGCCTGATTCATTGACTGATTCTTCTACCCGCAATTCCTCACCAAATTCTTTAGAGAAGTATTCGTTATCGTCAACTGGACCGCGCCCGAATACCGTCTTATGTGAAGCGTTACCCATAACCGTTTTTCGGTAATCCGTCCCAACAGCATCTAACTGAGCGATCGACTGCATGGCGATAACCGCGCCCACTTTGTAAGAACGCCCTAAAGTTAAAAATCGTTGGAATGCATCATTAGCGTATAACGGGAATTCATCCACGTAAAAAATACAAGGGATACGTCGTATGTTTTCCTCTTTATTCTCTTTAGCACGACGGAATACGGCTGCTTGGAATTGACGTATAAAGAATTGGCCGAACATCATTGAGAGTTCGTCCAGCTCGCCAAGCGCGGTGTTTACTAACACGATTCCGCCCTCACTTAACACTTTATCCGCGTCAAATACTCTGTCGCCCTCTCCACTTGTAAATAAAGCACGTAAGCTATCCTCATTGACTAAATCATTCAGATACTTTTTAGCACCTGAAATATAGTTTTCCTTTTTGTTCTCAACCATTTGCTCCGGATGGTGTCTATGGTTCGGTGGATAAGGAACAGGCTTGATTTCATCTTTGTCACGAAACGTCTTGTAATCTAATACTTGGTTAATAAAGTAGTTGACGACTACCTCATATGAATCCAGCTCTTTTAATTGGATAGGCGTAGCATTTGTATTACGTCTGTTCTGCTCAATAAAAGCGGAAACATGCTCTACAACATTTGCAAGCTCGCGCGGATCGTCAATCAATTGCTGAATGATACGGATGTTTGTTTTGTTCCCGTATCGGATTTTAGCTAATAAGGTAATGTTTTTACAGACCTCATTTTGTTGGTCTTTAAAGAATTGGTCTTGGTCGCCGGTTAATGCGGAGATTGTACCTTGAAAAGTGTTCGCTACAATATTACGCTCCCCAATAAAAGGATTGTACTTATAGGACATTTCTTTAAATGGATCAATCACGATAATCTTTTCATCAGGTATGCCGAGCTTTTTACAGATTGTCAGTACATCGTCTACAGCATCCCCTTTTGGCTCTAAGAGAACCATCGACATATCTTTTGTACCGGTCGCAATCTTTATCAAGTCTTGGGCTATACGTAAAAGTAAAGTTGTTGAAGTTTTACCTGAACCTGTTGCCCCAATAATCGCCTCATGTAAAAAGCGTTCATTTTCTTTAATAACAATTGGCTTACCTGTATCAGACTCATAACCTACAATAACGTCAATGCTCTCTAACTTATATTCATGTGCATATCGTTTAAAGTAGGGCATTTGCCAATCCATGAAATGATCTTGCAATAAATCTTTATTAATCATGTAATCCCGCGCTTGTACGAACACACCCAATGCACTAATAATGATTGGGGCAAAGAATATGATTAGTAAAAATGAGTTTAAGTTATCTGTTAGCAAAATCCCTTTATGACTTTCCATTACGTTTAATGTTGTTAAGTAATCGAAATAATTCTCATAGACGAATTTTGAAAAGACCGCCCAACACATTACATGGAATGGTGCTAGGTTGAATAGCGCGGACCGCTTTCTCCCCTTTGGCGTTTTAGACCAATCCTTCTTAATGACTGGCCCTTCCTTTTGGGGAATGGTAATCGTTGTATAATGCCACGATACATAAGGCAGCACCCACAAGATGATAACCAACCACCAGGGAAGTAAGTTAATTGGCGAAGCTTTAACAAAGCCGAATAAGTTCATTAGCCATGAAATCAAACCAAACGGCAAGATAAGGAATAAACTTATATATGTAGTTGTAGTAGCGATTCTAAAGTTGGTTTTAAAACGAAATTTTTCTTCTGCTAATGTTTTCTTAATAGCCGATTCAAATATTGATTTTCGTTCTTCTACTTCATCGAGCAACATTGGATCAACTACTTCACTTGGCTTACGCGACCGCTTTAACTGTGGAAGTAATTGTTTCATACCCTTCTCCTTTCTTTATAAATTATCGTAAAAAACAAAAAAACACCGTACCTATCCCTATGGATAAGTGCGGTGCTTCCTCACTAGAACTAATGTTAAGTAAAAATCATGAAACTGTCAATGTATTCTTATAGCGTTGAGACTCCCACGGCTAAAGCCGCAAGCCTTACACCTTCGGTGTTGAGATGGGATTCTTGAGTGATTTAACGTTCTCAATCCATTTCTGTTTCGAACAACCCTCAAGGTTAGGGTATCTCATTACCCCTCCTAAGACAGTGCGTATAGCATCTTAGGCTGATTGACTATTACCATCAACCACAGGCGCATATCGAATATTCATTGCGCCGACTATATCTCGGTGTTTCTTAAAACCACAATTACATTTGTATGTACGGTCTTTCGCTTTGTTCCTTTCGGAACAACTAGGACAAGTTTGACTGGTATAAAAAGGGTTGACGAACTCCACTTGTATCCCTGATAGGTTTGCTTTGTATTCGATATATTGTGCTAAACGATAAAACGACCATATATGAAGATTCTTTTCGTTTTTACGGCTTGTTCTTGCCGTCTGTCTTATGTTTGCTAACTGCTCTAAGCGAATAACAGAAATTTTATGTTCGATTGCAAAATTAACAATCGAACGACTAATTTTATGGTCTTGGTCTTTCATATAACGTTGTTCTTTATCGTTTAAACTTTTAATAGCGGCTATTTTCTTGCGTTTGCCCAAGTTTTTTCTGGTAGAACGAAACTTACGTTTTTTAAATTTATTCATTCTTCCGTTACCGAAAAAACTGATTTTATCATCACTTGTTACAGCTACAGCAGGAACTTTAATCCCTAAATCAACGCCCATAATTTTTGTCCCATTTTTAAAAACAGGTTCACTTGTTAGGGCAATTTGAGCAATCCATTTTTTCTTCTTTTGCGTGATGCGAAGCGTCCCTAATTTATTTTCTGTTAACGCTTTTTGAATTCGATTATTTTCGTCTTTCATCAATGCCCTAATGGGCACTTTCTTAACTTTACCATCAATATAAAGAGGCATTGAAATACTAGTCGAATCAAATGAATAATTTTGGTTGTTCCAAACACAAACCAATTTCTTCAATAGTGGAACAATAGAAAACTTTTTCTTACTTACTTTGCTAAAAATGCTTTTCGCATCTTTAATCGCTTGGTTTTTCACAGCACTAGGCAAATCTACTTGTACATCTTTGCTCGTCTTCTTAGTTGTTTGTTTTACATTGACCATTTCATCTACAAGATTATTGATAGTTTGGATGTAGTTCTCGGACATCGCCTTTAGAATTAGAGCCTGTTCTTTTGATGGCATTAATTTAATTTGTAGTGTGAACGTTTGGCTCAATGTATTAACCTCTTTTCTTTTGCTGTTCTACATATCGTTTAATTGTTTCGCTAGAAACATTGCCCACCGTTGATACGAAATAAGAACGTGTCCACAAGCTCGGGAGGTGTTGCAGATGCGGAAACTCCTCTCTTAAAATTTTCGAAGACACCCCTTTAATCTTAGCCATTATATCTGCCGGACTAAGTGTTGGCAGCGTATTTAAAAACATGTATGCGTGGTCTCTATCACATTCAATTGCAATGATTTCGGTATTCAAGCTATCGCAGATTTCTTTAACGATTTCTTTAAATCTTTTTTCTACCTCATTATTCAAAAAAATTTTTCTTCTATAACGAGGACAAAATACAAAATGATAATTCAATAGAGAGACTGTCGTATTTGTATGTCTATAATTTTCCATGGCTCAATTGTATCAGTTAATAAACATAACAACAACGAAATGAACAAAAAAAGAAGAAATACATTTTAAATACTTGAGGCGTCAAGAACCGTAGGTTCAAAAACGACACTCCGTATTTGACTTCACTATCATCCCACAGCTAAAGCAGTGGGCTTTCTCGTTCAGAAGTTCTGTAATGAACTAATTGGCACCGGTTCTCCGCGCTTATATAAAACAGGCATTGCCGGATTTGAAATCTGCATCACGTAATACTCCTGATAGAAATGTTCACCGTCTCGCATAGGGAACGTATCTTGTATTTCACGTGGGAACACTGGGTAATGCTTTCGATAAACGACAATCGGTACAATATGCTTTTGACCTTGAAACGCATCGCGCAATTGCACAACCGTTTTATTAAAACGTTCAATGGCTTTCTTCCATGCTGTTATACATAATCCCTCAATGTTAAAGAACATATACATATAGTTCTGATTTTTTTCATAACGAGCCAACGTGTCCCCTGTTCTCTTATCATACGCTTTGAACATCGCATTATCTTTTGTTGTATAGGTAAAGGCTCCATTAAAGTCAGGGTGCTTTAACACGGTACTTAATACATTCGCAAAATCTTGTTTGTATTCAGTACGCATTGTAACAATTGTGTCCTGTAAAGTTTCATCGGTACATGTAATCACTTCAAACGAATCTGAATAACTCCGACAAGTCATTTGAAACGATTCAACGAAATTCAAATGACGCAGCTGTACTTGTAGATCACTTGGGTATTTATCTGAAGGTAAGATAACTAGCATCCCTTTGTAATATTTCAATTCATCTGTTTCAGCCATTTCATCAAGTCGGCGCTTTAATCGTCCAAACTTCTCCATTAGTCGATTCCCGTATTCTGTTTTCATATCGAACTCTAAATAAAAACGTTCGGGTGAGCTATACACTGATAGTTTCCCATTTCGCTCTACCGTATGTAAGGTTTTAAAATCTTTATATAATGATTGGTTTAATTGAACTTCCCCATCAGGCTTATACACATGTGATTTCTTCACTTTCGTATTTCGGGGAGCTGCATGGAGATTATCACGTACGGAACACACGTTCGATAACCTTACGCCCCCTATAGCCCAATTGTTATTTTGTTTCTCATTCGTATCTAGTTCCGCCAGTCGATTGAGTGACATGAGCGCGGTCATACATGAAACTTGGAAAAGCGAATGTTTGTTCTCTAACATTTTATTGTCCCGCTTACGCCAGTCAAAATACCCCAACTCAAAATCAAAACCCGAGCGTATGTTCTTATCCCTCACTGTGATGTGCATATGGCTGTACATGAACTCCTGACCATCCTGTGTTAGCTGCAAATAGAATGTGTCCTGAATGTTCGAATATTCCGATATGACATAGCCGTTATCTTTCAGCAACTTTACCGTCTTCTGAATGGATCTTTGCTTCACTGGAAAGTCCTTCGATTTAGGGTGAATGTCAGGGTGAAAATAAGCTACTAATTGCTTGATTGTAGCAGCACGTAATTTTAGTAGCACCTTCATTATTTCTATCTGTTTTGGTGAAGGTTTTTTTGCTGTAGATGGCGTCATTAAAATCCTCTTTTCTATGTCCTTAAATAAGCTTTAAAGTCCCTCTTAAATTGCCGAGAGAATCAATCTTGAAATGTTATACCTCGTGACTCCGATTTTAACACAATAAAGTTCGGAGTTACAAAGTTGGCGAACGGACTACAAGCGAGCCCTTGCTATCACTGAGTTTTTGAGTTTATACACTGACGTCTATTACTGACGACCAACGGTGACGGGTTACGTCAGTATTGGTCGTCAGTGCAAAACGTCAGTGTAAGCCCTCTTTCCGACACTGAAAAATGCTACAAAAATCACCTGATTATAGTTAGGGATCGGTAGCAGTTGCAGCCATTTCCGCTGGATAATTTCATGTATATTTAGTTTGTTTTTAAGCATGGTTTAAGGTGGCTTTTGAGGCTGAAATGGGAACGTATCTAAGCAAGTAATTGAGCTTGATTTTTTGATTATTCATTGTGGATTTCGAGTATGACTTTATAGTTTGAACTTAATAATATTGGACATGTGACTATAAGTGATCAGCTATGGTTATCCTAAAGAAACATACACCTATTAGATAGTCTTCTACTAAAAAACATACAAAATATATTAAGAAAAGTATTGAGTAAATATGGAGTTTATAAATATATTTTACACACATTATATTCATTTTATATTGAACTACTAAACACATACAAAACACTTTATGTATAGAATGTGTGTATAAAATTTGAAATTCCGTGTTGCAATTGTAGGTATATTCTACATACCTTTTAAAGATAAAGTATACATATTGTATTGAGTCGTTAAACACATTGTATTTAATATATACGCACAAAGTATTTATAATGTGTTGAGAGTATAAACATGATATGTACACACTCTATTGACATAGTGTTGAATTTAAGGTAAAATTTATATGTACTATTTTGATAGAGATAAGTACAAGAAACCAATTTTATATAATTAGGAGAGATAGAATTATGGCAAAGAAACGTAAAACTCGTCGCGGTGGCGTTGACGCTGGAAATGGTGAAGCTAAATTTTGGTTCGAAGGAGCTCAAGCGGGTATCGCTATTCCTACAGCGGAGATTGAAATTTTCCGCAACAATGATAAATTTGCAATGTTAGCGAACAACGATGTTACATATGAAAATATTCACGAAAGATTAGATGTTACATTTGTTTCTTCAAAAGCATTAGAAGAAACGAATCGTAGATATAAAATTGGTGGTCACACTTTATCTGAAAATGGTGTGAAGCCGGATGAAACAGAATTTGAATCTAAAAAATACGCTTCTGAAATTATTGCTCGTTCTGTATTAGCAGGTATTTTAGTAGATGCTCTGAAACAAAAACATCAAGAAGTAGGTTCTTGGGATTTCAAGAGTGTTAAAGCTTCATATGACATTGCTCTTGCACTACCATTAATGGAGATTAATCCAAATTCATTTTCATCACATGCATTACGCTTTATCGGTACGCATGAAATGATCTTCCATTTCCCTAACGGCCAAAAAATTGAAGTTACAATTGAAATTGAATTTGCAAGCACATTCCCCGAAGGTGCAATTGCAGTTTATCCGATTATGTACAACCTAGATGGAACGTATAAGCAATATACAATAGAAGTAAACGGACAAACGATTACTACAGATTTAAGCCAATATAAGATTTTATTAACTGATATTGGGGCTGGTACACTCGATTTAGCGGTAATGAACGGTGTAAATTACGACTACAATAATTCAAAGTCTTTAGATTTAGGCACAAAAGAAGATGTATTCAGTATTATTGAACAATGGAACGAACATGACCCATTAAATAAAATTGATTCTCTAACGCAATTTACTAAGATTTATAGCTCTAAAGATGATTTCAGAACAGAAGCATTAGTGAACTTTGCTAGTCCACGATTAAGTGCAAACTCGAAAAAAATTGGTACTGAAGTTAAAAATATTTTCAAAGATTTAGGCTCAAAATCCGTAAACGTCTTCTGTGGTGGCGGTTCAATCTTATATAGAAGTCACTTAACTAAGATCATGAACTCTGACTCTAAATACCAAGGACGTACAATCTTCTCTGAACACGATAAATTTACAAATTCGTTAGGTTTATTAATGATGATGCTTCATGAAGCCTTTGATCAAATGAAAGACCAATACATTAGTGAAGTTCAAGGTCAAGGACAAGCATAATGACAAAAGAGCAAGATAACGCAAAAGGCGCAGAGCAAGGAAAAAAACCTAACAAAAGACGCTCGAAAGTACTAGGTCATGGGGATAGATTTCAAACGTACATTGGTACAGCAGCTCATGAAGATTTGATTTCATTTATCAACAAACAATCGGATTTATCATCAACTGTACTTTACGGCTTTCTAGTGCTACAAGCGAAATATGGTGACAGAGATATAAGAGATTACCTACCTAGAACTTTCAACCCCGAAGTCTTCCAAGAGGACTTCATCAATAAGTTTTTAGGTGGTAATCACAATATTGCTAGCACCCTATTAAGTGAGGATGCACCAGTTATAGAAAAAAGTACGGCTAGTGAAAATATAGTAAAAAAAGAAAGTTACAATGAAAATGACGGTGAGACTGTCGAACTGGTAGCCAAAGAAAGTCCAGGAGATACAGCAACTCCAGAACCAACTGTACATGAAGGGAATAAAAACCATAACCTACAAAATACTGACAGTTCAGGCGTTGCATCATCTGACACAACCTCGTTGCAATCAAACAAAACTGGCGGAATGAGTATAGGTAATATGGCAGAAATGTCAAAGGCATTCACATTTAATAAGAAATAATAAAAAAGGTAGTTAGGTCAACGTATGAACTGAACCCCGAATAGTGGACACTTTAAAAAAAGTGGACCTATTCGGGGTTTTTCTATTTTCTTCACCGAAAATCCCGTTATACTGACCATACGATTTAAGGACGGGAGAACATCATGAGTAAAATTATTTTTAATGAACATCAACGCAGACAAATTGAAGCGAATCCAAACGTGGCATCTGTTTCAGATCGCTCTATTCAATATACAGCTGACTTTAAATTAAAGGCGGTTCGGGAAAACCTGGCGGGAAAAGGCCCTGCTCAAATCTTTAGAGAAGCTGGATTTGATTTAGATATTATTGACCTAAAAAAAGCCCAAAGTGCATTGAGCCGTTGGAAGTCTATCTATAAAACACTTGGTGAACAAGGGTTTTTGGAAGAGCGTCGCGGAAAAGGCAGCATAGGTCGCCCTCGTGCTGATAAACTAACAGCGGACAAAAAGTTAGAGAAAGCTGAAGCGCGTATTCGACTTTTAGAAGCGGAATTAACCCTTCTAAAAAGCTCGACGAAATGGAAAGGCAGGCTAAGAAGAATCGGTTCTAACACCAAGAGAAAAATATCAGGCAATTAACGAAACGATTCGACTGTATCAACTCAAAAACATGACACGCTATTTATGCCAAGTAGCGAATGTCAGTCCAAGCGGTTACTATAAATGGCTTCGAAATGCGGAAAAGGATGCACTTCGTGAAGAATCAGATTATCAAGATTACTTATTACTGAAATCGATAAATCGATATATGATAAAGAGAAAGGAAAGATTGGCTATCGTGGATTTTATATGGCATTAGTTGATGTATTAGACCAACCCATGAATCATAAAAAGATTCTTCGTTTAATGCGTTAATTTAATTTATATGCGAAAATTCGCCGTGCGAATCCCTATCGCCACTTAGAAAAAGCGACAGCGTCACACTGCCGTATACCGAATCATTTAAATCGCGAGTTCAACCAAGATGAGCCAGGAAAAGTATTCTTGACCGATATTACATACTTACAATATTGCCTTACTTCCCTTATTTGCTACATTCGACAACATAATTTCAAGATGGCTAAGAAAAAAATTAGAAGATTATAAAGCTGATAAGGTATATATCCCACAATTGTGGAGTAAATTAAATAATAAAAATTTAACAGTAAAAAAGAAATTATCAAAGAGTCTTGATGGTCTTCTGCAGTATCAATTCATTTCCGCTTTCATCAAGATTTTTGATAGTAATAGTAAATATTTAAATCGTAATTCTATTCTACATGGCAATTCTAACTACGATGGAATCGGAAAAAAAGAATGTTAAAAAATGTACGCATTATTACATGCCTCATTAGATTTAATTTATATCGAACCTTTAAAAGTTTGTTTCGGAAATAATAAAAAGAAATAAAACTTACTTCATATAAAAAAGCCCCCTACCAAAAAGGTAATGAGCTATTTAATAATTATTAGACCCTATTTTACGTTTTGGATAAACGCCAGAATTGGATAACTCTATTGATTAAATTGGTATTGTGTTGATATTTATTTTTTCCCGTTAAGAATTAATCACTTTTCCAGTACCTGTGCATCTTTTCTTGACTGAGTCATCTTCACATTCCACTTTAACACCATAATATCCAGCTTTTTCAACTTTTATATATTGTGTGTCGGTAAATGGTATTGGTTCACTTACAGCATTTCCAGAAGAATCTACTAATGTGGTAACTAGATTAAATTGACCACTAGAATAATTACTTACTTCTAAATAATCACCTGCTGTTGCGTATAGAGTTTCTGAATAAACTGTCCCTGATCCATAACTAGTAACATTTACTCCCTTGCATGGATTACCAGCTACATTAGAACAATCAATTTTTGAATATGCCGCTGATGCTGTTAATACGAAAGAAAATACAAGAATTAGGCTTAAAACAGTTGAAAGAGTAAACTTCGATTTTTTCATCATATATAACCTCTTTTCTTTTTGGTATAAAATACTAATTCTTCAAAAAACCCTTTTTTGCGTATATGTTTTTTTAAAATTGTAATAATAAGAAAAAAGGGATTGATTTAAAATGAATAAATTAACTTTTTCAATTTTTGCTGCCAGTGCTATTCTGTTCTTGTTTGTTAGTGTTAAAATGTATGCTGTAGAAGATACGCCTTCAAGCTTTGAAAAAAAATATGCTGAAGTGGGATATAAATCAATTGAAGAGTCCGTTAAAGAATTTCAAGAGTTTTGTAAATGTGAGGTAAGATTACCTAAAGCATTACCTCCAATTCCTTTTACTCATGAATTCGGTAAATTTTCAGAAGACAAAAATTATATAAATGATACCTTAGAAATTCGATATGTACATGAAAATAAAACTGAAAATATCTTTAAAATAGATATTAAATTAATTGATAATGAATTAGAATTTAAAGGAAAAGAATATTTACTCGAAGATGGCACGAAAGCAGTGTATTTTGAACGTGAATACTTTAATTTTATGTTTTTTGAGAAAAACAATTTACAATTTCTAATGGGAATTAGTAATAAGATTACCGACATTGATCCGGGAGAGGAATTGGTTCGGATAGCAAATTCTATATAATCTACAAATTCATATTAATCAAGCAAGCAGCTAAAAATGCTGCTCCTTTTATTTTGGGACGAGTTAATAGGAGCGAAAGGAACATTATGTATAAATGTATAAAGAAGCAATCAATTTAGGGTTCAGACATCCTAAAGTAGTAAATTACAGTCAATATTAAATGATTTACTTAATAAGTATTCTAATATTGCTGCTTATTTATGGGGGATTACAAATTGCATTGCATAAGTCAGTTATAAGCCCAATTTTTAATAGCCCATTGATTAAATTTTTCAATGGGCTATTATTTATTAGAATGTTCGATTAATTACTGCAGCTTGATAGCTAAGCAGTTGCGCATCATTGTATTGATTAATTATTGAATCAGTATAGAATGGTTGGATTAATTACAAACTCCTTTTTACCGTTGACCGTATACAGTTTGTTACGTGCTTTTTTTAATAAGTCTCTAATTTCATCGCGTCCTTTCGGTTAACATAACTTCATCATCTCCTGTCGGGTTAGTATTTTCAGTTGGTGACTTCGGGGTTATCGTAGTAACACCAAAAAAATTATTAATGCCTTCAAATGTCAGCTGAGCTTGCTTTTCAATTTCAAAAGCTATAATTTTTTCATCATCTAAGTTACTGATAAAACCGTATTCAATTAAAATCGCGGGCATGTTTGTTTCACGCACCACTGCGAAATTTGCGCGTTTCATACCTCGGTCTCGAAAACCGATTCCATTAATGATTGCTTCGTGCAAGGATTTTTGTAATTTCACTGTATTAGCACTTACAGGACCATTGAAAATAAATGTTTCAAAGCCTGTTGCAGTTTTGTTTACTGCGCTATTATCATGCAGAGATATAAATATATGTGCTCCCCAAGCATTTGCTAGTTGAGCCCTTTGTGTAAGAGATAAATACGTGTCCGTGCGTCTCGATAGCCTTACTTTATATCCTTTTGCGATTAATTTCTTTTCTAAAGCTAGAGCTACTTTTAAAACATTTTCTGCTTCCTTGGACTTCGTTCCAATCGCCCCCGGATCAGAGGTGGTCAAACGGCCTATTTATCTTGTGTAAAAGACGTCGCTACAAGAGAAATTGTCGCCTATGCGCTATCAACAACACTTAAAATATCGATTGTGTATGAGACACTCGAACAATTAACGATTGATTTAGATGGGAATCTTCATCCGGAAGCCATGATTCATTCCGATCAGGGTTTTCATTATACGCACCCAGAATTGCAACAGCTTGTGAAAAAAATGGGACTGAAACAGTCGATGTCACGCCGGGGAAACTGCCTAGATAATGCCCCTATGGAATCGTTCTTTGGGCATTTTAAAGATGAAGTCGATTATAAGGAAGCTGAAAACTTAGCTGAATTGCATACGTTAGTCGTAGAGTATATGGATCATTATAACCATACGAGAAAGCAATGGACGTTAAAAAAGATGACTCCGGCAAGTTACCGAAGTCATCTAATCGCAGCATAGGCACAACTACATCCCTTTTTATTAAACTGTCTACAAAATGGGGTTCAGTTCAGTAATTGATCTAACTACCTTTTTCTCTAATTAACAAACCAAACGAGAGTTTATTATCCCCTACTGATTATGTTGCTCTGTTACCAAAATCGCACCCTTATATTATATTTAATCGACATCGACAACGGGACTTAAGTGTTCTGGAAAGTCCCTCCAAAATTCAATAATAGCGTTGGAGTATTTATTAAAACTAACTTTCTCGATATCGAAAACAATCTCAGCATTGGTTGTTAGCTCAACGTCCATGACTCTCTTGTCACCTAAGAAACCTTTTAAGAACAAGTCTGGGTTCTTTTTATACAACCTAGTAGCAGCACGACCGTCACCATGCTTGTATGTATTAACAAGATCAGCTAATAGTTCAATCGTTTCCCATTGGGGAGTCTTTGTTAAATCATATTTTAGATATTCGTATGCTTTCTTTATTTCCCCCATATTAAAACCAAATTTTGAAAATTCATCTACTAACCTAATCGGACTTGTACTATGGTTTAGCTCCTTGTAGACAAAACCTCTTAATTGTTGTTCAAAGATTTGGTATGTTGTAGCTAACAACGACAAGTGAAAATTATATTCCATGATTTTTTCCGATCTATAAAATTCATAAGCTTCCATTTCGATATCTTCAAATATGTCACTAGGATCAACTACCTCATAATTGTAAGCAGTCGCATATTCTTCACGCAATTTTTCTTTGTATTCGTTTGCTGAGTCCTCAATATTATTGAAAAGGGTTTCCATTGTAGAAGCAAACTTTTCTTGTATTTTCTCGTGAATTAAAATGAATTGCCCTCTTTTATATTTAGTTAGCCACACATTTAATTGAACTTGTTCACTCATAAGTTCGCCTCCTTACATTTTGTTTAATTTTTATATTCTTATATGAGCATTTACCGAAATGCTCTAAGCTAATTTGGCCCATAATGAGGGTCACCCATCAATTGAATGTTTATAGTATCGTTGCTGCTTTACATTAATTATATAGATTGGTAAATAGATGTAATATCCATTTAATTTATATATTACCATGAAATTAAAAAAGTTCACTATATACTCGTTTTGAAATATTTCTTAATAAGTAGTTATTCGTCAAAATCCAGATTAAGATAAAAAAAGCTGCAGTCAATTCATATAGGTTTTACGAACTATTATAATGAATGCCTGACTTTCACTTTTAAATTTACTAATATTCCTGTTCTCGAATAAATAGTTTAAAGAAGTTCCTCTATTCATTTTCTAACCATTTACTTTATAAGCGACTTAACCATTCCAATGCTTAAACAATGGAATTTAGTTATTAAGTCACCATTATAACGGGTATGACGCAGAAAAGTTCTATTTGAACTAATGTAGCCCCTACTTTGTAAGAATAATTGTCTCCCCTCTTAGTCAAATTTTATATATTTATGAAAAAGTATTCAATTTGTGTGTCAAAAGAGTTGATAAAGTGTTTATATTATGTTGTATATATATTGATAATGTGTTGAGAGTGTACGTAGAATATGTTGAAACTGTGTAGTGTATATAGTGATAATTTAAACACTAAGCGTTATAAATAACATTTTCGAAACGATTATTAGTTATTGATCATTAGATTATGTAGTATCAAGATCAAATTAGGATAAATAAATACATACTATTATCGTTAGTTAGCTAACATTGGGTTATCGATAAATTATTTAAAGAATATCGAATTAATTTAATGATAATAAATTATCTAATATTATCGTTAATGAAAGTATAAAATTTTATCGTTATGTTATTCGAATAATATCGAAATAACGCAACGATAAGAAAGAGAGATGTATTATCGTTAAGTAGAGATTGAAATATTAACGATAAATTATTTGAATAATATCGAATTAATTTAATGATAACAAATTAGCTAATATTATCATTAAAGAAAGAGTTAAATATTATCGTTACGTTATTTGAATAATATCCAAATAACGTAACGATAATCCTTTTTGTGTTATTATTTTTTAATGATTTTAAGGTTTTTCTATTATTGATTATTAATGTTTAGTTGAAAAAGGGTGAGAAAAGTTGTTCTAACAATGTTATAATCATCCTAAGAAATATATATATTAGGAGGGGTCTGGTTTGAGTGCAAAAGATACGACAGAATTAGAAATAGTTGACTCAACTGTAGAAAATGAATCAGAACCAATAACTACAAATTCAATGGAAGTCTGGAAAGTTTCGGAGTTTACGGAGAAGGTGAACCAGCATTTCAAGGATATTCATAATGTAGACATAAAAGTTACATTAAATACATTGAATAATTATTTCCGTCAACTTGAAAGCCAAGAAATTCACTTCTTAAACAGAATCAATTCGATGAAAGTGTATAATATGCAGGATTTAAAAGTTGCAGAATTCATCATTATTAAGCGTACAAAAGCATTAAATAACGGAATTGTATGGCAAATTCCACAGATTATCGATAGCCTAGCAACTACCGATTTAGTACGTTCTAAAGAAAAAGCTAATGAGGATTTAAAGTCAGAACAGCAGGGTATTCCTATAGAAGCTTTAAACGAGTTTAAGGAGCAATTAGAACAATTATTTGCCTCTGAAATTGCTAAATTAAAAGAACAAAACAGACTATTAATTGACACACAAAAAGAAAAAGAAAAAACGCAGGTAAGAGATACCACGTTAGAAATACTGGCACTTCAAAAGAAATTAAGACTTACCGCAATTGACGAGTGGGAGAAGAAGGATGCTAAAGAGCGATTTGAAGGTTGGCTGTTCAAGCGTGAACGCGTGTCTGAACGGGATCGATTTATAGAGGGATATATTAGCGATAAACTAATAGAACACCTTAACGATAACCTTAACGATAGCATTAACGTTAATGAAACAAGCGATATTAATAATGAAGATAAGTCATAGTTGCTAATAATTTAATATTCAACTAAAATCAAAATGAATTGTTGACGAAGAACGCAACACTCCAAAAGGGGAGAGTTGCGTTCTTTTTTCTTATATAAGGAGGATTAATATGGAGAAAACTAAGATACACGAAAAGTATGTAGGGCAGCCATTCGCAATCGCATACTTGCCTGAGCAATATAAAATTGTGTGGGATTGGCGTAATGTTGTTCATGCACGTATAGGTTTTATGCACGATAATTTTGAGCATGGCTTTATTCGTCATGTAAAACATTATGCTCGTGCAAATGATACGAGAATCTTACATATGACAACTGAAGATATTAGCAATCGCTTTATGGAAAGAGATACTCTAGACATTCTAAAGCTAGAAGAAGCTCCAACTTATGAAGGAATGGGGCATTTAGAGCGTATGCGAATGGATATGGTTCAATTATTTTTTAAAGCCGTATGCTATGCAGAAGGTACGACAAGAACAGAATTAATTCCTCAAATGCAATATTACCGCGATCAAGAGGGGCCGATAATGGGTTATTTGCGAGGGATTATGAATATGACGGACCCCGTTAAGCAAAATATTCTGTACGGGCACATTGAACGTATTCGCATGGTTGAAATGGGTATAATTTGCAATGAAAATGACGGTGTATCAGACTTTGTTTACCTGGTGAAAGGGAATAACCTAGCTGAACTAGTTGAATCATTTATTATCGGTGTTTGGACTATTTTCGCAATTCATTTAAACCGACAATCCGATGAAGTAGGGATGCAGCGTATTTTAACATTAGTTCAATTGGGAGAAGATTTAGTAAAGAGAGAAACGGATAGTGTAGCAAAAGAAATCATTTTAGCTGGCGTCGAAATGTTAGCTGCTTTAACTAAACCGTTATTAGATAATATGCACTTGATACCTTATCACGCATTATTAATCCAATCATCATCATTATTCCCGAACATTTATAAGCCAATTTCGCATATGTTCTATGGGAAAATGCAAGTATCAGACTTCAATTTAGCTGAAGGACATACGAATGTTATTCCGTTCGGACCTAATGAAGTTATCCTGCGAAGTGGTGTTATTTATAACAATGAAGAATTTATCGGCAGATTAAAAATTTGTGTTGCTGATTAATTTTTAATATGTTAATATCTAAAAAGTAAAACATTTAATTAAATAACTAAAATTACAAATGCGAAGCACGCATTACCCTTATAGGGGTAATGTGTGCTTTTTTTTGTTTTTAGGGCAAGGAGGACGCATGAATCTTGTAATCGCAACCTCTAATACATCGTTTGCTCAGGTACTCGAACAGAAGTTTCGAGAACAGGGTGTGAAGGTGCTGGACATTGCTACGTGCATTGAAGATTTATTAGAAACCGTCGCTGAACATTCAGAGATAGACGGAATCTTAATAAGTACCGATTTGGCACGTAAAGGCAACGATCCACGTTTGGAAATGTTAAGTGATACCATTCTAGCGGTAAAAAGGCACAATGGTTTTGATAAAGTCCCATTTACAGTGTTATCAGATTATCCTGAAGGACATCCACTACTTGCGGAACTGTTCGAAATGGGGATATACAACTTCTTTTTAAGAAATGAAGGGAAGTTTACGGTAACAAAGCTGATTGATTCATTTAAATCGCCAATGTCATTTTCACTGGCATTAAGATTTAGAAATGCCAACCCTTCGTATCCATGGCGACGTGATCTATCTAAATACGATTCGATAAACATTAACATTCATGCGAAAGAGCAACAAGTTCAGAAGGATGGTGGGGGTGAAGATGCCGAGAGTAAAAAGCCAGGCATTAAAATACCAAACATTAAGATTCCTACTATTAATAGAGAACGTGCCGAGCATGAGGTTCATGACGAATGGGTATTCCAAGATAACACGCAGCGTAATACGAGCGACACAATACTAGGAACAGTAATTATTGCAGTTGCAAGTGTTGAAAGGAATTTAGGTTCGACAAATACAGCTTTAAACATAGCGAAATATCTGTCTGAACAAAATTACGATGTAGCGGTGGTTGAGGGAAATACTTCGTCGGACTTTGATAGAATCCATTGTCTAATTCACCTAGAAAACCTGCAAATTGAAGATATGGAGTTTGAATTTAAAGGCTTCGATCATTTCAAGTATCGAGAAAACTTCGATGTAGCTCAGGTTTATAAGCATTACCAATATGTTGTTTTGGATTTAGGTGTGTTAAGAGATTCACCATATGAAGACGAATTTTATCGTAGTCACATGCAGGTTGTCACTGTATCAGCAGACGAGTGGAAGTATCACTGGATTGAACAGTTCAAACTTGAATATGAATTAGACGACAGAACAAAATTTGCGGTAGCAAATGGTAATGAAAGCGCCGTTAAAGAGCTTTCGTCCCGCTTAAAAGAAGAAGTTTTTTTAATTGGTAACACGATTTCACCGTATCACGTAACTAAAGATAATGAGGATACATATTCAGACCTTTTAGGTGGCTTTAATGAAGAATATACCCCACGCGAGCGAAACAATAAACATTTGTTGATTGCAGTAGCAAGCTCAATTTTAACAGCGTTGGCATTTGTCATTTATATGACGTTCAAATAATAACAGAAGGTGGTGAAACCCACTAATTTGTTATTAGTGGGGATAATGAAAAAGAGTAGTATTCGTACAAAAAACTCGAAACTAATTTACGCAGGTTTAGCTGGTGCAACAATCATGTTAGGAATTTTGGCGATAGCCGGATATTTCTTATATGACAATATGCGCGATGCAGAAGCCAAGCGGATAGGCGAGTATAAAGCAAAAATGGAAGAATTACAGTCAGTAGCAGATCAGAACCAAGTAGCTTACGCCGTCAACGGTGACGTTGAAAAAGGTGAAGTTATTTCAGAAGCTATGCTAACTAAAGTGTACGTGTCGGAAGCAGCA
The DNA here is from genome assembly GCF_900168685.1 of Solibacillus isronensis. NCBI lineage: Bacteria > Bacillati > Bacillota > Bacilli > Caryophanales > Caryophanaceae > Solibacillus > Solibacillus isronensis. The sequence goes on along the minus strand of NZ_FVZN01000012.1, from coordinate 131,529 downwards.
CATTCAGAAGACGTTGTATTATTACCGCACTTACAAAATGACAATGAGTATTACTTATATGCCAAAACAGATTTAAAGGCGAATACAGTCTTAACTAAATCAATGGTGTATGAAGACGAGGCAATTACTGACGATGCTCGTGAAGCGGAATACAGCTTTGTTGAATTACCAACGAATATTGAAAACAACAAATATGTAGATATTCGTATTCAATTCCCGTCAGGTGAAGATTACATTCTATTAAGTAAAAAACGCATTAAAGATATTTCAGGTATTACTTTACGCATTGACGTATTAGAAGATGAAATTTTATCTGTAAGCTCAGGTATCGTTGACGCGTACTTAGAAAACGCGAAAATCTATGCGATTCCATATTTAGACGAGCACATGCAAAATAAAGCGATTGAAACATATCCATTAAAAGATAATGTACTTGCTTTACTTAAAGAAGATCCAAACGTAGTGAATAAAGCTAAATATGTTTTAGAGCAACGTAACCGTACAGCTCTTGAAAATAGCTTAGATGCTTTATTGGACGAGGAAAAAGAAGCAGTTAAATCTGGTAACACCAACACTAGAACTAACAAAGAAGCAGCTGACGCTAAAAAAGCGGAAGAGCAACGTCTGAACGCAATTAACGCACAAGAGGCAGCACAAGTAGAAGAACAAGCTAACTTACTTGAAGGAGAGTAATTCGAATGAAGATTGTTCAATTTATGGGAAACCGTTCTAAAGCTGACTTCATTATTTACTTAGCTCATTCGATTAGTGCTATGAAGAAACGTGTACTAATTGTAGATGCAACTTCCTCCTATGAATATTACTACGGTATTATTCGGAAAGTTGAAGAAAATGAAGTTTTATACGATTTTAACGGTTTTGAGATTTTAGCGACTGGCAAGGCCATTACTAACATTGATTGGGAGCTAGAGAAAGCCAATGAATGCATGGAAAATTACGATTACATTCTAATCGACGTGAATAAAATCCAAAAATCAATTATGGCTTTACCAATTGAAAAGAGTTATTACGTGAGTGATAACATTCGTACAAATATTATGAAGGACATTGATTTATTACATGATTACGCTGATTTATCAGGTATCACAAATATCCATCAATTGTACTTTGAAAGCACGATCCACATTAGCGAGGACTACATTTCCTTACTAACAAATGGTCGCTTCAACTTTGTTCAAAACGTAGATACGTTTGAATTTGCAGAAAATCAGGACTATCTAAAAGAGTTCATTCAACATGAAGGTTCTGTGCCATTCGATAAGTTGAGCAAAAATTACAAGTTAAATGTAAAAAGTGTTGCAGCAGAAATTACAAATGATGCAATTGTTGATTACGATGTAGTGCTTAAAACAGGGCTGTTCCAACGTATTTTCAATAAACGTAAACCATCAAATGTAAACAATATCAGCAACTCAATTAAAGCTCTACCGCCTGTAATGGCCGGAGAACATATTAAGGAAGGGTGACAAGTAGATGGGTAAAACGATTGTGAGCTGGAGCCCAATTCATGGACAAGGCGCTATCACATCGAATGTTGCAGCATTAGCAGCGTACTCAGCTTTAACATCCTCGAAACGTGCATTAATCACGCACACTCAACTAAATTATTCATCTTTAGAACTTTTATTCGGTAAGCAATTAGTTACTAGAGAAGGTTTTGAAGATGCGGGCATGGCTGCCCTTGAACGCTTAATTAAATCGAATTTATTAAAGCCAAACGCGGTTATGGATTATACCGAAACCATTTATGCAGATAAGCTCGATTTATTAGGCGGTTCAAATTTAGAGGATATTATAGATGACAAAACGTTGAAAGCGATTTTAAACATTACAAAAGATGCTTATGATCACATTTGGATCGATGCTCACAGTGGGCGTAACAGTGAACTAACAAGACTTATTTTAAGTAAAGCCGACTTAGTTATTGTAAACCTACCGCAGAATCGATTCGTGTTAGATCGCTTCTTTAATGGTATGGACTTCCCGGAAGAATTAAAAGGAAGAAACTACATTATCGTAATTAGCCAATATGATAAAAAATCGAGCTTTACAACTCGCAAAATTAAACGAATGTATAAAACGCAGGCGCCGATCTTCCAAATACCTTATTCCCAGCAATTTAAGGATGCCTGCAATACGTTAAATGTAACTGAATGGTTTTACCGATTACATAAATCGACTGTAAAAGATTCGGCTGCTTCAAACTTTCGTGATGAACTAGAAAACATTGTAAAGTACATTCATAAAACTCTAGCCGACGTTGACGCTGACGTTGAGGAAGGTGAAATGAATGATACAAACTAGCTCACTGAACCTTTTATTAATTATAGCGATTGGATTGTTCGCATTAGCCTTCATCTTTTTGAAGCTTACACAAGCTAGAAAAGAATCAGAAATTGCGAATAAAAAGAAATCGTACATTCCACAACAAGAATTAACAGTTGAGGAATTGAAAAACTACGTTAGTAAGAAAATGATTGATATTACTACGAAAAGCCTGTATTTAGACAACGTTACCGAAGAAGAATTTAAACGTAGTCAGAGTAGACGTAAAGAATTGAAAAATGCTTTAAAGAACTGTAATACAGGTGATCTTTCTGCTAAAACTTACGTGCGTGAGTACATTTACGACCTCTTGGTAAAAGATAAAAAAATCAATGAGGAATTAGTTGGGTTAGTCATTCCATTTGATAATTCAGCCGAAATGACAGCTCGTGAAAAATTTGAAACGATGCTGTATGTAAATGAAAAGAAACATGGTTACAAAGCGTTATCAGCTATCATTGCCCGTTATAAATGGGATGTTAAAAATGAAACTGGTAGCTATATCGTTACTGAGGACCACATTCACAATGCGTATAAGCAAGAAATGAAAAACCAAAAGCTTTCATATCAAGATAAGATGCGAATTGTTTCACAAGTCGTATATAGCCATTACAAAGGGTTTGGCCTTATCGATGAAATTCGAGATATGCAAATTGACGGTGTATCAGCTGGTGTAAGTGGTTATAAATCTCAAACAACAGTAAATGAAATTTCAGATGATGATTTCTTATCAATGGCAAAAAGTAAAGAAACCACATTTTCTAACCTACGTAGTATTTGGGTGATGAATAAAGGTAAAACAATTCACTTTGCTTTCCTTGAATTTGATTCGGAATCAGAGTTACGCCGAATTGTTACAAATGCTTATAAATACGGTTATCCGGGCCAACTTTCTGAAACAAATCCAGCCATCATTAATGAAATGGCTGACGGTTCACGTGTTACTGCTGCAAGACCTAAACTAACAGAATCATGGGCTGTATTCATTCGTAAAAAATATGAAGCTAAAAAACTAGGCTTACCGGATCTTTTCAAACAAGACAATTCACAGATTGCAATTGAATTACTTCGCCTACTAATGCGCAGTAAAAGAACAGTAGCCGTAACAGGGGCGCAGGGTTCTGGTAAAACAACGTTATTAATGGCTTTAATAGAGCACATTCATACAGAGTTAAAGCTTCGTATTCAAGAAACAAAATTCGAATTAAATCTACGTAACCTCTATCCGGGCCGAAATATTTTAAGTTTCCAAGAAACAGAAACGTATAGCGGTCAAGATGGATTGGATTTACAAAAGAAAACTGACGGTGACGTTACGGTGTTAGGGGAAGTAGCAACGGACCCTGTTGCTGCATGGATGATTCAAACATCACAGGTAGCTTCTGAATTTACACTATTTACTCACCATGCCAAAACATTTAAAGACCTGGTATTCGCTCTACGTAACTCATTATTAAAAACTGGTATGTTCAGTAACGAGCGTGTAGCCGAGCAACAAGTAATCAGTGTACTGGAGTTCGATGTTCATATGGTTCAAATTCATGCAACAGGTGAGCGTATTATCGAGCGTATTACTGAATGTGTGCCAATCGATCAAACAGATGAGCATTTAAAAATCTTAGATCGTTTGGACGGCTCAAAGGAGAAGGATGTACGAGCTTTAATTAGCCTCGCAACAACGTTCTTCCAGCAACAGACTCAAACACAGCAATTTAAAGAAAATACAATTCTTGAATATCGTGACGGTGCGTATGTCGCTGTTAATCCGATCTCTGAGGAACGTATGAAACGCATGATGCTTCATTTATCTAAAGAAGATGCTGAGGACTTTAAAGAGCTTATGAGTAAGTCATGGGGGCTTGCACTATGATTCTTTCGATATTGCTAATTGCTATCTTTGTTGGGTTGATAATCTACAGCATTACGCAATGTCAAAAGTTCTTTCAATTAAGAAATGAAAGAGCTGCAGTATTAGGTGAGAAAAAGGTACGTAATAAAAACTATTCAGTGAAGTTTACGGCCTTTGCGTTGAAAAGTTATAACTTCATCGAACGCATCCCTGTACTTCGCAGATTTCAAGCAAAGATTCGCAAAAAGCTTGAAACTTTAGCTGTATATGATGAATTCACTTTACGCAAAGAAGTAATGAAGATTATCTTCGCAATTTGTGCGTTAGTCGTAATCGTATTAGGGTTTCTCTTGGTAATACGACCATCATTTTTAGTTGCCTTTTGGGTATTTGTTGGGTTCCTATTATTATCAGGAATTTTAGTAGACTTCTTTATTTATAGAGTAGAGCGAAAGCTTTTAAAACAGTTAAAAGAATACATCAATCGCGTTCGCTTTTATTATCAATCTACGAAAATGGTAGACGAGGCAGTATTTGAAGCGATTCACGATGCAGGTAATGAAATGAAACATCACGCTGAGCGTATTGATAAAATCGTCAATAGCTTAGACGTGGAAAAAGAACTGGCTTTATATGAAGACGTAGCACCAACACGTTACTTACGGGTGTTTGCTGGACTTGCCGTACTTGTTAAAGAGCGCGGCGATAAAGTGACAGATGGAAAAAGCTCATTTTTAAATGGCTTAACCGCTATTAATAAAGAGCTAAATGCAGAAATATTATATCGCTCGCGTTTAAGCTATGCGATGCGTAACTTACCCTTACTAGCACTAATCCCAATTTTCTTTGCATTGCCTGTGAAAAATTGGACTGAGGGAAGTTTCCCAACAACAGAAGCCTTTTACGATTCTCGTATCGGTCTGTTTTCAGAAATTGGTGTGTATGGAATTAGTATTGCTTGTTACTTAATTTTACGTAAAATGCGTGAAATTTCAGAGAGCACAAAAGAATTTGTCCCAAATAAAGTTAAATGGGAGCGTTGGATTTTAACGAAAGTTAAAGGTGCGATGTTACTTTGTAAAGCATTTACGCCGAAAAAGTATTCACGTCGCTACAACGATACTGAACAGCTAATTAAAGATGCTAATGAATCTATTACGGTGTATGAACTTACATTACAAAAGATTGTTAGTGCTGTAATTATATTTATTCTTGCATTTGGTGTTTTTGCTTACTCACACGTAAGAGAAAAATCAGTTGCATTACAAGGTTCATTCGATGGTTCAATTTTCACCGAAACTTATACGGCAAAAGAATCTGCCTTGTTACAACAACAAACAGATTACGACCGAGAAGTAATTGAAAACATTAGTAAGGCAAAGGTGCTACCAACCGAAGAAGAAATTGTCCTTGCTATTGCAGACCAACTTGAACTAGATCCATCAGACGAGGAAGTTTTAAAAACATACAATCGTATTATGGATAAATACGTTAAGTACTCGAATGCGTACTTAAAATGGTATGAAGTTTTATTAGCGATAATCTTTGCTTACATAGCTTATCAGTTGCCTGCAATTATATTAGGCTTCAAAAAACGAGCACGATTAAAGCTTATGGAACGCGAAGTATACCAATTATTAATGCTTATTTCTATCTTAAAAGACTTTGACGGAATGAGTGTAGCGGGAATACTTCAATGGTTAGAACGATTCTCTATTGCATTTAAACGTTCGCTAGAAATTGCTATCGAGGAATTTGATAGTGGACCAGAGGAAGCATTAGAAAAGTTAGGCGAAACAAATACGTTCGAGCCATTCGTACAGATTGTAGAGCGTTTAAAACTTACATTAATTCGCTTATCAATTGCAGAAGCATTTGAAGATATAGACGTTGAAAGAGAATATTACCTAGAAGAACGTAAGGAAGATCAAACACGCGAGATTGCAGAGAAAACTCAAATGGGCTCTTTCCTTGGTCTGGCACCAATGATTTCATTAATTTTCATCTATTTAATATTCCCGATTATCTATATCGCTGTAACAAATTCAAACCAAATGATGGAGTTGTTACATTAATTTATTAATTTGTGGGTGGGTCCACTTATTATAAAAAATAAAAAAAATAAAACGAAAAGAAAGAAGGAATTTCAAAATGTCAGAAACAACAGCAACCGCGCTCAAATTTGCAGCGGGAATCATCTTAGCAATCGTGTTAGTAGGTATCTCAATCATGGTATTCACACCTGCAGCAGATTCAGCAAAATCAGTAACAAACGATTTCACAAATAATACAACAGAATTACAAGATCAAAAATACTTAATGTATGACAATACAGTGGTTTCAGGTTCACAGGTTATCAACGCTATCCGTAAATTTAAAGGTCAAGAAGGCGAAATCGGTGTAGAAGTAACAACTGGCAAATCTACAAAATGGTACTTAGCAAACTTCACTGGTGACGAACTGACTAAGGTAGATACGGATTTATTAAATGCTACAACAAACACACATGCAGATTACATCAATCCAAGTGGCATGTTCGATGCAGAAATTGAGCGTGATTCAAATGGAGTTATCCGCGCGATTAAGTTTAATCAACAAAAACAAAATTAATCCTTTTTTACGAAAGGGGGAATGGGGGCTGCTTAGCGCGGCTCCCAACCTTTTATGAATAAAACAGTAAGTGAAGCGATTTGGTTTGCCCTAGCAACTTTAACATTTAGTCTAGCTCTAGCTTATGCATTGACGCCATTATTTCAAATACAAAAAGAGTTTGAAATTTCTCCTGGTACGGAAGGTTCTGTATATGTAAAACAAACTGAAATTCCAGAAGCGCCCCTATTTACAGGTGCACAAATAATCAGCTCAATTTATAAGCTAGATTTTGACGAAACAACTGTAAATGTGGACGGGAACGTGTTTGAGCGACAAACAGATTTAAAAACAAAGCAATCAATTATTCTACCGTATGCAAAGTACAAACAAACCATTCAATATTCAGGATCAGGTACACGTATTAATTACACAATGCAATAAGGAGTGACATAAATGCCAAATGCCATAAGTAAGATATTCGCGGTCATATTAGCCGCTCTCGTTATGTTTTACTTTGTAACGTATCAGCAATACAAGAAACAAGAAGACCTCGCTTATATACATACATATCAAGAAGTGACAAAGTTTGTAGATTCTATTCGTTTAAAGGGCTACATTACACCGAAAGAATGGGAAGAATTTGAGCTTGGGCTACACCAAGGAAGTAATGTACTATACGACATTGAATTAGTACATGAACAAAAGAAGTACCAACCTGTTTATACGAACGCAACGGCTATTGAACCGGCAAAATTTACAGGTAAATATGAAGTGCAATATGACGAGTATTTTAAAGAGCAATTATTCGAAGTTTTATATGATGAATCCGTTCCTTATAATCAACGCATGTACAAATTGCAAAAGGACGATTACTTTACTGTAACAGTTCAAAATAAAACGAAATTCCAGTCTACTATGCTACTTAGTATGCTAACAGGTGGGAAAGCAGGCACAAATGATACAACGATTTATTTCCCATATGGCGGGATGATTTTGAACGAAGATTGGAATGATTAATTATGAAGTTAAGCCATTACATTATTTTGTTCCTTGTTATATTCACTGTGCCATTGCTGTATGTAGAGTTCAAATATAGCTACGCTAAAGAAACAACAGAACTAAACCATAAATTCGAATTAAATATGACGACAGCAGCACAAGACGCCATTAACATATTGCGTGTCAATGCGATTCCACACATTGAAAATGGTTATGATTCTTATAAAATTCTGCCTACGGACTTCCAACCTGCGTATGAAGCGTTTGTAAAAACTCTCGCTAAAAACTTTGGATCAACTGATAAATACACAATTAACCGTATGGAACATTACATACCTGTTTTCGCTATCGTTGATTTCGATGGTCTTATGTTAAACGTTTATCAAGAGAAAAAAGATGCTCAGGGTAATAAAGTTGCCGAGCGAACTTGGCTACCTAAAGTTCCATTTGTTTATCGTGATGAAGAAGGAAACATTATCAACTTTACGGTTGACGATGATTTAGTCGTGTACGATGTACAATTACAGGAATGGGTAGAGGGTACGCGTCAGGAATTATTAAAGGATTCATTACTGACAATCGATTTTTTAGAAGATGCGGAAAAATTTGAAAAAGTACGTCGCCAAACAATTGTAGATACAGTTCAAGAGCAAATCGCGTATTACATTAATGAACATAACGTATATGCGAAGCAATTAGACGTTACTTATACATTTGCACTACCGCTTATCGACAATGAAGAATGGTACAACACCGTCGATGATATTTCGATTCTAGCTTTCTTCCAGGGTTATCCGTCGAAGTTTGATAGCTATGAATATCAAAAATATGCCTTTGTTGGCTCACGTATTAACTACACTGACCGTATTTACGCGGGCATGGTTGGCGGAGAGCATAAATTCTGGCGTTCATCCTGTGAGGTAGCGGCAACGCCTACCGAAGTATTTAGTTCAAAGAAAGATGCAGCAGCGCGCGGTTATCAAGAGCTTTCATGCTTAAATCCGGCTGTTCAATAAAAAGGAAGTGGATTATATGGGAGAATTGAAAATTGAAAAACTGCGGGTCAATATTCCGTTAGGTAAAATAACCACAAAACTTCAAGCGTCTATATATAGGAAGAAAGACGGTGAGTTTGTTAAGAGCAAGGACTTCATCAAAATAAATACAACATTAAATTTATTCGGTGTAGAAGATGGTATTTGGGCCAATATTGGTGAAGGTCGATATGTTACTGAATTAAATAGTAGTCATTATGATATTAGCTACGGTCTAGTAACAGCTTTAACCGATTCGGTCCAAACTTGTTCCCGAAATGGTTTCATCATCAGGAAGATTAAAAGCGGTACTAGATTAAAGGTAAGAGATATGTGTCGCCTTAACGAAACTGAAATTCTTTATAAAGTAGGTGATAAAGAATACATCCATAGTTCAATGCCGATTACATTCGTAATGGGGGAAATGCTCATACAGGAAGACGGCTTATGCCATTTAGAAAATGATTATGTATTACGTGCAACTAAAGGTGAAATTTTGCCCTATATGAACGTACGACAAAATGAAGTGCAATTGTTGACGGGTGATTGGGTCAATCCACACTCAATTAATGCGAAATTGCTACTGGACTAGTTCCCTAGCTTTTTTGATTGATTACAAAAGAGTTGTTATTATGACGATATAACAAATACAACTTACTTCTTGGAGGAAACAATTATGAAAAACAAATTATTATTATCAGCAATCGCATTATCAATCGCAACACCGGCAATCGTAATGCCGATCGGTGGAACAACTCACGAAGTTGAAGCTGCTACATATAAGAAAATATTTAAAGACGTTACAACGAAAAATGTAAACTACGACATTATTCATTCAATGGCTGCAGAAAGAATTATTAAAGGTTATGACGATAATACATTCCGAGGCGGAAATGCCATTACACGTTATCAAGTGGCAACTTTAGTCTATCGCTATATGGGTGAAAAATTACCGGTGGTTAAACCTAACGTGAAAATCCCAAGTGATGTAACACCTAAGAGTGATCACTACGATGCAGCTGTCGCTTTATTAAAAGCTGACTTATTAAAACCGGATGCTAACGGTAAGTTAAACCCGAATAAGCCGATTAGCCGAGCGGAAATGGCAAAAATCCTAGTTGTAGGTTTTGATGTGAAAATCAAAGCACAATACGACTTTGCTGACACAATTGAGGGTGACGCGGAAACACGCGACTATGTACGAGCTCTTTATTCGAATGGTATTACAACAGGTTATTTAGAGGATGCTACGTTCCGTCCTGCAGAATCATTAACACGTCAACAATTCGCGGTATTTATGCACCGTTCAATTAATATTGATCCAAACTTTGAGGCAAAACCAATTGAAATACCTAAAGAAGAGGGAGTTATTGAAATCCCAACGACTGGCTATAATCCTTATGAATTGAGCTTAGAAAAAACGCCAGCTTCTGAATATGAAAAGTACAGTGATAAATATTCAGATATTAAAACAGATAAGTTAAAATCACCAAAAGTAGGTAATTTTTCAGCAGAGGAATTATATAATTTTCAATCGCAACAATTATCAATGTATAAAGAATATTTAAAGGCGGATAAAAATTTAGGTGTACCATCAACATCTTTACAAGAAATATTTGTTGAGGCTTTTGCAAAAAGCGAAGGTATTACAACAGGTGAAATGGTGAAAATCTTAAATTATGTTCAAAGTACCGGTGCGGTTTATAAAGGTAATAAAATGGCCATCTACTATAAGTTTTCAGATATTAATAATGCTTATTCATTCTACCTGGTAGAGAGAACTAGATAATGTATATGAGTTATAGTTCTCTTAGAAAAACAGGAATAGCATTATGTATTTTATTCCTGTTTATATCTACCTTATTAATTCCAAATGTGGTAGAAGCGGACGAGTGGTCAAACGCCTATGATTATTTAATTCCTGCACCTTCTCAATCTGTAACCTATGAAATAATTGAAGAAAACGGAAAACAGTTAAAAAGGTACTCCATTAAAGGTATACGTTTAGACGACAATCCTAAAATTTTTAGTACTCCATATGGTAAAGAGTCGATTTATGATATTTATACTCGAAATCCAAATGCAGTAGGAACTTATATTCAAGAACTGTACACTAAATACTCTTTTAACGACCCATCAATTAAACAACATACAGGTTGGGCTCTTGACTTCAAAAAATATCAAGGTTCATCATGGGGAGATTCTCTACCTGCAAGTACCACTAATGGGTATATCAACGAATGGTACTCTTTAGATGAAGTGAAAAATGGCTTAGCTGAAATGGAGCATTTGTTTGATGCAGATTTAAAAGCAAAACTAGCATCAATGAATAAAAGTGAAAAGGTACTAAAAACAACATCTGATTCAAGAGACGCACGTATTCGTAAATGGCAACTACCAGTTGGTGGTCTTTATAGTCCAGAATCAGGCAAAACCAATCCTCAAACGGGGAATATGTTTATTTTGTACTATGATAATGAAGTATTCCTTGATGTTACTTTACAAGTAGATGTTGAATGTAAGGAAGACTGTGGACCACCTCCAACACCACCACCAACTACGGGCGGTGTATGTACAATTGATTTTAGTGCTTCAAATGCTTCATCAATGAACCGGAGTTATTTACAAGCATCACCGAATGGCTCAATTTATTCAAGTACAGGCGAATTTGATGCCGTACAAGGTATTCCAACATCGGAAAACTTAACTGTTGAGGCAAGTACTGAAGAATATCTATTTGACCAACAATTCCAACAAAAGTCCGGTAAAGTTACATATAGCGGCATTAACGCCAAAAAGGAAGTAACATTAAAGTGGACGGAAGAAAAAATAACAGGTACAGGGAAAGATCAAAAAAAGGAAAATATACCGAAAAGTGAAAAGGTAACCGTTGAGACTACTGTAAACGGTATTCAACGTAATTTCTCTTACTGGGAATCACCTAGATACGATGTGTGGAAAGCTGCTTCTGCAGACTTTACAAACTACGCATTACCGAATGGTTCTCAAAATGTTCCTGTTTCCCTGTCAGTGACGGCAAATGCTAGACATAGTAGCGTTATAGAAAATCATGTATTCCCTAAACCATGTCCTGAAATCGTTTTACCTGCTACTACAGTAGATGGAGGTAAAACAAAACCATCACCGCCGGACATCTCAGGTGAAGCAAAAGGAGCGGCCGAAGCGGCTATTGGTCAACCAGATGTGAAAAATGATTCAGTTACATTTAAAGGTAGTACTTTAATGTCGGATGCCATGACAACATCAAATGGTCCGACGCCATCGAACACACCAATGCCTAGTCGTGTAACAGCAAAACGTAGTAATTTAACGATTGATCGAACAAAAACAAACTATTTCCGCGCTCCAAGTACAGGACGATTTAATTATAGTTTAGTGTTCTCTTTGGGCGGCGCATCTAATAAGAGTTTTAATTTTGGAGTTAATGATGTAACGGTACATACACCGACAGTTATTTATGCATCAACTTCTGACGACAAAGAGCATGACCAACGAATTAATCCGCCATTACGTTCAACGCCGGTTAATTCAGATACAGAAATAGCGGCATTAATTTTAGACCGTCAATTTACTGTTAAGATGCCAACAACAGGACAGCATCGAAATATACCTGGTTATGGCAAACGTGATTATCAAAAATGGATTAAAGAGAAAATGGTGAAATTCCCATTCGATGTTTATTCTGAAACAAAACAAAGCTATTACCCTGCTAATACGTGGATTAAAGTACCTGTAGATATGCAGGAGGCAAAATTCTATATGCCTGTTTGGGTAACGGAAGGACGCTATAAAGTAGAATTTAAGGCTATCGCGGAAAACGCACCTGCTAGTAACGGTATGGAAGAAAAAGAAGCCAATAAGACGATTCCAAATGGCAACGTTGAAGGGCATCCATCAGCCGCGCATACAGCAACAGATTCATTAACAGTCGATGTTGTAGGTCGCTTATATGACTTACAAATTACCGATGTAACGGATCACAATTGGCAGTACATGTTTAGACAGCTTGATAACTTAACACCGACTGGCAACAAATTCAATGTTGGCTTGAAAAACATTGACGGTGCTGTTAGAGGAAATGTTGAGCGATTCACTTTACCTTTATCACACGCAAGCAACACGAACGGTTTAATTAACAATGCTGTTAAATTAGGTTATACGTTCAAATTCGATGTGAAAACAAAAGGTGATATGCAATCCAATACAGACGCGATTCGCATTAAGCCAACGTTCTTCTTTGTAAGTAACGATGGACGCAATCGCCAGGAAGTAGATTTATATTACAACGATAACCGCAACATTTTTGTAAAAGTTGGCTCAACAGAGGACAACATTTATCGTGAAGTCGCGTTAAATGAAACAAGTCGCTTTGTGCCAAACAATGAGCTAACAAACAATGCCTACCAATACTTTGATAATGCAGAGCGTTACGGATTAAAAGAAATTGCACAAGATTATTTCCGTACAGGCTTTGCTACTCACTATATGAGAAAAATGTCTAAAGAAGCGGTGCAAACTGGACCTTACGCTTGGCAATTACTCAATTGGAAACTTCGCACTTTCCGAGGACCAAATGAAAATGTGGTCGGAGCATCAGCTACGATGGTTCCGAAACCAGACTTAGTAACTAAAGAGCAAACGTGGTACGGCGAGTACAGCTTACCATCAAAGACATATGCAATCCCGAAAGGTTCTAATTTAGCAACAGTAGGGGCAGTTGACGATACACATAGTATTTTCCTTAAAAATGGCTACATTGTCGTAAACTTCGATGTGCAAACGATCAATGAGGGCGACACAGCGAATCCTTATTTAAGCTATACAAAAGCTAAATACATGAGTCAATGGCGCATGGAAGGTGGAAAAACGCAATTTACTGACGGCTACGGTTACGATTTCGCAGTTAATGAAGGCGATATGATTTACTATCATGCCAATCAGTCAGTTGAACTCGATTTTTCATCTAGCGTTACTCATTAATAGTACAGACCCTCTCTATTCATATTAGGGAGGGTTTTTGTCCTGATTATAAGCGGATAATGGTGTCTTTAGATACTTTTATATCACAAATACAAACAACGCTAAATACAGGCTTCTGAGAGGTTTCACGATGTATGTAGAACGCGGTTGATTAAACATAGGAGATTAAACAATATGACACTAACATTATTAATTTTAAGTGCCATTTTCGTATTCGAAAAAATTAGTATAAGCAAAAAGGTTAGCAGCAGCATGGCACAACTAGACACAATCTTGGCAATTACAGGGTTTGTTATCATAGCTGTTGGAACGTTTGGCATTGAGTTAGAGGTATTTTCCAATGTAATAGCTATAGGATTTATCGCATTGGGCGCGGCTATGATTGGTGTGGGTACGACAATTAAAGCTGATAGCAAAGTTGATATTGTAATGGGCGTATTCGCGGTAATGCTTGTAATTCCATTTGCGAACTACGGTGGTGCGTTCTGTCTAGCTTTATATCTTTTCATGATTAAAGGGAAAGAAAAAGGAGCTGAAGCGCACATTTTAGGTGTCGCTATGATGATTTCATTTATTGCTCTGTTATTAAAATCAGTAGAGCTTGCCAGCTTCGTGATGATCGTTTACTTAATTACATTAAAAATGGCGCACTTAGAAACCATCATCAGTATGCTACGTCATGTTGGGAATAACGTAGTAACCGATGCCTTAACCGGTTTATTCAATCGTCGCTGGATGTTCAAACAATTAGAAAAGCTGATTGAAAAGAATGGTGAAGTAGGCGTTATCTTCATCGACATTGATAACTTCAAGAAATTAAACGATACAAAAGGGCATGATTACGGCGATCTTGTATTGAAAAAGATTGGCGAAATTATGCGACAAGAAGTTGGGGCTACAGCTTGGGGCGTTCGTTATGGTGGCGAGGAATTAGTTGCACTCGTAAGTAAGGAAGTCCGTACTGAAGCTCTCGCTAAAAAGATTTTAGAACGAGTACGTAAAGAGGTGCAAGTAACATTAAGTGTTGGTGTGGCTTTATTAGACGGACAGGAAATGACGCCGGACCAAATTATTAAAGTTGCTGACGAGCGGATGTACTACTCTAAAAACAACGGTAAAAACCGAATTACTACAGGCAATCAAGCAGAGCCAGTAGAACAACCATAGAAGGTGAAAATATGCATGAGGAAATCGTTCGAATACATCATCATGCCAGTGAGCGAAAAGCGATCGGCTTCAAATGGGAAGTCTTTAACTATAGAAACGTTCTTGTTTCAGGTGATTATGAAGTACAGGACATACAGACCGATGTTTTAATTGATATGAGCGTACCGTCCATTTCATTAGTTGAATTGGTCGAGCTGCTTGTCTATTGCAGGCGTAAGGGCTATAAAGAAAACCATTATTTCACATCGGATGTAGAGCCTTTCCAACAGGAGAATGAAGCTGAAATGGTTTGGTTCTACTTTGATCAACAATATGAAAATACACTAACTTACTCTTATTCCTCGGAAAAAATCATTGCGATTTATCACTTATGCGAGTTTGATAAGTTTATTGTTATGAACATAGAGGCAAGAAGATAGCATAAACACTCAGGTAAACGGTTCCACTTAGCCGTTTACCTGTTATCGTTTTTTAACAAATTCCGCGACTTGTGGCATTATAATATAAATTATAACTTTTAGGAGATACAGACAAAATGTTAGCAATCAATCGCGTAGAAGAATTATTAATTATACCGCTAGAGCCTGTGAAGGAATTTCAGTTTGAGGGAAGGTATTACGAGCGGATTTTTATAAATGGCCAATATGGTGATTTATTTTATAATGAAGCGGAACGTCAGGTAATACATGTTCAAAATGGGAGTGTAAAAGTAGAATATCGCATTTTAACGCGATTAGGTGAAAATACATATCAATCTGGATATTTCGGAAATTAAGGAGCGCTATTATGAAAGTAAAGACAAATGAAAAGCAGGCACGCAATAAAATCGTGCAAAAACTTATATTAAGTGTAGTAATAGAATTTATACCAACCGTCATTATTTTATCAGCAATAGACGCTTTATATTATTACTGGGGCGATTCATGGGCTATCTCTTATACAAGCAACATCGATTTCAACTTTATCTATCTAATGAAAGCGTTCATCCTTGCTTTATTACTTGGCCGTCTTACATTAACATTTAATGAATATCGTGAAACGCGTGTGGTACTATTCGATCCCGAACGAGATTTAAACTTTAATGTCGGCTTTAAGCAGTACATAGC
The DNA here is from genome assembly GCF_900168685.1 of Solibacillus isronensis. Taxonomy (NCBI): domain Bacteria; kingdom Bacillati; phylum Bacillota; class Bacilli; order Caryophanales; family Caryophanaceae; genus Solibacillus; species Solibacillus isronensis. The sequence continues at coordinate 115,435 of NZ_FVZN01000012.1, read as the reverse complement.
ATTAAACATCTGTATTTTACCGTTAGCATACGTGATCGCAACTTACACAATGTTTGCAAATTCCGTTTTAAGTTTCAGCATTTTAATAGCTGCGGTGTATATTGTAAGCGCGGCGCGTGCTGTATTAGAAATCGCATCAGACTTTTATCAAAAGTTGCTACTAGCGTATTATAAAGACCAAGAAGTTGAAGAAAATTAAACTTAAAACATGGTATGATGAACAGGTTAAAGGGGGCAATTTTATGAGTAATGAAACCAATGATAATAAACAATCAGAAATAATCTCCCACAGGGAAGAACTGACTCGTGAAGATAAGTCGAAGGAAGAAAAAGCATTAGAATTAAACAATCGTATTGACGAGCTAAAGAACGACTATAATTCGAATGTAGCAAAAGTAGAAAATGTTAAATGGTATAACCGTAAGCATGTATTAGGTATTTCAGGACTGTTCCTCTTGCTGTTTATTGCCTTATATATAGAAGCACGTACAATCGAAATGATACCGACGCAAATTTCAGTTGGTCTTCAATTTGGGGTAATCTGTGTATCGGTATTAATGGTATTCGTAGTGGAGTCGGGCAAAGTTTTTAAGAAATATGCTGAAAAACTTAAAGCAACTCACATCAAGCGATTAGATGAAGTAAAATCTCAACAAAATAATGATTTGTCAGCAGCTTTGCATTTGGTAAATACAGAAAAAGAACGTGAAAGTAAGCTATATGCGATTCGATTAGCTTTAACAGCTTTCGGTAGTATGGTTATTGGTTTTGTTCTGTATGATGGAACGGAATTTATTCAGTCGAATACACCTGCATTTATTATGACGACAATTGTATTGGTCTTTACAATAAGCTATACAGTAAATGAGTTTTTAAAGTTAAGAGCAACGAACAAAGTGTATGTGGCATACCGTAAGCAAATGGATCTTGTTATAGAAGAAAGTGAAAAATACTTTGAAAGTTTGTTTAAATCAAAAGAAGCACAATAAGGCGACTCACAAGCCTTGCTGTGCTTTTTATTTTGGTCTTATAGTCTGTATGGTTAAAGCTTCAGCCTCGTCTTTCTGTTTAGATTATCAGCTCGGCAAATACCTATTGAAAAATTCATTGCTTATGAATAGATATGTTACAGACTGTTTAATTCACTTTAATTATAAAGGTTGCGCGCCAGGGATTCTATGTTAATGGTAAAATGACAGAGATAGCACTTGTTGGAGTTATTGATATTTATAATTACTTCATGTTTAATGGATACATATGAATGCTATAAAAGGTGAGGTGAAAGAATTTGAACGATACTTTAAATGATAAATTAATAGAGGCTGCCAAACGTGACAAGCAACAAACCATGTTCGATGATGAGTTTGAAGATGGGGCAGAAGAAACAACTACTAAAAGCCCTGTAAACGATGGTAACGAAGATTCTTTTAAAATGGAACAGTTATTTAATAATCCAACCATTATGACGCAAACGCCTCAAAAAATAAAAACACAAACGATTAATAATAATATCCTTACAATTGACCCTGTCTCACGTAAGATTTTCGGAAATGAAAACTTGAATAACTCTATTATTGAAAATTCAACGACATATGAAGAAATGGTTGCAACAGGATATAACAAAGATGAACAGCCAATGCATGTGTTACTGACGTTGAATTTCGATGAAGAGGGCATTAAAATTATGAAACCTTTATCTATTTATGAGCGCCGGGTTCATGATGTCATTGTTTCGCTGTATGCTATTGGGAATACCTGTATTACCATACCCATGATTTATAGAGCGTTGACCCAATCAAAAAGTCGGACGAAGCAACCGACAGAAGTAGCGCGGAAAAAGATTGAAGATGCCGTTGATATGCTTTCGAGAACACGTGTAAAAATTAATGTTAGTGAGGAAATGGCGCAATATAAGGACATAGATCGTGCTGAGTACGAGGGGACAATCATTGCGATTGAATCATTAACTATTCAAGAGAAGGGGCATGAAGTTCGATACTTACGTTTTTTCCGAGAGCCGATTCTCCTTACATACTCCCGAGCAAAGAAGCAGGTTGTTCAGGTTGATCAAAAGTATTTTCAATTTGAAGGGAACAAGGGGGAAATGGTTCATGTACTTGCCGGCTATCTAATGTACCGGATACAGTACATGCAGCGTGTTCATAAAAGCAAACGAACACGTACACATCGTACCATTCTATTTAGCACCATTTATAAGCAAATCAAGTATACACAAGATAAAGATTCCGTATTAACAAAGCGTAAAATGCTCTATTATCGAACATTATGTAACGATATTTTAAAAACATGGCAAAACCTCGGATTAATAAGGGAATTTACCTTCCATAAAGAAAAAAATGAAGTTCGAAGCATTATTATTGAATTAGATGATGTGATTAAAATTAAGTAGAAAATAGCTCAAGGATGATCTCTCAGATTATATCCCTTGAGCTTTTTTATTTATAATCATCAACAATTTTCCGCTGATTGCTGTGAAAGTATGTCTAGTTTTACGTAACCCCTATACTTTTTAGCCAAAAGTATGTCTAGTTTTACGTAACCTCTATGCTTTTATAGACGAAAATATGTCTAGTTTTACGTAACCCTTATGCTTTTTTAGCAAAAGTATGTCTAGTTTTACGTAACCTCTATGCTTTTATAGACGAAAATATGTCTAGTTTTACGTAACCCTTATGCTTTTTTAGCAAAAGTATGTCTAGTTTTACGTAACCTCTATGCTTTTATAGCTGAAAATATGTCTAGTTTTACGTAACCCCTATGCTTTTTATAGTCAAAAGTATGTCTAGTTTTACGTAACCCCTATGCTTTTTATGGTCATAAAGTATGTCTAGTTTTACGTAACCCTATGCTTTTTATGTTTAAAAGTATGTCTAGTTTTACGTAACCCCTATGCTTTATATGTTTAAAAGTATGTCTAGTTTTATGTAACCTCTATGCTTTATATGTTTAAAAGTATGTCTAGTTTTATGTAACCTCTATATTTTTATAGTTAAAAGTATGTCTAGTTTTACGTAACCCTAAAATTTTTTTGAAAAATTTTTATGTCTAGTTTTACGTAACCAGTAGTCTAGTTCTGCGTAACCCCTAGTCTAGTTTTATGTAACCAGTAGTCTAGTTTTACGTAACCCGCCACTGTTCGAAAAAAAGCGCCAAACCCTTTACTGGCAAGGATTACAGCGATTTTCAATTTTTTACTTAAAATATATAAAATATATTAAATCTTTAAAATGCAATCTATTAAAAGCGAGATTGCTATTTTTATATTGCTGTTTTACACTGTACTCAAAACAGCGAGAAAGTAGTACCTGGGGGGTAGGTTCAGTCATGAAAGTTATCGACTTAGAAAAACAAATTGATCTATTCTCTTATATTTCTAAAAGCTATCACTTAAAAAAGAGTGGGCGCGGAAAATATTATTTTATCGAGCCTTGTCCAGTTTGCGGTCATAAAAATCACTTTGCTGTCGTACCCAGCACAAATAGTTTTGTCAGTTTTTCTAACTGCTGCACCGGGGGAGGACCTTATAAATATTTAATAAGTGTAGAGGGACTAGCTCCAAATGAAGCTTATAAAAAATTATGTGACCTGGCGGGTATCGCATTACCTGAGACGGATGTAACTGAAGATCGACTAAATGAATATAAAGAAACCCAAAAACAGCCGTCTTTAATACAACAAGTAGACAATCAACAAAATTTAAATGAATTTGTGAGCCAAAACTTCATAACGTTTATTCATCGGTATGCGAATGAATGGTGGGATTTCCAAAAACAACGGTATATATCAAATGACAACTTAATTAATCACCAAATTTTCATTTACAAATTTACAGATGGATTAAGAATTGTTTTCCCCGTTAAAAAACAGGGGCAAATTATTTCCTATTCGGCTAGAGCCTTAGAAGGACAAGAGCCGCGCTATCTCAATTCAGTTGGTCCCAAAGTTGAAGGGGATTTCTTTGGAGTCGATGTTTTAGAAAGTGACAGTAAAGAACCAATTATTTTAGTTGAAGGACAAATTGATAAATTAAATTTAGAAGCAATGGGGTTTCGGAGCATTTCAATAAATGGCACGCAAAATTATCCAGCTTTTATTGACTATGTGAAAAAAACAGGGCATTACGATACAGAAATTTTCATCAATGGTTTTGACAATGATATAGCTGGCGATAAACTATGCGAAAACAGTTTTTTTAAAAGACTTGCGATCCCCAAGCAATTTAGTGATATAAATGAGTGGTATGTTCATTCCATAAATGAACTTACAGAAGAAATGAAAGCACAAGGCAGCCTCGAATATACGCTATCTGAATCCAGCATTTATAAAAGTATTGCCAAGCAACTTTATAATCCGAGCCGAAAAGATAACGTTCTTGATTATTTAATGGGGGATTATCAGAAGGATTTAACAGCCTTTGACGATTGGCGTTCAACAAAAACCGGTTTCCACAATATTGATAAACATATTAAAAATGTAGAGCCGGGACTATATGTGATTGGAGGCGTTCCCTCCATCGGAAAAACAACGTTCCTCCTACAGCTTGCAAATGGACTTATACATAATAGCGATCGGGACGTCATTTTATATTCGTTAGAACAGAAAAAAGTAGAACTCGTGAAGAAAGAACTGAATCGTATTCAGAATTTAAATAAGTCATTAAAAACAATGGAAGATACCATGATTGCTTACGCCCCAGTTGCAGCGCGGTTCTCCATCGTTGAAGGTGGCTTTAATACAACGGTTACTTACATCAGGGATTATTTAGAGCATTTTATTCGAATGAATAAAAAAGCCCCGGTCATTATGATTGATTATCTCCAAATACTAGGATCTGAAAATGAATTAATGAATGACAAAATGAAAGTAGACCGTAATGTTATTACATTAAAGCAACTTTCTAAAGATTTACAAGTACCAGTATTTTTAATCAGCTCGTTAAACCGCGCAAATTATACGGAAGTCCTGAGTTTTGAGAGTTTTAAAGAAAGTGGCTCAATTGAATACTGCGCGGATCATGTATGGGGCATACAATTAGACCTCGTAAATGAAATCAGTAATAAGTCGAGTCTGACAATCAGCCAGAAACGTAAAAAACTGAATGATGAAAAAGCGAAGGAAATCCGAAACGTGGAATTACTCTCATTGAAGGGGCGAAATATAATAGCCAGCTTCAGCGCAAAGTTTAAATACCATGCTAAACAGGATTATTTTAAAGAAATGTAAGTAAAATAGTTCAATCCTTATATAAGTGATACTCAATCTGCTCACACATATCACTCTTAACTATACTAACACATTGTTATTAAAAAGGTCTGAACCCTTGATACAAAAGGGATTTAGACTTTTTTCTTTATTTTGTTAGGAACGGAAAAGGCAATTAACGCTACTACTGTTGAAGTAACATTCGGTGATAATGTTAACGCTCTTAAATTCGCTATTGAAGGTCTTGAAGTTAAAAATGCTGCAGTTAAACAAACTGACGCTAAAACTGTAGTATTAACTACAGCTGCCCAAGAAGCTAACAAAGAATACACAGTAACTCTTGATGGAGTTAAACTTGGCACATTTAAAGGCGTTAATGTTGCAGTTCCTACAAAAGTTACAATTAAAGATGTTGACGGCGACCGTTCACACCAAGGTGTTATCGGAAAGGAAGTAACAGTTCGTGCAGAAGTTACTGTAGCTGATGGTCAATCTAAAGCTGGTATCCCTGTAACATTCAACGTTGTTAACAACAACTCTAATACAAACGAAAAAGTTGCTTATACTGATGCAAATGGTGTAACTACTTACTCTTATACTCGTTACTATAATTCTGAAGATAATGTAACTGCTTATGCAACTAGCATATCTTCAGTATAATCTACTGGTAAAGTATACTGGGCTAATGCTCTTCAGTTAACAGTAACTGATACTACTAAAGAAGAGTCTTTAACAAATGGTGGTAAAAAAGTTTACCAAATTAACTCATCTAAAAATGCAGGTAAATTTGTATTTGTTACATTTGCAGAAAACTTAGATGTAACTCCAGATAAAGTTACTAAATCAGTTTCTGCTGAAGGTGTTGCAACTTATGCATGGTAAAGCAAACTTAGTATTAACTGGATCGAATGCAGCAGTAACTCCTATTGTATACGAAGGTGTTCTTGTAACAGATTTAAATGATGCAGGTACTGTAGTGGGTGACGATCTATCAGAATTTACTTCTGTAGTTTACGATGCAACAGCTTTACAATACAAAGCTTCTAAAGTTTCATTTGATTTAAAACACAGCCTTGGTTTAACTTTACAAGCTGAAGGTGTACAAAACGCTGCAAATCATACTATAGCTGGTACTGGAAAATAATTCTTATTAGCTGTTTTAACTACTTATTATCGGGCCTAGATAGGGTTAATGTAATTTTTCTTTTTGTTTGGACTACAACTATTTATACTGCGTTAGGAAATATCATCAAAGAATAAAGGTATTAAGGACTGATTCTAAATGCTTACTTTTTATCAATTAATTGATTTTATAGAACCATTCCAATAAATGTTCATCAAATATATAATAAATCAGATTGAAAAATCTAATTTTATTATTAAAGGAGTAAGTAATGTTTAATAAATTCCTCAATCTTTTAGTTATCGTTTGCATGCTTTTTGCATTTGTTCCATTTGGAAATTTTGCTGAAGCAAAAAATAAAGACAACTTAAAAGAAGAAAAAGAAACAACCAAAGAACGGTTAGAATTAGTCGAAGAAAGAACCGCACTATCCAAAACATATGATAACTTAGATGGTACCTTATCTACGGAAATCACACAAATACCACAACACTATCAAGATAATAAAGGGCAATGGAGAGAAATTAATAATAACCTTACTTCTACCAAAGAAGGTAAAATTAAAAACAAAGAGAATTCATTCATTGTTGAATTCGACGAAAAAATAAATTCTCATTCAAAAGGTATGGAAATCCATGAGGATAGGTATAAGGTGAATTTACAGTTAGCGAAAGTCGCAAATGAAACAATAGAAACTCTGCAACCTTCTATAGGCGATATTACGGATAACCAAATCACGTATGAAGAAATATTTGAAGATATTTCTGCCATATATACGATTGGTGAAAACTATGTCAAAGAAGATATAATATTAGAATCTTATCCCCAGAATGGATTACCAGAAAAGTTTTCTTATACATTAGATTTACAAGGTCTAGCTTATAAAGCAATAGATAATCGAATTTACCTTCTTGATAAGGAAACAAAGGAATCTGTCTATTTGATTGAAGCCCCATTTATGTATGATTCATATAAGCCAAAAGAATTCAAAGCTGTTGCAGAAATAGATTCTGTGCCGGAAGAAGCGAAATCCTATAATCTTACACTAAACGTTAAAGAAAAAGATAATCAACTAATAGTGGACTTAATACCAGATTTAGAATGGCTATCTGCACCAGAAAGACAGTATCCAGTCGTTATTGATCCGATGATAACGCGCCTTCAAGGGAAAAACGATATGGTAGACACTACTATTAGAAACAGTTTCCCTACAACAACTGGAGGAAACGATAAAGAATTAGGTGTTGGTACAGCTGGCGATGGTAATACAGTTCGAAGTTTACTTCGTTTTGATTTGACGTCAATTCCTTCAGCTGCTGAAATATTATCGGCTAATTTGAATTTATATCTAACATCAACTAATAATTCAGCCGCAGCGATAAACATTCGCCTTCATGAGATGACGAATTCATGGGAGGAGAATGAAGCTTCTTGGAAATATAAAAAAATTCTCCTTACACTCAGTGGAATGTAGCAGGTGGAGACTTCAGCAGTGAAAATATTGATATAGCTAGAGAAATTAAAGAAGTACCGGCAAACATAGAAGATTCTTTAAAACAATGGACGATCCCGAATGATGTTGTAAAACAATGGGTCACTAATACTCAAAAGAACTATGGAGTAATATTAAAAAGTTCCACAGAGTCTACTAAAATATATAAAAAATTTGCAAGTAGCGAAGGTGTGTATGACCTTCAGTATCAGCCAAAAATAGTCGTTACTTATAAAACGCCAAGTAGATTAGGTCTGGAGGATTATTGGGATTATACAAGCCATCCATTGAGTAATGGCACACAATTTGTAAACTTAGGTACATTAAATAACATTCTGCAATATCAAGACTTTTCACTATTAAATCATGCTGGTTTTGGTTTAGATTTTATTCGTACGTACAACAGTAAAGACTATGAAAAATCAGCTTTCGGTTACGGGTGGACATTTACCGGGGACCAAAAGCTATTTATTGGTACAGGGGATAGCAAGCAAGATATTCAGTATAAAGATGAAGATGGTACCATTCATACGTTTACTTATAAAGCATCTACTAATAGCTATGAATCGCCGCGTGGTCTATATGATGTCTTAAATGTTACTGATAACATCTATACCATTACTACTCCGACAGGGCTTGTAACTAAATTTGAAGTAAAAGAATCGGCAGCAGACACTAATGTAAGAGTGGCATATATAACAGAACAAAAAGATTTAAATAATAATGCAATTACCTATTCTTACAACTTAAAGAATCAGTTAGAATCGATTTACACAAGCGCAGATTCCACGCATCAAAAATTAGTATTTTCGTATAATCCTTCTAACTTGATTTCTAAAATTACGCATAATAATCAGGTATATACTTATACCTATAGCAATGATTATTTAATAAAGGTTACACAAAAAAGATCTGTTACAAATACGACAGATACAACTTCTACAGAATTTTTCTATACAGAGAATAATCAATTAGCCCAAGTTAAAGATGCGAATGGAAATGTAACAACATTTATGTACAATAGCGCATTAGATTTGACCGAAGTTTCACGAAATGGAGTAATGGATTCGACAATATACAAATTGGATCGTCCCACAAGTAAAATGACCGTTACTTCACCTGAAGGCTTAAAAACTGAATATACTTTAAACGGCAACTTTATTGTAACAGAAATCCTACAGCCATCTGGAGAGCGAACAGCTTATGAAATCGATGACAACTATAATGTATTAAAAGAAACAATTTTTTACACAGATGGGACTAATGCCATTCAAAGCTATACGTATAATACAAAAGGTAGCATGTTAACAAACATAGATCCCAATCAATTAGTAACAACTTATACGTATAATGCAAAACAATCAGTATTATCAGAAACGGCACCAGATAAAACTGTTATTGCTTACACCTATGACAATAAAGAAAATTTGATTTCTATAAAAGCGCTAAATGGGGATATTACCACTTACATGAATAATTCTATGGGTGATTTAGTTAAATTAACCTATCCAAATGGAAGTACAGAAACCTATACGACTAGCTACGTTAATGGAGAAGAATCTACCGTATATAAAGACGATGTTTTAGGAACTACTTCAACGATTGTTACGGATATGTACGGAAATACAATTTCCAGTACGGATGAAAAAGGTCAGCAAACAAATTACAATTATAACTTGAAAAATGAATTAACAGCCGTTATTGATTCCGAAGAGAATAAAACATCCTACACGTATGACGGGAACGGCAATCTTTTAACGAATACAAATGCATTGAATGAGACAATGGAGCTAACTTATACGCCACAAAATCAAGTTGCAAAAGAAACCAACGCACGGGGTCAAGAAACATCATATAGTTATAATAAGGATGGGGACTTAACAGGTATTAAAAAAGCAAATAATGATAAAATTGCCTATACTTTTAAAGCTGATGGTACAAGCACCATCACAGCGAATGGTGTCTTACAGTATACGACGCATCCAGATGGACTTACTACAACAGCTATTAATCACAATGCAAATGAGACAGTCCACTATACAGCTAATGAGGATGGCATGTTGCAAACTGTGCGCTTTAATGATCAGTCACCAAATGACGTGCATTACAGCTACGAAATAGATAAATTGGCTAACGTACAATTCGGCAAATATAAGCTAGTTTATCAGTACAATTCAAATAGCCAGCTGTCAGCTATAGTTTCCAACACTTCACCGTTAGCGACCTTTGCCTATGACAAAAACGGATTAAAAACAAATACAAGCTTTGGTAATTCAAGGTCGGCCATAGAAAACGGGTATAAAGGGACCAGCACACAACTGCAAAATGAAAAGTTATACACAAATACCCTCACAACGCCATGGAAAACGAATGCCTATAGCTATGATGCCAACGGGAACATTACAGCCGTTACAAGTGGCAGTGGGACTACTTACTATACGTATGATAAGCTAAATCAATTAACTCAAGAAAAGCTGCCAGACGGCCAAATCATTCAGTACCAATATGATAAGGTCGGCAATCGTACGCAAAAAACGGTTACAAAAAATGGAGTTATAACAACTATATATACCTTTAACGAAGCGAACCAAATGACAAAGGCAGGGACGCAAGACTATACTGTTGATCCAAATGGTAATCTTACAAATGACGGTCGATATCAATATGAATGGAATGCCTTTGATCAGTTAACAGGTGTTAAGACAATTGATGGGGTCAAAGTTGCAGAGTACAAATACGATGAAAATGGTCGCCGTATTTACAGTAAGGTAGAGTCGACAGAAACATACTATCGTTATGATGGAACAAGTAATTATGTGTTGTTTGAAGAAAATGCCAGTGGCGTCATTACAAAGACCTACACGTATGATATAAACGGTCACCCATTAACGATAACGTATGGTGATTCAATTTATTATTATTTAACGAATTATCGCGGAGATGTACTAGCTTTAACCGATGCAAGCGGAACTGTTGTTGCAGAATATACGTATGATGCATGGGGAAATATTTTATCGCAAGCAGGAACGATGGCAAGTGTGAATCCTTACCGATATGCGGGTTACCGCTTTGACGAAGAAACAAAGCTGTACTACTTAATGGCTCGTTATTACAATCCGGATACAGGTGTATTTTTGTCACTGGATCCAGTGCGTGGCGATACAATGAATCCGATTACGATGAATGGATATAATTATGCAAATAATAATCCAGTAATGATGGTGGATCCAAATGGTGAATCTACCTTTTCAGTTACTTTTAACAGAATAAAAAATGCATTACTATATGGTTTGGGTAAATGGATGAGTTTTTATATTCCAGCTAGTTTATATAATTCTCTAAAAAACGGTAGTATTGCCCCTTATCTTCTTTTTGGAGAGAAAATATTAAATGGTGTTAAAGCAAGTATAAAAGCTTATATTAATGGGAAAAAAACTTTTAGTTATTTAGTTGCTGACATAAAAAATACTATGGCGAATTCAAGGCAAGAACAACAATTATTACTTAAAAATGCACAAAAGCAAATTCGGAAATATAGTGCTAAAGCAGCAAGTAAAATTCTGTTGAAAACTGTCTTCACTTGGGGTGATCTTGGTATAATTGGTTGGTATACCGGTAGTGGCTATATAAATAGATATGGGTGGAAACAAGCATGGAAATAAAAAGGTCAAATGAGTTAAAACATTTTATATTTGGTGGTTATACAATCGGTTTTATAATGGGATGTTGGGTTGTTATTATATCTGAAAATAACCCTACGATAAATTTAAGCTTTTCCTTTGAAAGTATTTTCTGTATTGTAGTGGTTTTACCATTATTATATTGGGTGTATCGTTATTCAGGAATGGTTTTTAATAATCAATCATTAAAAATTAAATTGTTATATTCATTTATTTTAATTTTAGGTATTTGTTTTGGAATATTCTTTAGTGAATTGCTTTTTGATTGAAAATTTACCTGTAATCTTAGGGGGCAGCTACAAAAAGAAGAATAGGATCAGTGGATGGTAAGGAATGAATTTTGAAACAGGCTCTAATTAAGTAAATCATGAAAACTTGATTAGCAAAGTATGAGTAAGCAGTTTCGCAACTAGAGCCAAAAATCCATGACCATTAAAAACGAAAAAAGCGTCCGCTTTACTTGCTTTTAAACTAATGAATTTCTGTATCCACTTTTAAGTGCTGCGCTCTACGAAGTGCGTTGTCGAGGTTTTAAGAACTTGAATTTCCTCTCATTTGATGTATTTAAGTAAAGGCTCGTTGCTTCTATGGAAGTATTTCCTAACAGGTCGCGTAAATCGCTAATAAGGCCGGTAAATTTCATTAACACTTAACAATAAGTATCAGGAATGCTATAATCAAAATAGAATTTTTGTTATTTTACTTTTACTTTTATGTTGCTAAACCACTATGTCGGTTCAGCTCTTTTACACTAACTACTATTTAGTGAACACCGAAAACCTACAAGGGATTCGTCTGTTCACCGATAGTAGTTTTTTTCGTTTTCATAGAAAAAGAGTGAAGCAACATAATTCGTAGCAATAATTCTTAAACATTTTTTAAGGAGAGATACGATTATGTACATTAATGTTAAAACTGAGGAAAGTATTTTAAAGAGCACAATTCGAAGCGAGGCGTTAGTATCGTTTTTAAAAGAACAAGGAGCTACAGGATGTGCGGTCACAAATGATAATTTATTTGGTTTCATTAACCGTCGTGATTTGTTCAAGAAAGAAGGATTAAATTTAGTGCCTGCATTATCATTCGAGTTAGATACAAATGATGTGTTGCCACTACAAGTTTATGCGATGAATGAGAAGGGCTATAAAAACCTTATCAAGCTATCTAGTGCTATTAAAATGTCACCGAAGGAGAAATGTTCTTCTGACGATTTAAAAGCGTATAGCGAGGGTTTAAAAGCTGTTATTCCTTTCTATTTAGGAGATTGGCCCAAGTATTCTAATTTAAATTGGATTACGCCTATTTATTCAGAGGGAATTTACTTAGGCGTTATCCGTACAAATGGAGAAAAGCTTCAGATTGAGGAACAAACACAAGTTGTTGCAGCTGATAACAACCTACCAATCATTGCAATGCACAATAGTTATTTCATTAGACCCGACCAAGCCAATGCTTACGCATTAGTGCGCGGTATCGACGCAGGTTCGATGGGCTATTTAACTGAGGAAGATAAAAATAGCTACATGCCAACGCAAGTTCAACTGTCACAATGGTTTAGCGATAAACCGCTTTGGCTTGAAAATGCACGTTCACTAATTGCATCAAGCAATATTAATTATCCTGAAAAGCGATTCCATATGCCTCAATTCCCGTTAGCAGAAGGGAAGAATGATGCTGATATTTTAAGAGAATTAGCGACTGCAGGTTTAAAAGTACGTATAAACGGTGGAGTTTTTGGTGATATTCCTAGTAAGTACCAGGAACGACTAGATTACGAGATTTCTGTTATCAATGGGTTAGGCTTTGCCTCTTACTTTTTAATGGTTTCTGATTTTATTAATTTCTGTCGTAAAGAAGGTATCTTAACAGGTCCCGGGCGTGGTTCGTCAGCAAGTTCTTTAGTTGCGTACAGCCTATACATTACCAATGTTGATCCATTACAGTATGACTTGCTCTTTGAACGCTTTTTAAATCCGGAGCGTATTACTATGCCTGATATTGACGTTGATATATTGGATACACGACGCGTTGAAGTCGTACAATATTTCGAACGTAAATATGGTTCACAACATGTGGCTCAAATTATCACATTCGGTACGCTTGCGATGAAAGCGGCTGCTCGTGACACTGGGCGTATGCTTCAAATGGAGCCAGCGGAATTAAAGCAAATGTCTACATTACTAGACCGTACAAGAAAAACGACTTTAAAAGAAGCTTATGAATGCTCACAAACATTAAGAGATTTCGTAAATAAATCGGATCGTAATAAGCAATGGTTCAGCCTTGCTTACCAAATTGAAGGACTTACTCGAAATACTTCAACTCATGCTGCAGGTGTAATTCTTACACCGCAACCCCTTGTAGAATATGTGCCGGTTACAAAAGGTACTGATACAAAGCACATCACACAATGGGATATGAATGAAGTGGAGAGTCAAGGCGTTCTGAAAATGGATTTCCTCGGCTTATCGACATTACGTGTCATTGAGGAAGTTTTACAATCACTTGAAAAAACTTACGGAATCAAGCCAACGCTACATACGATTCCATTGGATAACCGCGCTACATTCGAGCTTTTACAGAAGGGTGCTGTTGAAGGGATTTTCCAATTAGAATCAGAAGGTATGCGAAACGCGCTTATGTCGGTAGAGCCAACATCAATCAATGACATTATTGCAGTAAACGCATTATATCGTCCGGGCCCAATGGAATTTATTCCTCAATACGCGGCACGTAAAAAAGGTGAAGTTCCTGTGGAATTTGTAGACGCTTCAATTCAAAACATTTTAGCGGATACATACGGGATTATTATTTACCAGGAGCAGATTTTACTTATTGCTCGTCAATACGCTGGCTATAGCTTAGGGCAAGCCGATTTACTACGTCGAGCGATCAGTAAGAAAAAACGTGAAGTATTAGAGGCGCAACAAAAGCAATTTGTTGAAGGTGCTGTTAAGCAAGGGCATACAGCTGAAAATGCTACGGCAATCTTTGAAGTAATTGTGCGATTTGCTGAGTATGGTTTCCCAAAATCACACTCGACTGCATACAGTATGATTACTTATCAAATGGCTTATTTAAAAGCGAATTATCCTTCACACTTCTTTACTGCTCTATTAAACAAAGCGGTTGGCAACGTGTCTAAAATCAAGACGCTTTTAGCTGAAATGAAGGAGTTAGGCGTTGAGGTATTACCTGTCGATGTAAAAATGAGTTCACATGAATGTAAGTCTGAGCAAGGAAAAGTTCGTCTCGGCTTTAATGTCGTAAGTGGAATTTCAGTCGCTACAGCTGACACAATCGCACATGCGACAAAGAGCGCGGCGACAGTGAACGAATTTAAGTTTACAATGAATGTTCAAAAATATGAAAAAGAAATTGAGTCACTAATTAAAGTAGGGGCATTTGACACATCATATGGAGCAGATCGTAATAGCTTACTAGCAGAAATAGCAGCTGGTGGCGACGATTTAAGTTTCTTCTTTGCCGAGCAAACGGAGAAGGAAGTTGCAACGACTTCTAATTATGACTTAGAAATGAGCGTATTAGGATTTTCGTTAGAGAAACATCCAGTGGAAGCGTATCGTGCTAAAGGATATGAGCAAATGCTTAATAAGCTTACTGAAAACGAACAGGTGCAAGTAATTGGTCTGATTGAAGAAGTAAAGCCTACGATAACGAAAAAGAATCAAGAAATGGCCTTTGTAAAGCTGTCTGACGAAACCGGTACAGTCTCACTTACTGTTTTCCCAAATGTTTATGCAGCCAACAAAGAAAAATTGAATAAAGGGCAAATGGTACAGGTTACAGGTAAGGTTGAAGTGAAGTACAAAAAGACTTCAATCGTGGCAAATACTATTAAGGCTTAAATATTACTGAAGGCGTCGTATGATTAATTTTATTAATTGTATAGACGCTTTCTTTCTAAATACTGATGAGAGAGGTTATGAAGAATGTTAAATATCGTTAATGAAATGCAGGAAATGTTCGATGAAATAGAATTGAGCAATGTATAAAGGGCGTTTCGAAAATTATTCGAAAGCTATGTTGATTTAAACGATCCAGTTATTGAACAACGAGACAATGGTGAAAATGTGGAAATTATCTAAACCATCAAGAGTATGTTTAATACTAAAGCTCTTACGATATGGTTTGCCTTTATCTAAAAAGGCTCGAACCTGACTTTCTCCTTTTGAAGATGTAAGTTAATAGTTAACATTAAATAAGAGGATTTTATTTGTAATAAATACATAATATGGGAGGTATTTCTACTAAATATATAGAAATTTAGTATAGCAGTAAAAAAAGATTCTTTATAGGGAGGGCATGGAAATGTTTTTCAACTCGACTGTAAAGAGAGAAATTATTCGTTTTAGTATTAGAGTTAATAATATAAGAAAGGAGGAAATGTTATGTTTAGCAAGAAAAGAAGAATAATTCCGTTATTCTTGATTGTAATGATTACATTTTTCGGCACCGGGCAAGTACTTGCATATGTAACTACATCACCATACAAATTAAATGGTGGAATTTCAGGTAAAACTTTTTATGTTGGTGATCCGAGTGGCAATTGGGGTTCATCCATTCGTTCAGGAGTAACTGCATGGAATGCTACTTCAACAGGGGCTTCATACGCAGAAAAGTCAACTAATAATCAAACGCTTGATTTTTTTGTAGGTAACTTTGGAAATGTTAGTTGGTGTGGATTTACTTACTATTTAGATTCAAGTGGAAATTATATTAATTATGGCGGATACCCAAATAAAAACTGGTCTCGTAACTCTGTTCAGATTCAAGAGCCTCCTGTTAGTGGCTGTCCAGCATATTCTAAGAAGGCAACAGCTGCACATGAGATGGGTCACGCATTAGGATTAAAACATAGTGATAAATCTGGAGTTTTAATGAGTAGTCCAACAGGTGCAGATACTCCAAAAACTGATGATATCAGTGGTGTAAATGCTCTTTATTAAACTAAAGGATAAGAGGTGAAAGAGTGAAAAAGAAAATCTATATGATAGCTCTAGCTTGTTCAGCGATTTTAATGTTTTTGGTGGGTTGGGCTACAGCTACACCTAAACCTATGTATGATGCTGCTCCCTTATCTTTAGCTCAAGAGTATACATCTATAGCTCATATGACAAAGGAAACACCTTACATTGCTGAAGTTGAAGTAATTACTGATCCTGAAACAATTGATTATGAAGGACTCTTATTTTCTAAAAACCAAGTGAAAGTTATAAACGAATTGAAGGGATCTTTAGGAACAAAGGAAATTACGATTCTTGATAATGGTGGAGTGTACCAGGGAAATGAATATGCTCTAGGTGGTATGCCGTTGTTACATTTAGGAGATAAATATCTTTTGTTTTTGTATGAATATCAAGGGCCAGTGACCGATAATAAATCATATATGATTCAAGGTGTGTGGCAAGGTAAAATCAAATTAACATCATTTGGTCAATTAGATTATGTTGGACCAATTGAAGAAAGTCATGGACTTCAAAATGATATTAAAAAGAATAATAAATTGAATAGTGTAAAAACATTAATGGAAAATCTTGAATAAGATATCTTTCATCTCTAAGGAAGGGGGCGGAAAGTGTGAAGAATTTTCTTCGCCTTGTTCCGTTGCTAATGTTATTGTTTTTAGGTGCTTGTTCTTCAGACACAGAGGTAATTACAGTTGATAGCAATGAAGAAAGTAATTCAGAAATCTCCCCCCCACCTAAACGATGGGAAGGACCGAAATTGGATGCGGTTATATCTTCAGATATACCGCATTGTGGAAAGTCCTCTATTGCTGAAGAACTTGGTTTCCCTGGTTACATTAATATCACATGGGAAGAAGAGACAGCTGTATATCACTCAACTACAGAAATGATTGAACTGGATTCAAATATAAAGGAAACGGGATATCATCTTGACACCTTAGCTCTTTGGAAAAATGCCAAGTCAAAGAATAAGGTATATATTGGACAATATGATGGCAAATCAAAACCTGAAAAAGTTCTTGTATATGACCTTGGAGGTTGTGAATAATTGAATTATAGGAAAAGAACCTTCCCTTAGGGGGAGGTTCTTTTTATTTTAAGAGGGTTGCTTAATTAGCCACTTATTTGGAGATTTCAAAGATTTCATGCCTTATCTATTCAATATGAAACCAAACTTAGCATTCAATACCCTTCCAAGTGAATCAGCAATGACATGTCCTTCATCTAAAACATCACTTTCGACACCAGGAACCTTTGCCTCATCAGGATAATATCTTCCAGACGATAAGAAAGGTTCGTTACGCTCATCTTGTAAAATGATTTCGTCAGCAATGACACGTACTAATTGGCCGTATTCATTCGTAAATGCCCAGTACTCACGATCACCATAACCAATGTCTACGACAACATTAGGTTCACGATAACCAGATAAATCCCCACCACCCACTTCAATAAGTTTGTATCCTGAGAACAGTTCATCATTTTGTTGGATTGGCGTTTCTTCTACTACTGGCCCATCAACAACCGTAGTGACAGTTTTCTCCTTTTCAATAACTTAATTTTTATTAGCTATGCTTGCTTCTTGGGAAGCTGTTATTGTTTCTGCATTTGTGACAGGTACATCTTCTTCTACAGTAGTACAACCAACCATAAGAATGGTCATTACTAGTAAGATTGAATAATTTAATCCCTTTTTCATTTTAGGATCCTTCTCTGTGTGTTTTCATACTGCTCTAATAATATCAGTGCTTTAGGTTACCTATTGAAATGAATTGTAATGCTTCTTACGCATCATACAAACGGATTTTCATGATGTGTGGGATATAAATCCTTTTATCCCCTTGAGGAGAGAGAATTGTGATATAGGGTGTATTCACGGGCAGTTTTTTTATTGTTCCTTCGACAGTGTAGGATTCACCATTGTTCCAATAATGAATAAGGACCATACTATGCGTTTATACGGCTGTTTGTATTTGATGGGCGAGTTGCTCTCCCTAAACAAGAAAGGGGGTGGCGACATTAAAAGTAAGCATAACGGAATGGCAATTCTAACACTTCCGATCACTGTACCACTAGCTATTATCTTTGCTAAAGGCAGCTTATCAAAACCGATAAAAAGTTTATTCAATGCTGAAACCACAGCGTTCATACTTATCCTAATGGTGACAGGTCTTTATCTGTACCCGTTAGCAAGTGGCTTTGGCATCCATTTTAAATGGGAATCAAAGCAAAAACATAAATCTGTAGAGATATGGATTGATAATCGTAAAAACGAAAAAAAACAACCATAATGAGCGTGTGAGCTAATCAGGTCGTTTTTAATCGTGATTATTATATTGGGAGAGATAACAGTTTAAAGTACTGGCATACTTTAAAAGCTATTACGTTCCCCTTGCATGATGTAAGGGGATTTCTTGTTACTAAAAAGATAGCACATATACATTGTATTTTCAATTATTCAAATTAATGAGGGAGTACAACCTTATGGGAGATATATATAAATTCGTACCGCCTACAAATAGCGTTCCGGAGGCTGATAAGCCATATAAATTTGTCTTCACCAAGCAGTTTAACAGCAGCCAAACAAAGCCACATATCGTTGAAATCGAATTTCAAGTGAAGGATCATGCATTTAGACAGCGCATTAGCAATATTTTTGATACGAACAATTTTGAAGTAGCTTATTGCTTTAAAAGTGAGATCGTTGCTGGTGAATTACAGGTAAACGGATTTGTTGACCTGACACATTGGCATATGGCGAACGAAAAAATCATGCTATCAGTATGCACGAATGAATTTTTTGAGCCTGCAGGTAAGTTCAGTTTAGTCGAGTTTTCTACCGTAACCGTCGAATTTACTTGTGAACGTTCATCTGAAGCATTTATTCAAGCTTTCGAAGAAACGGTATTAGCCTTTATTGATAAAAAATACGACGACTACTTGAAGTTAAAAGCTCGTTTGTTAAGGAGAGAATAGCGTATGCCTACATACTATTTCAGTGTGATGATAAAAAATGAAGTTGTATAAACGTATGGAATATATGGACTGACGCGGAAAGCTGCGGAAAATACATTCATACTTAATCAATTGACCCCATTAAAAGAGCTCGGGGAATTGGAGTTTGATCAGATTACGAAAGAAGAGCATATAACGTATCAGCAACAGCTTATTCAGAACACAGTGAAGTACAACGACCAATTGAAGAAAGATCAATATGTTGAGAAGCTCAACCTGGCATTACAAAAGGCAATTAATTATGATGTAACGCGACTCGAAGAATATTTGAATGAGCGTGATTTAGATGAAGTAAGACAACGATTATTAGATGGGTTGCTGCAGGCGTTTAAAGCCATTACATTGCAAGATTTATCGGATGCCAAACACTACCGTCATTTGCAATTCATCTTAATGGATATGCACAACGATGTGGAGCGAGAAAAAGCGGTGTTCCCGGACCGAGAAGGGCAAGTCAAAATATTAGCCAATATCATTAATGAAATCCGCTCCATTTTAACGGTAGCAGTCGAAAATCAAGAGATGTTTGATTGTTATGAATTGTTCATACTGTTTAATACATTCGAAAATTATTATGAATACATAGGTGAATGAAAGTAGGGGCGTTCAATGAACGCCTCTTTTTTGCTGTTTAAATACGAATTAATCGACAAAATGCAACAAACCTTAATCTGCTCATTTTAATGTTTAATTACTTTAAATAGTCAAAATTATTATAGTTAAAGCAAACATTTGATAGAATATAGGTCTAAGCTAGTATTACATAGGACTTTTCAATATTGTATTAATCGACAACCACATGTATAATTACAATAGACCTCGATAGACCATATACGGGAGGGAACACCCATGTTTTTCTCTCCCGTCCGTTTGTGTATTCCTGACGCGATGTGTTGCGTCGCGTGCACGCTCTAGTTTCTCCTTACCCTGCGGTTTTTTTTTGGCCACAGATAGATTGAGTTTATTTTCCGAAGGAAATTTCCGTTTCGCTACGCTCATGAAGATCCAACCTACCAACCACGCACCCATCCCACGACGACGAGTAATTTCTCGCCTGGGAGTGCAATGGACAACGACGGATGGCTTCCCGTTCATCCGCAGGGTAAGGATAGATTAGAGCCGAAAGGGATCGAACAACCCGAAGCAAACCAAAACAAACGGCCCCGGGCCCACTCGGGGTGGTAAACAATGTTTGTATATGGGCTATCGAGGTGAGTTGTCGTAATACATAAAATGCAGTAAAAGCAATAGTTCAGGAGGATTTTCTGGTATGTCAAACATTTTACATCAAACACATTTAGATTCCACCCTTCTTAGAGATTGTCGCGATGTGCTACAGATCGTTAAAACGAAATACAATAATCAACTTTGCAGAGTCGAAAGCTTACAGTTCGATTATGAACACAATATGTATAAGAATAATGCCGCCGATGTCGGCAAATTTCCGAATCGTTTCCGTATCGCCGTTAAATTTCTAATTGATAACCGCGTTCTTGAACCAAATGAGTGCCTGGTTAAATTAAATAATGAGCGGTTACATGAATTCTTCGAAAAGCTGACGAGTAATTCTTAACAGGAAGGGTTTATCCGGAACCAATAGCAGTACATAATCGTTGGTGAAGGGTATTCACTCAATCGTACCGATCCGAAATGGTGAATCTCCGGATGTTCAACGCATTAAGCTTAAAAGAGGAAGTTAGTTATGAAAATTATAGATGCAGAGTACATTATCAAAAAATACAACGAGGGTACACCATTTTCGCCGCAGGTAGTTCAGGAAGCTCAAAAGACACTTCTCGGTTCAACCCCGGTGAATTACAACTGTAAAACATGTAGCAACGAATTTTACACTGTACAAGGTAGTCCAGAGCATGAAAAACAGCTTTGCTACACATGTTTAATCGAATTATGTTGCCAATAGTTCCCTCCGGGGAACTTTTTTATTTGTTTTAAAGTATTGGTGGCAAAAAACAACCAAATTTTTACCTTACTAATACGGTTTTAAGTATTATTTTTCTCCAGCTTCAATTCCTTCTTTAAATTCTACATACTTATACATAAAAACTTTTGTATTTTTATGTAATTACTTCCAATTTCCATTTTTCTATTGCTTTTGTTGTATTTTGTTTTATTTTTTTTTAGTATCTTTAGTAATATTTTTTTTCATTCTATAGATAGTATTGAAATTTATTATTCGTTATAATGTATAAATAACTGCCCCCAGTTTCCGAACGATTATAGAAGGAGGGGAATTATATGAACGCTGCGGTTAAAGAGGAAAGGTTCAGTATTAAAGATACGATTGTCGCATTATGGTTATATACAGCTTCTAAAGAAGAAACGAACCCTAAAGCACTTTATGATCTTTATACGACTGAGTTTGAACATAGCAAAGGCTCGTATGATTACATTGCACGTATAGCGAAAGAATTAGAAGCTAAAGGCTATTTAGCCCTGAATATGGATAAGCACATGAAGTTTTATCGAACAACTAGCGAAGGCAAAAAGGCATTACACTCTATGACGGTGCAATATGAAACACTTTTTACTGAATTACAAATTGTGCTTAATCGTATCAGTGATATGCTTTCAAATCATAGCGGCAGTGTTCTTTTAGCTGAAAATGAGCTACCAGCAGCGCTTCGCACTTACTTTTCAAAATTAATCTCTGTTAAAGACCTCGTACGCTACATGGTGTTTTACATTGGTTCGAATCGAACAGAATTTTATGCTGCAGAAGTAAATGAGCAACTTAAATTACGCTTTGGCTGGCATGTGTCTAACGGTTATTTATACGACATTGTACGAGAAATGGAAACTGACGGAACAATAAAGGGTCGATGGGAAGATACTGAAAAACGCACGAAACGACTCATTCAGGTCACTGACGAGGGAATGATTTTTAAGAAGCGTGTAACGGCCGATCTCTTTACACAAGTAAAGAATGTACAGAAATACATAACCTCTATGCTGAAATTCATCAGGAGCTAATCAATTTTTGTCATAAGTGCTGGTCGTTTGTATAATGAAACAAAAACAACTAACAGGTGATTAAAAATGACGACTTTTGATATGGCAGTAATCTTACAAAAAGCAGTAATCTTGAATGGTATTATTGCGAAAGGCTCTCCGAAGGAACGTAAAATGGCGATTATGGAATTTAATGAATTACGTCCGACGATTGAATTAATTGCTAACAGCAATCCAAATGTGTTTACTAATCGTAATACAACTGAAATTTTTTAATAGAGGTAAATATATAGTCTTATACACGCTGCAGGTTCTTCCTTGCAGCGTTTTTTTATTTTTACAGCAAATAACTAAGGATCGTCATATTCATGTGATTTCCTACTTAAAATGAAGTTGGCGTCGGTTTTGAAAATATTACCTCAATTAATGGAACAGAAAATTCTAAAAATTTAAGGTAAAATATTTTAAGGTTGCAGTATCTTTAAAGGGGGCATAAACTTGCGTTGTAAAGAAGTATTTTTTTCTCCTGAATCGGGAGTAATGTTGAATTTAAATTATTTGCTTCGTGATTACAAAGCGATCGCATTATATCGGCAGTCGCCGGTAATAGGGGTAGCGTCAGGAAAATGCGGATTTACAACGATAAGGAATTTCCAATATAAAAAGCCTGATTTCCCATCACCTAAATTGAGAAATTCGGCTCTTTTTTCGTTACTCCATAAACAGCATTCTATTACTGAATATGTAATTTACTTCGGGATAACAGGGACCCAGAGTTCGTGTCTTGGTTTATGCTTCGGACCGTAATAACATTCTATACACGGTAAATTTGCAAGTTCATACTCGGAGGTAGGGACCCACTCGGAATATAAACGTTTCCATGCATCCACTATGTTCGGAAAAACTGCCCATGTACTTGCGGGAATAATAAGCGTCTCCATATTTTCTGGGGATTCCCCATCGTATCTTACGCCCATAAAATAGGAAAATTGTTCATCTGTTATGGCGGCTTCTTTTCCGCAAACCCCCAGAAGGCTTTCAAGCGTGCATTTTGGATTTTCCCATGACATATCTACTAGTTCTTGCATAAATCCATCTTTTTTCGCAGTGTTCCAAAGCGTAGGGATTGTTTTAAATGCTCTGCTTGTTTTTACTGGCTTACTTTTTCCAACAATTCTTAATTCAAAATCAAGGTTTTCAATTCTGTACTCCATTTCGGTATCTCCTTTAATAGAAATTTGAAAGGAAATTCTGGGAAAGGCTTTTAACTGTACCCCTCTATACTCCATGCATTTTTTGAAAAGCACGTGAGAAAGTATCAGAAGAAACATAACCATATTTAATTGCCACATCAATGATCCGGATATCACTTTTTTGAATTTCAAATGCTGCGAGTGTTAACCGTCTACGTCTAATATATTCTGATAGCGATATACCAGAGATTGAAGAGAACATTCTTGAAAAATGAAACTCAGAACAATTAGCTGCTTTTGCAATCTTTTTGTAGTCTATTTCTTCATCCAGACTATTTTCAATGTAGTTTAACGCATTGTTCATTCTTTCTAGCCAATCCATAAGTTTAATCCCTTTCAATATTTACTATAAAACAAAATAGATAATAATTGCCGACATTTCATGCCTAAAAATGTTGGTGAAAAAATACACCTTTTGATAGAATCAGGACAAACTATTTGTTTCCTTCCGATAGCTTTCTATATAATGAAGCCCTAGATACATTAGTAATTTCGCAAATTTGATTTACAGTCATACCGCCTTCTTTATATAGTTTTACTGCATAATTCATTCCTGCGTGATTTTTATGATATTTCTTTAACCGGCCTTTAAACTTGCCTTCTTTCTTAGCCAGCTCAATCCCTTCACGTTGACGCATACGGATAAGATCTCGCTCTAATTGATTAACACCAGCCATTACCGTAATTAAGAATTGACTGTAAGGATTATCTTCTGATAAATCTAGCCATGAATCCTTGAGTGATTTTAAGCTCGCCTTTTTACTTCGTATTAAATCAATCAATTCAAATAAATCCTGCGTACTTCGAGTGATCCGAGTTAAGTCTGTAACATAAATGATGTCGCCTTCTTGTATATCCTCTAACATCTTTTGAAGTTGCTTACGATCTTTTGTTGCTCCGGAAACTTTTTCTTCAAAAATAATATCCATTCTGATTTCGTTCAGTTGCTGAACTTGCCTTGAAGGATTCTGGCTAGTTGAACTGACACGTATATAACCAATTTTCCGCAAAATATCACCTCATTTTTTGAGACAAGTCTTATGAGACGCTCTTAACTATGATTTTATCAGTCTCCTACACTTGTATCAATAGAGTACACTCTATTGGTATATAATTGTACTAATAAACTGAATAATTGCAGAAATAGGATGATACAATATGAAAATTGCAAGGGGAAGAGAATTACTTACGCCAGATCAAAGACTAGCTCTAATGCAAATTCCTGAAGATGAGTGGGTGCTAGGAACCTACTACACCTTTTCCAAGCAAGATTTAGAAATTATAAATAAACGAAGAAGAGAAGAAAACCGGTTAGGGTTCGCCGTTCAATTAGCTGTTCTTCGGTACCCCGGTTGGCCGTACACTCATATCAAAAGCATTCCAGATTCGGTCATACATTATATAACAAAACAAATCGGTGCCAGTCCATCTTCACTTAGTCTTTATCCTCAAAGAGAAAATACACTTTGGGATCATTTAAAAGAAATTCGAAGTGAATACGATTTTGTAACTTTTACCCTAAAAGAATACCGAATGACATTTAAGTATCTTCATCAATTAGCTTTGGAAAATGGTGATGCCGTTCATCTTCTACATGAATGTATCGACTTTCTAAGAAAAAACAAAATCATACTGCCTGCTTTCACTACACTTGAAAGAATAGTGTGGGAGGCAAGAGCGATGGCTGAAAAGAAGCTATTTAATATGGTGAATCAATCTCTTACAAATGAGCAAAAGGAAAAACTTGAAGAGATTATTACATCGCAGCATCCATCAGAATCCAATAAAACAATATTGGGTTGGTTAAAGGAACCACCTGGCCACCCTTCACCCGAAACATTTCTAAAAGTAATAGAACGACTCGAATACATACGAGGAATGGAATTAGAAACGGTACAAATTAGTCATTTACATCGCAATCGCTTGTTACAGCTATCTCGCTTAGGTTCAAGATATGAACCTTATGCATTCCGTGACTTTCAAGAAAGCAAACGATATTCAATATTAACCGTCTATTTATTATATCTTACTCAGGAGTTAACGGATAAAGCATTTGAAATTCATGACAGACAAATACTCAGTCTATTATCAAAAGGTCGTAAGGCACAGGAAGAAATCCAGAAACAAAACGGTAAAAAGCTAAATGAGAAGGTTATACACTTTACGAACATCGGACAGGCTTTAATCAAAGCAAAACAGGAAAAGTTAGACGTTTTTGAAGTTCTAGAATCGATTATTGAATGGAATTCTTTTGTTTCTTCGGTGGAAGAAGCTCAAGAGCTTGCACGTCCTGCTGATTATGATTATTTAGACTTATTACAAAAACGATTCTATTCACTTAGAAAATATACACCCACGTTATTAAGAGTATTGGAATTTCAATCTACAAAGGCAAATGAGCCACTTTTACAAGCTGTAGAGATTATCCGAGGAATGAACGAATCTGGGAAGCGAAAAGTACCTGAAAACTCACCGGTGGATTTTATTTCAAAACGATGGAAAAAGCATTTATACGAGGATGATGGTACAACAATCAACCGTCATTACTATGAAATGGCTGTTTTAACGGAACTTCGGGAGCATGTTCGGGCAGGAGATGTTTCCATTGTTGGTAGCAGACAATATAGAGATTTTGAGGAATATTTATTTTCAGAAGATACATGGAACCAAACGAAGGAGAATACGAGATTATCAGTTAGTTTATCATTCGAAGATTATATGACGGAAAGATCCAGAAGCCTTAACGAAAGGTTAAAGTGGTTAGCTGCCAATTCCAACAAGTTAGACGGGGTTTCTCTTGAAAAAGGAAAGCTATCACTTGCACGCTTAGAAAAAGATGTTCCAGAAGAAGCAAAAAAGTTTAGTGCAAGCCTTTATCAAATGCTGCCAAGAATAAAATTAACTGATTTACTCATGGATGTTGCTCATATAACAGGGTTTCATGAGCAATTCACCCATGCTTCCAATAATCGAAAACCAGATAAAGAGGAAACAATCATTATCATGGCTGCCCTTTTAGGAATGGGAATGAATATTGGTTTAAGCAAAATGGCTGAAGCAACACCCGGACTTACATATAAGCAATTAGCCAATGTATCTCAATGGCGCATGTATGAAGAAGCAATGAATAAGGCCCAAGCCGTATTAGTAAATTTTCATCACAAATTACAATTACCTTCCTATTGGGGAGACGGTACAACATCCTCGTCAGATGGTATGAGGATGCAGCTAGGTGTTTCATCACTACATGCAGATTCAAACCCACATTACGGAACAGGAAAGGGAACCACCATCTATCGATTTACAAGTGATCAATTTTCTTCTTATTACACAAAAATTATTCATACTAATTCAAGGGATGCCATTCATGTTTTAGATGGTTTGTTGCACCATGAGACCGATCTAAACATAGAAGAGCATTATACAGACACAAATGGTTATCAATACCTTTTTATAAAAAAGTTAGAATTTAATTGTGTTCTTTCATTATAGACATGTATTTAAAGAATGATTAAAAATGACTAACGACTCAAAGTCGTTAGCCATCATCTTCCATTAAAGCACTTAAATAAATGGAATTAACAAGAACCATCCTTACTTTTTAGTTATATTTGAGGAGAGCGTCAAGGGACAATGGAAACTTCTCATGTGCTAATTCCTGCACAGCTTCAGCAAGAACTCTAATTTCGTATTGGGCATCCTCTGGGAGTCTTAAATTCAAGAAATGGGCTACACCTTGAAGAGAACCAGTCCAATAATATCTCACAAACATAGAGTAAGCAGGAAGAAATAATCGAGCTTGTTCTGGAGCCACACCAGCTTCCATGGCTTCTTCATAAAGGCGTTCACCTTCAGCAATATGCTCTTCAAGCTTCTTTGTAAAAACTCCTCCAGATAATTCACTTAAATTCTCGCCAGAGCCTTGTTTTGAATTTGCTGGTTTCGATCTCCACTCATTAGCATTAGGTATGTAAAACTCTGGTTCTTCAGTAATATAACGACGAGAAGATTCATTCCAAGCAACGAATGGGTCCTGAAATCCAGAACCAATGATATGCTTCCAATGTTGTCTTGCGACGTAAAGAGGGACGTAAACTTCAAATTGAAGTGAAGTGTGTCTGAATGGACTTGTGTGACCTTCACGAGCGAGAAAGTCAATGAGTCCCTTATCTTTATCGTCAAGAACGTCCTTTTTCTTGTTATAAGAAACACGAGCTGAATTTGTAACAGATAAGTCGGAACCCATGTAGTCTTGTAAGATCACATATCCACCATTTAAAATGTCAATTTTTTTCATTTTCCAAACCTCTCTCTAACCAAAAATTATTGTTGCTTAATATTTTAATCATTTTTTAAAAGTTTTACTTAAAATCTCTGAAACTGTTAGCTTAATAAATTTATTCTTTTATAAACATGAAAATAGTAGTTATATGGGTTTTTTTCATTCATAATTCCTTTTTCAACAGATTCTTCTTTCCATTCATCAAAATTAACTTCAGGAAAAAATGTGTCTCCCTCGAATTCATGATGAATTCTTGTTATATACATTTTTTCAACATAAGGTAAGAACAAACTATAAATCTGTTCTCCACCGAAAATAAAAATCTCTTCTTCATCTTTACATAACTCAAAAACATCTATAATTGAATGGGCAATTTCACATCCATCAAAATTAAAACCTTTATCTCGTGTCAGAATAATATTCCTTCTGCCAGGTAAAGCTATTCCGATAGACTCAATGTTCTTTCTACCTAATATAATTGAATGTCCATTTGTAGTATCTTTAACATACTTCCAATCATTCGGAATTCTCCAAGGAATGTCATTCTCTTTACCAATTACTCTATTCTTATCCATCGCAACAATTAAAGAAATCTTCATATATACTCAGCCTTTTTTAACTATTTTACCTTGCAATTTTTTATTTCTATTGAAATTTCTTTTTCCACTAAATGACCCTATATTTTAAGTACAATCTTTCAAAATCTCTTCGATATTTTAACATAAATATTCATGAATCCGATGTCATTGTACAAAAAAGACATTCAACATTTTTATGGCTTCGTCATATTACAAGAAAAAAATCAACAGGGAAAGGAAAAAGAGTGGGAACTTAAATATCCTCATACATTTTCCCATATTGAATTTTCAATTGTTCTTTAATTTCTTTATTTTCCTTTTCTAAATGCTTGACTCGCTTCCGTAAGGAAGCGATAATTACATCTTTTGATGCGTCACTCATATTCCTTTTAACTTGCTTTATTGAGGGGAGACCCTCTTGTTGTTTGCGAAGTGTTTCGATTCGATCTCGGAGTTTTGTATTTCTGTATAGAAATGCCTTTGAAACCCCTGATTCTGCAGATATAGAGTTAAAATTGATTTTCATTTGTTTTTTTATCATCTTTTTGATCGCTTCTTCAACTTTTTGAATGGACTTTTCCGTTTTCAACTTCGCATATTTTATAATACCTTCAGTATTTGGGGTTTCATTAGACATTTTGCATCACCTTCTCACGTTCATCTCCAACATACTCACGTCTAGTTTTATCTAAACCAAAGATTCCACCAGTATGTAGTAAACCATTTGCTAATTCTTTATATCTTTTTAATTTGGGTTCAATTAACTCAATGGAACGTAACCTTCCGGATTTTTTGTATACTTCAATATCAGCTTCCATTTTAGATATCTGTTCTTGATAATAGTCGAGAAAAGTCTTGTCAACGTGAAAACTTCGGCAGTTGTTTTTAATACATGGTGGTTCCAATGTCTGTTCAAGAAAATCACAATGAAGTTTTGGGCTTTTTACACAAAACCCATGATCTAAACGAATGGAGTCCATGTTGTGACGTATCCACTCCAGTTCAACTCCATTTTCTTTAGCCTGTTGAGCTAAATCAGCGACAATAACTTCTCCACGTGTATCTAATCTTACTGCGCCATTATCTCGAGCCTTTTCCCATTCATCACGGAGTGTCTGGTCATGAATTTGGGCATAGACTAATGTCATTTCAGGACTGGCATGTGCCATCAATTTTTGAACATGAAGGATATTCATTCCGTTATTAATCAAATTAACACCGTAACGGTGTCGAAATGCATGATTTTTAAACCAATAAATTTCTCCATCCTTGTCCTTAATATTACATCTGTTAGCTAGTTTATTAAGGTTCAGCTTTATGGAATCCTGCGATATGGGATTACCCATCCTTTTCCCTTTAAGTACTGGAAACAAATATTTCTTAGGGTTCGTGTCTAAAGAGGATCTCTTTTTTGTAATTTCTTGCTGCACCAAGACAACATTAGCAATTTCTTCTGAAATAGGAACTTTATGATTTTTATAACTTACTTTTCTTTGATCTCCGATAATCCACCAGCCATCTTCTTGTTTTACTAAGCAGTCAATTATAAGTGATAAAACGTCACTAATTCGAAAACCTGTAGCTTCCATTAGAAGAATTATAGGTATATGATCTGAGGAAAGTTGGTTAATATGGCAAACTAACTGTTCCCATACTTCATCCGGAATATATTTAATTTCATCAGCCTTTGCTCTTTTCTTTTTAGGAATATCCTCAATTGACAATAGTGAAATAACTGACTTTATCGGAGCTTCTTCCCATTCGAATTTTTGTATGTATGAGATAAACGTTTTAAGGTCTATTAAAAAACGATTTACATAATTGTGATCTGGATTAATTAAATATTTTCCTTTTTTAATAGTAGAATGTCGCAAGTATTCAATATACTCCTCAATATCCATTCTAGATAGCTGATTTAATTCTTTCCACTCAGGATATTTCTCCTTCAAAAAGGTGAAGAAAAACAAAAGTCTATTTAAATAACATATTGCTGTAGAAAAGCTAATGGATTGCTGAACAACTAGGCGAGTCTTTATATATTTTTTAAATAATTGTCTATAAGGTTGCGGAATTTTCGAAAAGTCTAATGAATATCTACTGATTGTATTGTTATAATTAATCTTCAAATTTCGTACATCCCAACAATCCTTATCTGTTTCTTCTCGTTCGTCATAAAAGTAATAATAAAAATCATAAACTTGAAGAAATAGTCTAATATACAATGATGGTTGAACTGTTGGTGACATCCACGGTGATGACTTTTTCCGGTGTACAATCTCAACTGATTTTCCTTTCTCTACAAGAAATGTTCGATACTCTATTAGAAACTTTTCTTTCGGAATATCAATAATAGAATCTAAATCAGCATAATATCGAGAGATGAATTCTGTAAAAACTTTAAGACATGGAGAATAATGCATAAAAGCATAGATAATCGAGATCCTTGTCTCCTGTAACCCCTTATAAAAATAATATTTTAATTCATTTTTTAATCTAAGATTGTGTACCTTATCAAAAATCAATTTTCTATTCCAATCATAATGTTTATCCAAAAAGGGACATTCTTGTACATCCCACACATCATTTGCCCAATATCCAAGTAATGGTTCATTTATCTGTTCCAAATGATGGGGAAGGGGTTTTATTTTGAATGTGTTCTGTATCATTATTTATCTCTTCTTCCCATTTTTTTATTTGAATGAGCTTGTTCCCAGCTTTCACGTATGGTTTCATCGGATGCATGGATATAAGTCTGTATGGTTGTTTGAACGTGTGCATGCCCTAATAACCTCTGTATGATGGCAATATCAACTCCTGCTGCGTGTAACTCTGTGGCATATGTATGCCGGAGCATATGAGGGGTAAAATCTATTCCTGTTTTTTTCTTCATCCGTTTAATTAAAGAACGTACAGAACCATCAGTCATTGGTTTACCACGATTTGGTCCAGTTAAGGTGATAAAAACATAATTGCTATCAATTTCGTAAGAATGATAGTCTATTAGATAATCTTGAAAGAGATTCATAGTCTCAATAGACACATAAACTTTTCGTTTTTCTCCATCTGGTGTTTTGGATTTCCTCACCGTAACAGCGTTTTTACCTATATCAAAATCCTCTACCCACAAAGAAAGGGCCTCTCCAATCCGTAATCCTCCTTCATATAATATACGGAATAATAATTCATCCCGTATATTGCTGCACGCATCATGGATCACTTGGATTTGATTTTTACTCAAAGTTTTGATTAAACGCTTTGGTTCCTTAATCTTTAAAATGTTTTTATCATAAGAATTCCCTTTTGTAATGTGATGAAGGAAAGGTTTGAAAGTCTTAAAACGCCCTGGGGCTTGCTTTATTAATTGATCATTTAAATTCCCCCCGTAATCCTCATTACGAGTCAAATAGTCATAGAACCCTATGACACACGTTATGATGGTATTGACCGTTTTTTCTGATCGTTTCGCTAAGGTTGCTTCAAAATAAATGACTTTTGTAGATTGATCAGGGATTCTCAGCCAACCGATGAATTGAGCTAAAATATCAAGGTTTACTTCTTGATATTCTAATCTACACTCCTCTAGGAATTGAAAGTAAAGCTTTAGATGGTAACAGTATGACTTTAGTGTGTTTTCAGCTTTTCCAATGTTATCTAAATACTTTATATACTTTGCAACTGAAGTAACTGGATGCCCTCCATTGTCAATTAACAGATATCTTTTCTTCTCATGAATGAGAACTTCTTGTACTTTCAAAATTTCCCCCCATGTCTAAAATCATTTCGTTAGATACTATATATCCATAAAATTCATAGTACATATAATGAATCTATAAGGAAATAAAAAAGAAGTAGTTGATAACATGAGATACGTTAATTACTACTTCTAATACTAGTACAATTAAAAATGGGTATTCTGATCAGGTGTTTGGAATGACCGCATTACTAGGCTTTGATTTTGAACCTCGCATCAGAAATATAAAAAAATCACAATTATTTTCTATCAAATCACCTTCCTACTACCCTAACTTATCAGAAGATATAAGCGGAAAAATCAATGTAAAAATTATTGAAGAAAACTATGATGAAATTAAACGAATCGCCTATTCGATTCAAACAGGAAAAGTATCTAGTTCTTTACTATTAGGAAAGCTAGGCTCATACGCACGTAAGAATAGAGTAGCTCTTGCACTGAGAGAACTAGGTCGCATTGAAAAGAGCATTTTTATGATAGATTATATTACAGATAGTGAGCTACGGCGAAGGATCACTCATGGACTAAATAAGACAGAAGCGATTAATGCTTTAGCTAGAGAACTATTTTTTGGGCGACGCGGAAAATTTATGGAGCGCGATATTCGCCGACAACTTCAAAGTGCTAGTGCGCTTAATGTGTTAATAAATGCAATAAGTATATGGAACGCCGTCTACTTACAAGCAGCTTATAATTATCTCGTCAAAATAGATCCCGAAGTAACTAAGTATATGAAGCATGTATCTCCTATTAATTGGGAGCATATCACTTTTCTTGGAGAGTATAAATTTGACTTGTTATCTATTCCTAAACACTTAAGAGAATTGAATATAAAAAATAAATAGGCCTTGAAACATTGGTTTAGTGGGAATTTGTACCCCTTATCGATACAAATTCCCACTAAGCGCTCGGGACCCCTATACCTTCTAAGAAAAGATGGGATTATGTAGAATAAAAGGTTAGAATTTTAATAGTAGACTAAATATTTCTATTTATAAGTTAGGATGTCAGAGTATTAGCACAATGTAGGTGTTGGTGTTAACTAAAAATATGGTAAACGAACTTCCTATACTAGA
The DNA here is from genome assembly GCF_900168685.1 of Solibacillus isronensis. Lineage (NCBI taxonomy): Bacteria > Bacillati > Bacillota > Bacilli > Caryophanales > Caryophanaceae > Solibacillus > Solibacillus isronensis. Next base: position 82,001 of record NZ_FVZN01000012.1, on the reverse strand, counting down.
GATTTAATGGTAGAAGTTTATTGGAGGTAGTAAAATGTCGGGTGAAATAACTTCTCAAATAGATACACAGATTTTAAATATTAACAGGGTTATTTGCCGTCACATAGATAGTCTTAGTACTTCGACAAGGGGCGCAGTATCGCAAGATATTCTTTCTCAACTACGGAATTTTGTCGAGCATATAATGCTGAAGTATTATGCTAATGGTGAAGACATCGAAAACAGCTATGAAAATATCTGCAAAGCCATTGTCTTTGTTAAAGCAAAAGGAAATTTAAAAGTCTTAAAAAGGTTCCATGATTATTTACAAATTGTCGCATCCCACTATACTCTTGACGAAGAAAATTCAGAACGCTTAATGCTGAAATACTATGAGTACCTTATGAGACTCAAAAACCTCCTACAGGATAGTTTTTCTCTAAGTGTTCTGGAGAATCTTGATACTTTCCCATTGAATTTAGATGCAAACATGCAGGGGTATTATGAGAAAATTTCCGATAAAATAAACAGCTCTATTGGCCAGGGTTACGACAATTCAGAGAAATATTACATTCAAAAGATTAAGCCTTTCTTTATAGATCAGCAAATTTACTATGAGGTGACCCTCACTCCTGCCAACGATTATGCGAGCAAGTCAAATCGGATTATCGCATTTACGAATTTAGAAATATCAGATAACTACGCTGTCACTTTGGACTTGGCTCACAATAGCATTGAAATCCTTGGAAAAACTATGCCTATAACTCTCATTGTAGGTTGGCAAGTCGCAATTCGAAATTGTGAATTTAGTAACTTCACAAGAATCGTTAGAGGTAGACCTATCAAGACTGGATATGCTGAGCAAAAGGGCATTTCAAGATTTTTAACTTCAACAGGGTTTAATTTGACTGAGCTCGTTGATTTCTCTGATACCGAATTTGAAAAGGTTAGGAAACTAGCGACGCAAAGTGCAAAGAAGGTTATATTCTTTGATGACTTAGAAAATTGCCGCGAGATATTAAAAGCAAATGCTCCTGGTAGTAATCTGCTGCGCTATTTACTTTTCCATATGAATAACAAGGTAATTAAAAACCAGTCGCATATTTATTCAAATAATTATATGTCTCGACTTTATGTGAAAAATAGCTGTATCCCATTCGATAAGATGCCTTTTAACACCTCGCCAGTTGGTCATAATCCAAGACTTGGAGATTTATTTGCTTGCATTGATTCTACTGAAAGACAACACGAGATACTTGCCCGTTTGGTTAAGAACAATACCGAAATTAAACAACAACTTTTCACTCCATTAAAGGATATTGTTGGTTTTGATCATATTACAGAACTTGTAGACACTTATAATTCTACTTTATGGCATGGACATTTTGAAAACAGCAAGTTAATGATTAAAAACGGTCATATTTTTATCCATGGTTATAAAGACAATACTCAATTCATTATTGAAAGACTTGCAGATCTAGCGGGAAGTGGCGTTCAAAACTATTCAAATTCTGTGAATGCATGGTTAAATCAACCTAACCATGGTGTTGACTGTAATGAGAAGAAAGAAATTTTAACCCAAATGTTTGAACACTCACATGTGGCTTTAATGTATGGATCGGCTGGCACAGGGAAGTCTACCCTGATAAACCACCTAGCACATTTCTTCGCTGATAAGAGAAAACTTTTTTTAGCCCAGACTAATCCTGCTGTCGATAATTTAAAGCGACGAGTAACAGCTGCAAATTGTACTTTCTCAACCATCACAAAATTTTTAAAGAGTCGGAATAACGCTACTGACTATGATTTACTCATAATTGATGAGTGTAGTACTGTAAATAATCGGGATATGAAAGATATTCTTATTAAGGCTACATACAAGCTTTTAGTTATGGTCGGCGATTCATATCAGATAGCTTCTATTCAGTTTGGCAACTGGTTCAGTATGGCACGTGAATTTATTCCTGACACCTCTGTATTTGAATTGACTAAACCATATAGAAGTAATAATGAAAAACTCCTCAAATTATGGGATAGAGTACGCAACATGGATGATAACATTCTTGAACTTATCACACGTAATGACTACTCTACTTCATTGAACGTTTCAATCTTCGACGCCACTGAGGTAGATGAAATTATTTTATGCCTTAATTATGATGGCCTCTACGGAATAAACAATATTAACCGCTTTTTACAAGAAAGCAATTTGAGTACCCCTGTATCGTGGGGTATTCAACAATATAAGGTCAATGATCCAATTTTATTCAATGATAGTGGTCGCTTTGCACCATTGATTTATAACAATATGAAAGGATGGATAGTAGGCATAGAAATTATTGATAGTGGAGAATTTACTGAACGTATACAGTTCGAGATAAAATTGGACACAGTAATTAATGGTGTAGACGCATTCAATCAAGAATTTGATCTATTGGAAAGCTCAGATAGCCAAAATTCTATTATACGTTTCTCTGTCAATAAACTTGAAAGTGAGGATGATGATGACGACAGTGCTTCAAAAGCTGTAATTCCTTTTCAAGTCGCATATGCTATATCTATACACAAAGCACAAGGTTTGGAATTCGACTCTATTAAAATCGTAATAACTGATGAAGTTGACGAACTTATAACTCACAATATCTTCTATACAGCTATAACCCGCGCGAGAAATAAACTTAAAATTTATTGGACACCTGAAGTAGAGCAAAAGATATTAGGTAACATAAAACCCAAGAACAATAACAAAGACATACAGCTATTGAGAAGGTTAACTCAAGTGCCCTAATTAATTTATTTTCATCACTAATGATTTTTATAGATGGTTGAAACAAAAAATACTCTTCGAGTACAAGTTTTTTGTACTCGAAAAGTATTTAATCTGCACTCATATATTTCACAATCTGTTTTAATCCTTCTTTACTGATCCACGCCTCACCAATCCGAATCGCCTCGTCCGTTACTTTACCTGTGACAGCACATACGTATCTTTGCCGGTGTGGTTCAATGATAATTCGTCTCTCATCATGGGTAATATCCACCCGATCCCCTTCTTTTAACTGAAAGACATCTAAAATCTCCTTTGGAATAACCATACGTCCATGATTCGTTATCCGTTTTGTATGCACATCATCCCCCCTCACTTCTATCCTTCTTAGATTCTCTCGAAATCAAGTAAACTAATTATAATCGATTTTTGCTATTTTTGATTCATAAATTGAGTACTCACGAAATATTCTATATTCGGTTCATTATAGAAAGCATTCTCTTCCTTTTTCCCTTCAGTGGCTTGTGTCAGTGCAATGTTCAATCCAAATGCTAAGAGTAGTATGATTGCGATTCCCACAAATAGTTTTGAGTTACCTTGTTGGTCAGCCTTTTTAAACTTCTTTTTAGAGGTTGATGGTTTAGCATTCTGAAATTGCACTTTCTCTTTCACACGTTCACGAAATTTTACAAAACTGCTGCGCTCGTTCAATAGCCTTTCCCGTTCTAATTCCTCCACTCTATGTTGTTCCTCAAACTGTTCTATCTTTTCTTTTAAATACCCTTCTATTTCATCAAGTGAATTGAGTTTCAGGAAAATCGTTTCCGCAAATCGAATTACTTCTTCACTTGGTTCTAAGAAATCCATCCTCTTTGGTCTATCTATCAGCTCATTTAGCTTGGTCAAAGAGATGATAATCAATTCTTTCACCGCAGATACAGGATCTTTATTGTCAGCAATAGGCATGACGTCATTTTCGATGACCATTCCAAATAATTTTTTCTCTTCTCGATTCAATACAAAATTCTCTTTCTGCCAGAGAATCTTAATTTGTTGATTTTTTGCTAGCTTGATCAGATCTAAATAAAAAGGAAGTTTCTTTTCAAATTCAAAAGCACGGAGTGCTGTAAATGCCATTAATCCTGTCACATCGTATTCATAGCGTACTTGTCCCGCCTGGAAAGTGATCTCTTTGACCGGCACTAAAGGTGTCGATTCTTTGATACGTACAAAGGACTTTTCGTAAGCTTGTTCAATCATTTCCATATCGTCTGTTCCAAAAGCCGTCAGAGGCTGCAAAAAATAAACTGAATCTTGATTGATCTCGATAGTCCCTACACGGTTAGCAATCGTTCGAATGACCATGTTCGTTCACCGCCTTCATCACTATTGAAGTTCCGGATAAAGATTAAGAACTTCTTTGACTTCATCTCGATACTCTTCTTGTTCGGACTCTACTTCGCCTTCAGGTACGTTAGATTGGATTTTGTTGTATTCTTCATCAAACTTTCTAAGATCAATGGACTTTAAATCTAAAGCTGGATGGGAAGTGACCATCAATTGGCCATCTTTTGTTTTTACAAACCGAACCTCAGCAGATTCTTCTTCCTCAGTATTTTCATATTTGTAAGTAGCGTTAATAAACACTAATTCCGTGACATTAAAGTTAGTGGATCGATACTCTTCAGTATCGCTCACCTCGACCTCCATTGTTTCTATCCCATCGTATTCACAATGACCAAGACTACATGGTTCACTACTCAATGTATTAAAGTAAATTCTGATATTCTCTTCATCAGAATTACCAGATACAAAAGCATCTCCATAGTTTTCTTCAAGTTCAGTAAAAACCGTCTTTGAAGCTAATTCCTGAACTGACTCATTGAACGTCTTCTCATCTTCGAATTTTAGCTCTTTGTCTTCTATTTTTTGATTTACCTCTGATTCTAGATCTGCCAATCGTTCATTTAGAAACAAGACCATATCTTCAGCTTTTTGAATATCTTCATCCGTAAAAACTTCTTTACTATCATTTGTTTGATTCGAGCCCTCATCATTCGAATTACATGCAATCAATAAACTCATCATAGCTAGTAGAAATAAAACTAAAAGTACTTTCTTCATGTGTACATCTCCTTTATCTTCGGACTGCGTATCTCGCCACATATTTTACGGATGAACCTACAGACCTTGCAGTTCCTGTAGATGCACCGAACTGATTCAGAAGAGTAGGAATTGAAAGACCTACTAAGAAAAAAATCATGCCTACGACCATATTTCCGTCTTCTAAACTTACCAATGTTTTGATACCCAATACAAAACAAAGTAATTGAAGTGTCAATGTTAGGATGTTACTCACGACTGTCTTCAACCATAGATTAAAGAAATTGTATTGGTCGTTCACGATTGTTGGAATCGCCAGGACTCCTGTAATGTACAAGATGACGAACAACACAGTGCGATATAAGACGGACAGGAAGAATACAAACAAGATTGCTGACACTACAATCATCAAAATCAGACCGTACCCAACTGCGTTCACAGCCATCACCTGCATAATGTCATAGTGCGTGGCCGGAGACGTCAACATTGTCTCCGTCAACAAATGTGTCAGTTCCAAGAGCCATTCAAACAACTGTGAGTAGATCCCTAGTAGAATACCTCCTGTCACAATAGCCACTAACTTGTCTTGAAGGGAGTTCATCCCCTCTTCGCCGTTACCACTGTATAAGATGATAATTTTTGTAGTCTGCCACAAGATAAAGATGGCTGCAATCGTCCACGCCAAAGTCTTAAAGTTAAGCATATATCCTTCATAGACTGGATTTCCCATAATAAAATTTGAGTCTATTTGGAATTTGCTAAAACTATCAATCGCTCCAAATACAAAACCACTGATTGTAGTGAAGAAAAATCCATTGGTGTGACAACCTATCTCATGCCACTTACACTCAAATTGATTTGTATCATAATCATATTTATCAAGATAAAGGACATTCTCCATGTAAGACTCTGCCCTTTCTACTTTCTCATTACTCGATTGGGTTTCTTTATAATCTTGAAGTGTATCTTCCAAGAATTCTCCTTGTTCTGCGAGTACAATATAGGGAAAGAGAAATTGTAGAATGATCAATGCTACTAACAGAAACTTCATCGACTTCGGCATCACATCACCCCCTGGTTGAGTACCGTCAACACGATGACGAGCACCGGGACGATCAAAATCATCGCATATCGGACGACGACACCTTTCTTGATCTCGATGATCTCTTTCTCACTGAGTGGCTTGCCGTACATCAATTCATAGCGTCTTTCTTCTTGCTCGATGGCTGACCTTGAAAGTCGCTGTATCCATCCATCTATCTTTTTTTGTACGTCTTGTTGAATGGTGACAACACGTTGTAACGTATCTTTCATCTCACCCATCCTCTCTCGACATCATTCGGTTCCTATAGCCTGTTCAATTGAATCCCCTGACACGAGTGGCTCTAAATCATGTGAATCGACCTTCCACCCATCCTCTTGAACCCATTCGATCTGTGACATCAGATACATGACTCGCTGCTGTTCTTCTCCCACACCTGTCAGTGTGACACGGTAGATGGCGTAGACCTTGTATCCCTCTTCTTGAGGTCTGACGGAGATGTTGAAGACCTCGAGTTCTTCTGTATTATTCTGGTTGTCTTCGTACATCGATTCTTCATCTGTCATTTCGTCTTCCACTTCTATTCGGTAAGATTCAGTAAAATAATCGAGTGCCTCCCCTTCAAACAAGGCATCGAGGAACGCCTCTGTCTCGGAATAAATCTCTTCTGTCTCACCAGCATCCATCTCTAGACGCGCTACCTGCTCTTCTAAGCGTTTATTTGTTTCTTGTGTGTCTTTGTTGCTGAAATAGAGATTGAAGCTCACAAGAGCCAATATCAGCGTGCTCATCCCTAGTAGAATCGTTGCTAGGTTCAGTTGCCTCACTCGTCATCACCTTCCCCTGTCGTCAGATAATCCATTGGATTGACCCGGTTCCCGAACATCCGGTCCGTATGGATCTCAAAATGGAGGTGGTCTCCAGTTGATCTGCCGGTCGTTCCACATTCCCCGACCTTTTCGAGTTGCCCGACCATCTGGCCAACTTCGACATCGATCTTGCTGAGATGGGCATATAAACTGAAGAGCTTGTTCTCATGCTCGATGACGACGACATTTCCGTACGTACTCAGATTTCCTTTTGAGTATTCCGCAAATACGACACGGCCGCCTTTTGTTGCAAAAATCGGGTCCGGTCGACGACACGCAAGGTCCACGCCTTCATGCGCTTTAATCTCTCCTGTAACGGGATGTACTCGGATCCCGAAATTCGAGTTGATGACAACATTCGGGATCGGTTGGACAAAGTTTCCAACGAGCACTTCACAGTTCATCGTCAATCCACCTAACGAGCTAACCACTTTCGTGACGTTCGGGACCCAGTGGACATTCAAGTTCGTCGGGTCGTTGCTAGCTCCTATCGGTGCATAGACCGAGCCAAGGTCTGTGATCGTCACTAGACCGTCTTTGATGATGCGATTGTGTAAGGTCTGTCCCATCGATTCGATGCCCTCTTCAAGCGTGTCGAAGACGAAGAGACCACCCGCCCCCATCAACCCTCCTGGATTGTTCTTCTCCACGACAGCTGAGGATGTCCCATACCCCGTCTCATGAAGTGCGATAGCTGCCATGAGTACTGGATCAATCCCCTGCTCGTTAGCAACTCGTATGAACACGTCCTCTTTGCCCGAAAACACGCCTGCTGAGGCGAACTGAGCCGACCAGAGTTCTTCATTGATTTCTCCGTCTACAGCGCAGTAAGCGCCTCCTACACCGCCTGAGAGAGCATTCAGATTACGGTCAGGGTCATCTAGGTTGAAATCTTCACCTTTACTCGCAACAGACATGAAGACAGGCACCAAGATCAACAGAAACGTCACGCCTACCGCAATCAGTCCAAGCGGACTGAACAGTATCTTCGTCAGTAAGATCGAACCGATCGTCTTTGCTGTCTGTCGTGGATCCATACCATCATCCCTTTTTACATCGTGAGTTCGTTGATACTTTTTTGTTCAAACCAAAGTTTCTCGGTCACTTCGTTCAACTGGACCTCGAGTTTGATCTTTTTTGAACCGGTGTAGAAGATGCCCTTTCCGGCCTGTTCTTTCTTCTTTCCATCTTTCAGAATCAGTGTCGAGCGCTCTTCTTTCGAGAACGTGTTCCCAAGCTCTTCTTCGAGATACTTCAATTCTTCTTCACTCATCGGAAGATACAGACGCTGCACGGACTGTGTGATGATCGCCTTTCCGTAGTTCCGGTTTTCATCACGTGCCGACAAGAAATCTTCAACCGATTGAGACGCTGTCGTGATGCCACAGTTGAAGGAACGCAAGACCTTCATCATGAAGTAGATGAATTCCATCGCCTTCGGCACCTTCGGGTCAGCAATCACATGCGCCTCATCGATAAAGATATCACTCGGTTCACGGTCGCCACTCATGATCTCATACGTCGTATGCGACAATATGTTATAAAAGAGGATCCGCTGAATCTTCTCGTTGTTGCTCATCTCTTTCAGGTCGTAACAAATCAGGTCGTTTGCGATATTGACGTTCGTTGGTCCATTGAACAGTTCCGAATAGATGCCGAATACATAGGTCTCGAGTGTCGTGTGAAAATCACGGATCCGGTCGTAGAGTGGTGGGTCGTCTTGCTTGTCTCGCTCGATCAATTTGTACAGGTCCTCTAAAATCGGATAGTCCGTGACTGATAGACGGTTCACATCGGTCGTCTCATCGATTCCCTTCTCTTCGTAAACCCTTTGTATATACCGACTCAAGATGTCTTCCTGTAGATCCGTCATCGAGTTATACATAAGTTTGAACATGACCAGTAGATTTGAAATCTTCGTCAGCAAGATGTTGCCGAGCTCCGATTCTTCCATTTGGATCTTCTCGCTGATCTTCGGAAGGTCCATCGGATTGATGCGATTTCCCCCTTTCAGTTGGAACTTCACCCAGGCACCACCTAGATCCGCATAATTGCGTCCGAACTCCCCTTTTGGGTCGACTGTGATGACCTTCCGGCCGAGCATGTGTTTGTTCGTCATGTTGGCAAATAGATAGGTCGACTTCCCGATACCCGAGATTCCGATCACGAACTCGTGACGGTTCAAGAGCTTTGTATCGTCGATGATCACGACATTTCCAGTCGTCATGTTGCGCCCTTTGATAAGCCCAGTCTCGGAGAACATCTCGTTCTCATGGAAGGGGAAAAAATAGGATATGGCTTCGGAGTTACTCATCTTGTACGTGAGTGACTCGACCTTGTTGCTGTTGAGTGGGAGAAATGAGCGAAAGGCGTCTACAGCTCGGTCTGTCGGATTGTGAATGATCCCAATCTTGGAAAACTTGCTCTTGACGGTCGTGGTCAGTTGGTCGAGTTCATCTTGTGAGCTCGCCACTAAATGGATGAGTGTATGGAAAAGGAAGATCTTATCGTTGCGATACGAAAGGTTTCGTAACATCTCAGACGCACTCTCGATCTGTCCTTCGGACTCGATGATCGTCTGTTCATCTGCAAATCGGGTGTTCATCTTCATGCGGTTCTGTTTGATGCTCTTGACGAGCTGCGAGCGTACCTCGCCGAGGTTGTATTCTTGCAGGTAATGGACAAGGGAGACGTTCTCCGGGATCTCCGTCACCTGTTGGATCTTGCTCTGGTCCTGAATCGGGTCGTAATCGACAATCAAGAGCGTCCGAGTGTAATTCGATCCGACTCGTACCGATGAATCGTATTCTGTGATGTTATCCGGGGCAATGGCCGTGAGTAGTGTCTCATTCATGCCACTGACCGTATCTTCAAATGTCATCTCGTCCTGTTCTTTTGGCTGTAACCATCTCGGCTTCCACACCATGCTCCCACCTCCTATTCGAATCGGTCGTTGAGTAAGGTCTTGTACTGTTCGACAAGTGCCTTGGCTGTGTTCTTTCCGACCACGACATCCAGTTTTGCATTCGTCTTGTGGACGATGTTCTGTCCTTGCGCCTGCGCATTCTCAAAATCGATACATGCATAGTAGAACTTCAATAATTCATCGTTCTCTAAGATCTTCACATCGAGTTTTTCGTATCCTGACAGCATCTGTTCAAGCTTTGTCTGCAAGATGTTGGCCGTCGTCTCTAGCTTCAGATAGTCCTTTGGGGAATTGGAGAACGGTTTTGAGATCACGAGATACCGTTTCCGGGTCACCATGTTCTTTGATTTCTGGATACGGTCGATCTGATTCGCATACCCTTGCTTCAACATGCGCTTCGCATAAGATGAGTCCTGATCCACCTGTTCGTTGAACCACATCAAGTAGTTCGTCAGATTGATCGGCTGCGCCACCTGCATCAGTTGGATCTGTTTTTCACCTGTATCATTGATGAACGCTTGATAGGCCGACAGCACGTTCTCTTTCGCCAGCTCATTCATAAGAGACAGATTGATGGATGAGACCTCGAGCACTTTGATCAATCGACCGTCTGAGGATTCGAGACAACCGTTTGCGATGTTCGCAAGTCCCAGTTCTGTCCGAGTATCTCGTTCTTTACGGTTCATCGGCAAAGCCCCTTTCGCATAATGGAACTCTTTCTGTCTGTGACGTGCTCGTAGTTTCCAGATCACCTTGTACTGGAGAAGTGACAGGTTCTTCCGAACCGGATGCTTGTTGAGTTGGAACACTGTCACGAGCATAGCTGGAACGAATGCCACGAGTAAGAGCTGCTGATTGAAGATGTCCGTCCTGTAGAACACGTAGGAGATGATTACACCAAGTACAAGGAAGGGTGTCACGATAAACACATCTTGGAACGAGATGTTCCCGTAAAGATATTTCTTTGTATCGATATTGAGAGGTAGTTCGACCTTCCCTCTCTCTCGCAATCGTTCTTGTCGTTCTAAATACGAGTCTGAACGCATCGGTATCACATACTTTCTTACGTAGTCTTATAGATTCGTCTGGATGTAGTCGATCACTGGTTTTGCGAGTAGGAACAAGACGACTCCGACGACACATAGCTTCAAACCGTTCTTGAACTTGGGTGATGACTGTTCATCTCCTGCCCATACTCCAATCGCACAGATCAGTAACCCGATCATGAAGATCGTGATGAACGTCGTCTGCATATCTGCGAACAATGTGTTTAAGAATCCAGAAATTCTCTCGAACATTTTTGCCACCACCTTTCTCTGTTGTCTAAACTCTAACACAGTTGCCTAAATACGGGCAATATAAAATCCCATATTTTTACCATTACTTTTTAACCCTTTTAAAATCCCAAAAAAAAACAGATTTTTTCGTTTCAAGTGCCTTTTTTCTTACAACAAACGACATTTTCCCTATAATTACCTATAGACAATTTTACTTATAAGTAAAAAAGAGAGGTCACAGTGACCTCTCTCTACCTAGTCTTTCATATAATCTTTGACGTTCCTGTTCAATCTCTTCTTCACTGATAGACTCTATGATCGGAGAAGAATCATTAGTTTCTTTCATCCATTTTGGTATAACTTCGACACGACCTTGAGGAACAAACTCTTTCGACTGATTTACAAGCCAGCGTCTCTTGTCCCCCACCGCCTTCGTCAGTCTCGCTGTGATACTGTGGATCTTCCCGGGAGTCCGTTCGAGCGAATACTGCAAGGCATCCGCATACTGATGGACTGACAGCACCTCCTGATGTGCGAAGTAATGGTTCACTATATCCTTCAAATCAATTGCATCATCCATCAATCTCTTTTTGTTCTTCATAAGGGCATCCAGAATAGCTTCAGGTAGGACGTGTGTATCTCTTAATTGATTGATCTTATATTCAGTATCACTAAAATCAGTATCGTTAAGTTCAGTATCATTAGTGTTAAAATCTTTAACTTCTTGAGGTAAAGAATCTTTACTTCTTGAAGTTAAAATTTTTGACTTCTCTTCTCCCCCAAGGGATTGAGGTGTATCATCAAGCTTTTTGAGTTGCTCTATATCGGTCAGGTCAGCCGTAGGTTTTAGTAAATAGAGTCGGTTCGACTGAGAAAGACCCATGCGTCTCTCTTCCAAAAGTTCCGCTTGGTTGAGCTCTTTTTTGATTTTGATGACAGTTGGTTTGCTGCAATTCAGGATATCTCCAAGTTGTTGATTTCCGTAGAGAAAAAAGATGTTTCCCTCTTCATCGAACCACTGGTTCTTAATGGATAGGTCCAATCGGTCCTGGAGTATTGAAAAAGCGATCTTGGCATCATTGCTGAGCTTCTTGTAGCGCTCGTTCGTAAAGAATACCTTCGGCAACCTATAGAACCGCTGTGCTACTTCTTCACTAATGTTGTACTTGCCTGACATGTTTACTGGTCCCCTTCCACTCCCTAAAAGAATGGAGGTCCATGAGCATTTGAACCTTAGCAGACGCGCAAGATCGAACTATTCGCACCAACAGGTTATATGCTATAATTAAGATATATTAATCAAAGGACCTCTCTACTTGCTTGCACCTTTATTGACCGTCGCCAAACTATCAATAGGGGTGCTTGTAGGGATTTTTTTATTTATAAGTAAAATTATTGGACTTAGTATATCACAGATTATGGAACATACAATCGTTCCGAAAGGATTTTTCATATGACGTCTCAATCACAACCTAATATCTATGAAAAGATTGGTGGGGCTCTAAAATCCATTCGTCTTGAAAGAGACCTTACACTTAAAGAAGTCGAAAAAATGACAGACATCAATATCGCTACTATCTCTCAGATCGAGAGAGGCGTTAAGAATTACTCACTTGGTTGGATCATTCACTATGCAAACACACTTGGCTTCAATCCTGAGGAAGTGTTCATCAGAGCATTTCAAGAAGACTTCCAGAACAAACAATTAGATAGATTATTTGAACGCTTTGAAGAATACCTTCCCGAAATAAAAAAGAATAACGACAACACCTAAGACATCCGGTTTTAAGCTGGATGTTTTTTTATTTTGATAAAAGAGATGGATGGATAACAGATACAGATGAGAGTAAAAAGCACACGTATACAGATATGTATTGGCAGACTGGACAATTAACTAGAGTTCGCTCTCTCTTTCGGTCCTCGCCTCGCATCTTGTAATTTTGTATAAACAGCTAGTTGATTTTGTAGTTCCTCGATGGCTGTCTCATTCTCTTTTTCAGTCAAGAATAGCTCTAGGTTTACGATGTATTGAATTCTGTGTGTCTTTTGATAACTGAGCGCACACTGAAGTAGCACAGCAACAGAGGTGAGTCCTGTCTTTGCTGCACGTCCTTTTCCAATTCGTTTGATCATGATCTTTGTAGATTGACGGATGACCTCATTCAACGTGCTGCGAGGGATTCCGATTGCCTCACAGATTTCGCTCTGAGTCGTCCAGTGGACCGGTCGGTCCAGTTGCGTCATCTCGTCGATATAAGATAGCACGTCCTCTTCCCACTCTTCATAATGACTACGTACACGATCTTCACGCTCTTTCTTGAACTTATACCATCCACTTCGTGCTGTTTCGATCTTTACATCTTTTTTGATTCCCCATGTATCCAGAAGCTCTTGGATGTATGTCTTGCTGGCTCCTTTGAAACGTCCCTTATAAGCACTTCGTACGATCTTCTCGACCTCTGTATGACGTACTGGATTCTTGAGTCGTGAGTTGTACTCATCAAGTAGATCAAGAGCCTCGTCACTCCCCTTTCCTGCGCTATAGCAAGCAAGGGCCAATGTGAACATGAGATTGTCACGACCAAGCTGCCCTGAAGTTCCTTTGACGTCTTGTGTACGTAATAATTCACGGAACCACGCAGTCTCGGTCACATCATTCTCTCTTCTTTCTTGGGACACGACAAAAAGACCTCGCCCACGGTCATCGTCTTGACGTCTCGACCAAGAAATGAGGTTTCCAAAATCAAATACACACTCTTTTGAGAACCAACGTACATTCTCTTTTTTAGGTATACGGAAAAAGCCAAAGTCATTACATGAGACGTCTACCCCATGCAAGACTTTCGCCAAGCTCAATTTGATGTTCTCTGAGATCCGTTTGGCCACCTTCAGACCTCGGAAGTCGTTCTTGTTGCTGATAAAGAGTGGTTTCTCCAATACAAAATAGACCTGGTATCCTTTCGGAGTCTCCAGAACCATTGTTGGAGCACCTATGCTGTGCTCAACTGCTGCAGATAAGATGTCTGTGTACGACTGTCTCTTTGAATCGATATCGACCACAAAGGTATTAATCTGTTGCAGGTTTTTCTCTTCATGACCTTTTATGTATCTTCTCTGATCGTCTGTATACGTCAGATAGTTGAAGACATTCGGACTCCAATGAGAAAGTGCATCCATATCTTCAGTCAAAGACTCAAGAGATGTAACAACATATCCTTTTACACCGCTAGGTGTTAGAAGGTCCTCTTTAAACCGGACAACTGGGAGAGCACCTTTTTTGGTTTTCCCTTCAACTTTAAATGCTTTAACTTTTAGGGGAAGGTTGGTTTTGGAATTCTTAAGCTTGTATGTATAAATTCCTTGCCCGAGAATAATGTTCAAAATATGATTCATTCTACTTTCAAACATGCTCTTGCCCCCCATTTAACAACTATCAATCAATCTAGTTGTAAAGTATAAGAGAGCTGGAACCTTGATACAATAGGGTTTGCAGTACATTCCTCAAGTCATATACTCGTATACCGGTATACTGGTATATGCATATACTAATATACTTGTATACTCATATATGCATATACTGATATACTCGCATACTGGTATACGAGTATATGCGTATACTGAAATAAAAATTTTTTTCTTTATCCAAATTCAATTGAAATGTAACAAAACCTTAAACAACAACGATTTCAGGGTTTATAAATTAATAATTATTTTTAATAAAGTATACCGATATACTCATATACTGATATATGCGTATACTGATATACGAGTATACCGGTATATGCGTATACTGATATACGAGTATACCGATATATGCGTATACTGATATACAGATATATGCATATACCGTTTTAAGTTTTTCATCATAAAAAAGCCTTAGCACAAATTTTGCGGCTAAGGCTTTTCACTATCCACGTGATCTATAGAGTTCTATGATAATATCTAGTTGTTTCTTTTCATCTTTCGTTACATGAGCCGAAACATATTCTTCAATCATTATATCTAATAAATCATCAACTGTTTCTGCTTTATTGAGACTAACCAAAGCATTCAATCTATCTCTAGTAGTTTTTTTCACTCTAACACTACTCGGTTTGTTTTTAGGTGACTTTTCTTTAGCTCTTCTTGTATCTATCTTAGAAGTGGTTGTAGCTGATTCTACTTCCTCAAGTTTAAATTGAGTAGTTGGCTCTATTGGTGTTCCTCTCTCCAATAGCTTCTTTTTAGAGGGGTTATTTAAAAGGTTACTCATACTGTTTCAACTCCTTCAAGTTCCGCATTTAAACGAGCAAGAAATTCCTCAGCGATTTCTTTATAACTTTCATGTACTTTACGATCGTGCATATCTTCGTCAGTAATCCCCGTAATATCAAAACGCTTTAGACGCTCCATGTTTTTCACGACAATATTAAATAAATTTTCTTCTCCGAAAATCTCTTTAGCATTCTCTAAGGTTGCCACATCTACTGCAGCACCATTTTTCAAGAGAACTGGAAGAATTCCAATTATGTCTAAATCCGCACCGTAGTTATCAATCAACGATTGTAAGTACTTAGTAAATACTTCTGCACCTTGTAAACTTCTTTCCTGTGTTTGAAGAACTACCACTACAAAATCTGATGCGTACAATGCTGAATCCGTAATAATTGATATAGTAGGAGGCACATCAATAAAAATGAAGTCAAAGTCTTGCTTAATTGAAGATATTAACTTAGAAAAGTACTGGACTCGATCAACTTCATCAGAGAATTTTTTCTCTAAAAATCTTGGATATAAAGCAAAATCGCTAAAACTTGGTAATAAATATAAATTGTCTTTGATTTCAGTTACGATTTCCTCAAGGTTTTCTTCTTGAATCGCTGACATCAATGTTTTATTGAAACTGACGATATCACCTGAAAGTTCGGTCTTAGTTTTTAAGTATAGACTGGTAGCATTAGCTTGTGGATCCTGATCACTCAAAAGCACTTTAAAACCCATGTTCGATAAAGCGTAAGCAATCATGGTGCTATTTGTTGTTTTACCAGTCCCACCTTTAAAATTCCCAAAGGTTACAACCGTTGCTCCGTTCTTTGCTTTCATTAATATTACCTCCTCTATTTATAATTAAATTCCATTATATGTTTACTTCTAACGTATACCAGTATACCATAGAGGAAAAGTTTCAACAAATTTTATTTAAAAATACTGTATATTCTAAAATTTAGTATACCAGTATATGCGTATACCGATATACTAGTATACCAGTATACTCATATACTGGTATACGAATATACTGGTATACATAAGTAAAAAAGTTAAAGCCGATGAGTGAGTTCAATTAGTACAATAAGAATCAATAAAAAAATTGAGGTGTATCATAATGTCATTTTTAGTCCGTTCTAATAATGGGGAAGTCATCTCAGAAGGGGAGAAGGAAGTAATTTTCGAAGACCGTAAGGTTGCTGAAAAGAGAGCCAATGAATTAACGCTTCTTTCTGAACATACCTGGAATGTGATTCCGCTTTCCGATGTCCTTGAAGAGGATATTTAATTTTAAAGAGCACGCCCACCTGTTAAAAGGGGACATGCTCTTTTTATTGTTTTACATTCTTTATCTTACCTTTCACGAATTCCGAGAACGTCTTAAATATCTTCTCGCGTTGTTCTAGCGTGAACTCTTCTAATCCAAAATATTTCTCCGCAAGTGCACCAGTCTCGATGAGTCTCTTGGTCCTTAACTTTCTCTGTTCCCAGCTCGCTCTTCGTTTTGTCTCGTTCTGTAATTGATTCTTCTTTCTCTTCAGTTCTGTGATCTGTTGATTCAATTCTTTTGATTTGATCAGGTTATCTTGTGGTGTCTTCATGACCATCCCACTCTTCTGAAACCGTGTCTTTTCCGTTCACCTGTCCTGCCAGCATCTGAATCCATTCGATAGCTTCTTTTTCTGAACTTACATTCCAAGAACGCAATAGCTCAGCCCCGATGTTCTGCTGCATCTGTCTCTCCAGGTTCTTCTGTCTCTCTTTCAACTTCTTGATCTGTTCTTCGATGCTCGTGATCTTTTCAATGTTGTTTGCCATGTTTTTCACTCCTTTTTTATTTATAAGTAAAAATTTTAACATATAGATAAAATTATTTCAGTGAAAAGGAAAAAATATGGTATAATGAATCCGAGCTTCCAAGCGAGTGCCCAGTTATACACCACCCAAAATTCGGGGTGGTGTCCTGGGGCAAAGTCCTTCGGAACTTTGTTTGTCGCCTTCGGATGTATGTAAGAAAATAGAGAGGTGAGAGACCGTGAGTTACTTCCGACTACAAGCCAACATCATCAGCAAGAAGAGCCAGTCCGTTGTGGCCAGTGCGAGCTATCGCAGTGGAGAACAACTCTACTCCGAGCGTGATGAAGAGATGAAGGGCTACAAGTCACGAGAAGTTGCTCCGGTCTCTTTTATTTTGAAGCCGGACCATGCGCCTGAATGGACACTCGACCGTGAAAGATTATGGAACGAGGTCGAGAAGATCGAGAAGGCATGGAATGCGCAGCTTGCACGTGAAGTGCTGGTCGCTCTTCCTATCGATCTATCTGAAGATGCCCAGCAAGAACTCATTCAATCATTTGTTCAAGACGAATTTGTAGAAGAGGGGATGGTGGCTGACGTCTCAATCCACAGAGATAAAGAACACAATCCTCACGCCCATATCTTGCTCACGGTCCGACCATTCAATGAAGACGGCTCGTGGGGACAGAAAAAAACTCGTCAGTATGAATACGATAAAGATGGTCAGATTTTACGAGACGACAACAACAACAAAGTATTTAAAACTATCGACTCGACCGACTGGAACGAACGAGAGACGTTACTCAGATGGCGTATGGCGTATGCGGAGGCAATCAACGTAAAGTTTCAAGAACATGGCATCAAGAAGAGTGTGTCAGCCCTCTCATTTGAAGAACAGGGGCTTGATAAGATTGCTCAGGTCCGTCTTGAACGAAACGAATATCAATATGTGAAACGGATGGAAGAGAAGGGGATAGAGGCGAAGACGTTCTATCATCAATTGAACCTCGAAATCCAGAGAAAAAACGCAGAGATTGAACAGCTGAACAACAAGATCGTCGACCTGTCTTCACGACAGAAACAGTTCAACGTCTCGGCACTTATTCACAGGTACAGAGGAGAAGTCACAGCGCAACTTGATGAAGACTACTCGAAGAGTCTACGGTTCATGCAGAATCGTATCAAGAGCAGCTATTCATTCAGTACCGTTCACGGCCAGCTCCAATCTCTCTACACCTGGGAAGAGCGAAAAGTCGAACCAGCCGAAGTAGAGAGAGAGGTCACACACGCTGTACTCAATGCCTCACACCAAGCATTTAAAGAAAATGATTCTGGCGCACTTCTCGCTCAAGGGTTTCATCGAAAAGCGTTCACACCTCGATTCACAGATCGACTCGACGCATTCGACATTTTGACGAATGATGTCGAAAAAAATCGCCATACAGTGGACCAACTTATCGGACATGCTGAACGTGTTTACCGAACCGAGAGTCTGATTATCCATAAGGCATTCAATGAACTCTATCCAGACGTTGATGAACGATTCGCTTATAACGACCGGATCGTGACTCATAAGAAAGATATTCTTGAGAAACTATCTAATCAAAACTACAATCTAGTCCCATCTTATGAAGAGATGGATGAACATCTGGAGAACTCAGAAATCCGAAAAGTCTGCAGCCAATCACGTGAAGTATGTGAACAGATCCGTATCCAGTCTCGACTACTGATCAAACTAGGAAACAAAAAAGAGCAACTCGTAACGGATAGGAAAGACCTCGATGCCATCTACGAGACATCGATCAAACTGAACACGACACATCAGCTCATTGAAAAATACGAAGCAAAAGCAAGACATATCGACCTGCAGGTCAACGACCTATTGAACCTGACATTTGCAGACAGCAAACCGAAACTAGTCCGTGAAGTCGAGAAACTTCCTCTTGAGATGAAAGGGGACATCTTGCACCATTATGCAAAAGGAACAGAACGACATCGTCCTTCTCTTAAAGAGTGCCTTGGTAAAGCCCAAGTACTGCAAGAAGAACGAGAACAAAAGATGCGCGCTTACCAAGCGAAAGTAGATGGTACGTTCACGCGAAAACTTGATGCTGACAAAGGAATCTTGACGCACCTACCGACAGGTCGAGCAAGCGCTGAACTACTGGAGAGCCTCATTGTACAGGCTGAACAAGACCGTACACAACAACGGAACGACACGCCATCTACGGCGATACGGAACAAGAAGATCAAAGATAAACAGCTCCGTCGGGAGCTCGGACTCGAAATCGAACTGTAAAGTCAAACAGACGAAAGGCGTGAACTTCTATGAAAAAGACTTTCCAAAAAGGGGCTGGCCTCAAGATATTCGTAGCATTCGTGCTGTCATTTTTAGTCGGATACGCAATCACCGGCCTTCTCCGGTTCTTAAATGGTGGGGGAACGTTGAACACGCTCCTCCTCGACTTCAAAGGGACCTTCACATTCCTGATGGAGACGGACCAGCGTTCTCAGCTGTTAGTGGCCATCCTATCTATCGTTTTCTTTGGTTGGTTCCTCTCGAAGATGCGCTTGAGAACGATCTCCTATGAAGACGCCCATGATTTTGGGGTCCACGGATCGGCACGGTTCACGAAACCGGCTGACGTATTGAACGGCAAGTATTTCTCTGAAAAGAACCGGTATCAGACGAAGCAACCCGAGAAGACCCTTCAGCAACTCGAAAACGGTCTGATCGTCGGGAAAGTTCCTGATAAAAAACAGCTGATGATCATTCCACGCTCGACAGAGATCGATAACCGAAACGTCTACATCGTCGGTTCCAGTGGGAGTGGTAAAGGACAGTCTTACGTCATCCCGAACCTCATCAACAATCGAGAAGAGACATTGATTGTGACGGACCCGAAAGGGGAACTGTTCGAACAGACCGCAGCAATCAAACGCAAGCAAGGCTATAAGGTCTACCAGATCGACTTCATCAACTTCAATCAGGATAACTATAACTTGCTCGACTATGTATTTGATGACCAAGATGCGCAAAGCGTCTCCGTCACCATCGCCAAGAACTCGACGAAAGACGGAAAAGAAGACTTCTTCATGGAGCGTGCACAGAAGATGCTTGCCGGACTCATCGTCTATTGCAAGACCGAGATTCCGAACGCAAGCATGCAGGACGTACTCAATGCTTTCAATGAACATGTCGCACCTGATGAGGAATCGTTTCGGAACTGGGTAGATGAAGACCTTGGTCCACATCATCCGGCCTATCAGTTACTAAAAGGGCTCACAACGCTTGGAGGCAACACCCGAACAAGTGTCACGTCATCCTTTGCTTCACAGGTCAGCATCTTTACGCTGAAGAAGATCAGTGAGATGACACGTACAAGCGACTTCAACTTCCGGGAGTTCCAAGAACAGAAAAGTATCTTATATGTAAAACTGCCGATGGATGAGAACCCGTTCACAGCGCTCACATCCGTATTCTTCGACCAATTGATCGCACAGTTCTATAAGATGGCTGATGAGAACCGAGGAAAACTCAAGATCCCGACCATCTTCTTGTTAGATGAGTTCCCGAACATCGGAAAGATCGACAAGTACGGTCGCGTGCTCGCTACCTGTCGAGGTCTCGGTCTATCGATGAACACCATCGTCCAAGACAATGGCCAGATCGAATCGTTGTATGGAAAAGAGATGGCACGTTCCATCCTCTCGAACCATGACGCGTTATTGTTCTTGCGAAGCAAGGACATGGAGACCATCAAGTACTTCTCACAGCTTGCCGGGGAGACGACAGCGAAGGTTCAGACCGGTTCCTCTAGCCAAAGTGGGGGCTTCATGAGTGGAAAATCCAGTTCCAGTCAAAGTACGACCGAGCAATATGTAAAGCGCTCGTTGATCTCAGAAGGGGACCTTGCCAGCATCGCCAAGAACGACTGTTACCTGTTCGTCAGTGGACTCTATCCATTGAAACTACAGAAGGCATGGCAATCCGAAGTATTCGGAGATTATGTGGAGCGTCATACAGCAAGTGAACCGGTACCAAGTGCAGTAAAGAAAGAGGCTGCATTCACGAAACCGTCCGTTCCACAGGTCACGGATACTGAGACGAACGTAAACGGTGGACGTTCGGTCCAAATCATCGAGGAAGAGATCGATCAATCTGACCTGTTCGACCTGACAGATGAGGGACTTGAAGAAGAATGGGAAGAACAGCAACAGAAAAGAGACGACCTCTCGGTCGAAGAACGCCTGAAGGAACACGAAGCGACCGACCTGCGGACACTCTTATAAGCGAAAGGGGAGAAGGATATGCTTGTCACGATCAGTGAGATACTCGCAAGTGATAAACGGATATTGAGCTTTTATGACCCAGTGCCGTTCGAGGCACTTACATATGAAGGTCTTCTCGATCTAGAAGAAGATGTGAGGGATTATGCAATCACCTGTTATAGCCCGGTCAAGGTTCCTGGACGCAGTGAACCTCTCTACGAGGCCTGGTATATTCGAAAGGACGTGATGAACTATGTCGACTAAAGTAGACCTTACAGAGATCAATGAACGTCTGGAGAAGAACTTGGAAGAGATGTTCACGAACGGTCGCTTTCAAGAGATGCTGAATGTGATGGCAAGTGGACACCATTATTCGTTCAACAATGTGGTCATGATCGCCTCACAACGTCCAGACGCTACGATGGTCCGTGGATTCAAGCAATGGCAAGCTCTTGGTCGCCATGTCATGAAAGGCGAGAAGGGAATCGATATCTTGGTACCGACCTTTAAGAAAATCGAGGTCCAAAAAATCAACGAACAGACCGGGGAGGTCTTGCGTGACAAGAACAGAGACCCTCAATCTGAAGTACGCCAGAGTATTACAGGATTCACCATCGGAAAGGTATTCGATGTAGCACAGACGGATGGCAAAGAGATTCCGAACGTACGTGACTTCATTCAAAAAGACCTACAGTCACCCGAGTCGCTACAGGAACTCTACGACCGATTCATCCAACAGACGAATACCAATCTTCAGGAACTCACGATCCGTGAAGAAGAACATGCAGACAAATCATACGGAGGCTACTACAGCCGAAAGGATGAGGAAATCGTCATCAACTCAGCTGTTGCCAAGACGACCGAGCAAAAGTTTCGAGTCCTCATCCACGAATACGCACACAGTCAGTTGCATCATAAAGAGAGTGCGATCAAAGACCTTCCAAGAGGACATAAAGAGGCGCAGGCCGAATGTGCTGCGTATATCGTCTCTCAGTATTACGGACTGGATACCGACCTTTCTTCTACCGGTTACATCGCTACATGGGCTCAAGACTTGAACCTTGCGAAACAGGCGATCAAAGAGGTACAGGACGTCTCGAAAGAGACGATCGAATACATCAACGGCATGCAAAGTGAGAAGATCAAAGAGTTCTATCAATCCATCGATCCAGAACAGGTCAAAGAATCGATTGAATCCAAGCTAGGTGTATCTTTTGAAGACAAACCGACATTACAACTGTTTGACAGCAAGAACGGATTAGTCATCTACGCAAAGGTCGAACAGAGTGAACGTGACCAGCATCATTTCTTACGTACCAACACAAACCGGATTCTACCGATTGATGAGCTGACTGAACGCTATCATGTACTGAATGTATTAGAAAACAAGGGACAGCTCGTGGAAGAATACAAAAAGGTTGAGGATATTGTAGAAGTGACGAAGCTTGAAGAAGGAAAATACGCTGTGACAGTCGAAGGTGGAGGAAGCTCTCAACGGTCCTTTTTCAAGAAATCCGAGGCGGAACGATTCATCGATAAATCAGGTATTGCACAGTCTCTTAATACAGATAAATTCTTGAGTCAGACAAAGCATAAGGATGCACCGAGACTTGAACAACTAAACTCGAACCACCTGAATGCTCGACTTGCGAAGGTACTAAAGCAACCCAATCTACAAGCTGAATCAAAACATGGTATCACGATAGGATGGGAACTTGTGAAGAATCCTCAGATCCAATCAAAAACAGATTTTGAAAAACATCTAGATGGTTTGAATCCACATCTAAGTTCAACGAAAGAGTTAAAGAGTACCTTCCTTCAATTAGATCGAGGCACGAGGGAAAAAGAACACGAAAGAGAAAGATAATACTTAACCCCCTCAGACAACTGAACTGCGCGCTGTCAAGTAGATAGTAAAAAAGAAAAAAGGGTAGAACTAAGCTGCGACCTGGTATCGATACTCTATCGGTGCCAGGTTGTTTAATTTCTGTTGATAGCGTTCCTCATTATAGAATCGCATATAGCAATCGACCTCCTCGACCAGTTCCTCATAATCTTTATACTTCTTCAATTCATAGCTCTCGCATTTGAAATACAATCTGGATATGTGATGATTGCCTCAAAGTCAGTGACACCACCTGCACTTCGAATCAAACTCTCCATATAGATTTGGTCGCCATGGCGGTTGAGCGTGCTGTCTTGAGGAGTAACATTGTAAGCATTAGACACACCACCAGTATAGGATATTCTTTTAAGAGATAAAACCTTTTATCTGTTGATACACCTCGATTTGAGCGATGAATAAAACTAAATGATGAACAAAACTTAAAATTCCTACACTTCTATCGTAGGGTTAGTGTAAGAAAGATGCGTATTTACAACCTTAATGAATCCAAGAAATACTATTTAAGCAAGATTTCTAGGATTTTTGTTTGCGTCCAAACTTTTATTTGGGAACGTTATTTTGAATGATTTTGCATACTTCATAAATCTTTAATGAACTAAGGTAACTTGAATTTTGAGGCGCTTCTTCAACAATGGCGCTTCTTATATGTAATAAGGACGCTGGTTCATATGTCAGAATAGCGCCCTTTAACAGAATCATTTTCTAAGAAACAATACAAACTTTGATTCTGGAACATCCCTATCAAAATAAATTCAAGGTAAGTTTATTTTGACAAAAAACCGTCCGGACGGTATAATAATCTCATGGAATAATAAAAGGAGGGTAATCATGTCAGCAAAAGGACAGGACAAAAGAGCGCATCTACTAAATGCTGCAATAGAATTCTTAGGTTCAAACGATTTTGATACTTTGACATTAGAAGCAGTCGCAAAGCAAGCCAATGTTAGCAAAGGTGGTTTATTGTATCATTTCCCCTCAAAAGAAGCATTATATGCTGGAATAACTGAATTTATTTTTCAAGACTTTGTATACCGATTTAATGAATTAGCTGAGAATGATCCTATAGAAAAAGGAAAATGGACTCGCGCCTTAATACATGCCTACACTGATGATTTAAACAATTCTCAAGTTCTAAATATAGCATTTCATTCTTTTTCGAAATTGAATCATACTGTTACAGAAAACATCCTTGTCCACTTCGAGTATATTCAATCAAAAATTGATGAGGATGGTATTGACTCTGTACTAGCAACAACAATTCGGCTTACTCTCGATGGTCTTTATTATTCCGAGTTCTTTAAGTTGGGACAAATCAATTTTGACTTACGAGAAAAAATCATCGAAAAATTAATTGAATCTACAACCTAGGAGGATATCACATGAATCCATATGTATTATTAATTAGCTCAATCTTATTTGAAGTATTCGGAAGTTCTATGATGAAGGCATCAAATGGCTTTAAGAAATTAGTCCCTACAGTTGGTTTAGTAATAGGTATGGGGAGTGCTTTTTATTTTCTCTCCAAAGCATTAGAACACATTCCGTTAGGAACTGCTTATGCAATATGGTCTGGTGCAGGTACTGCTCTTACTGCGATTGTTGGTATTCTTGTTTGGAAAGAAAAGTTTAATCTAAAAATATTACTTGGCTTACTAATCATTATAGCTGGTGTTGTGGTACTTAAATTGTCTCATTAAAGGAAGGTTGATGGATTATGAAAGGGTATGTTGCATTAGGAATTGCGATTATTGGTGAAATATTCGGAACATCTATGTTGAAATTATCTGAAGGATTTACGAATATATACCCCACAATTGGAGTAGCAATTGGCTTCTTCATAGCGTTCTATACATTATCATTGTCTTTAAAAACTTTGCCTTTAAGTTTAGCTTACGCAATCTGGTCAGGTGTAGGAACAGCTCTGACAGCTTTAATAGGTGTTTTGGTGTGGAATGAACCATTTAATATTCTTACATTTATTGGTTTAGTTATGATTGTCGGTGGAGTAATTATACTTAATCAAAGATCTGCTGACACGAAAACAAGCACTTCTCATTAATTAAATGGTATGAGTTCCTTATTGGTATGAGAACATCTTACTTCTTAGAGGGGCAGCATCCCGATTATACGGATTTACAATGATAAAGCAGGAAACCTTGTACAATAAGGTTTAATCTATTGAGATATAATCGAAATTACGTCAAATAAAGCGATTTAGTGTTTTATTGTATGACTTGTCTCAAAAACGAGGTGAAATTTTGAAGAAAATCGGTTATGTACGCGTCAGTTCGACTAGCCAAAATCCTTCAAGTCAATTTCGGCAATTGAACGAAATTGGAATGGATATTATTTATGAAGAAAAAATTTCAGGAGCAACAAAAGATCGTGAACAACTTCAAAAAATGTTAGAGGATTTACAGGAAGGAGACATTATTTATGTTACAGATTTAACTCGGATCACTCGAAGTACGCAAGATTTATTTGAATTGATTGATTTAATACGAAATAAAAAGGCAAGCTTAAAATCACTTAAGGATACATGGCTAGATTTATCAGAAGATAATCCATATAGTCAATTCTTAATTACGGTAATGGCTGGTGTTAACCAATTAGAGTGAGACCTTATTCCTATGCGTCAGCGTGAAGGAATTGAGCTCGCAAAGAAAGAAGGGAAGTTTAAAGGACGGTTAAAGAAATATCATAAAAATCACGCAGGAATGAATTATGCAGTAAAGCTATATAAAGAAGGAGGTATGACTGTAAATCAAATTTGTGAAATTACAAATGTGTCTAGGGCTTCATTATATAGAAAGCTGTCGGAAGGGAAAAAATAGTCGTTCCCTATTCCATTAAAGGGCCATTTAATGGAGTAATTTAGGTGTTCAAATGAGGGAATTTGATATAATGCTTATTAAGCTATAGAGCAAGAGAATATAACTTAATGATTGGATATAAGAGGTATAACATAATATGAGGAGGTCAATATGCAAAAAGTAATTCCTGCATTACGCATAACTGACTATACAAGAAGTAAGGAGTTCTATATAGATGGGATGGGTTTTCAAATTGACTGGGAACATCGATTTGAACCGCATTTTCCTGTTTTTGCGCAGATCACCAAAGATGAAATGACTATTTATTTGACTGAACATACTGGTGACTGCCAAGTAGGTGGATTAGTACACTTTTTTGTTCCAAATGTTGACAACTGGTACAGCGAATTAAAGAGCAAAAAAGAAGTCCGTATCATTGAGCCTCCAAATGAGGATCTTGAAGGGCTTCGCATGATGACAGTCGTAGATCCTGATAACAATCAATTACGCATTTGTACTTGTTTATAAAAAATCTCATCATATAAAGGTGTCGTTTCAGCGATAAAATAAAGTACAGGTACTGGAAACTAATCTACCATTAAAGGGCGCTTAACTTTAACAAGAATACAAAAGAAAGGAGCAGGATTTTTAATATCCAGCTCCTTCTTTATTGTTAAATAATGCAATTCTTTTTATTAAGGACGCTATCTACAAACAGTGATTAGCGTTCATTGTATTGAACTGGAGGAAGAATTACATATTGTAGGAACTTATTGATTATGAAATAATTGGTATAAAGTGTGAGGCACTGTCATTTAGTAGAATAACACATTATAGGAAAATAAATATTGAGACCCTTAGGTTTTGGCATACCATTTATCATACTGGCAATATTTATTTCTAAAGTGAAGCTACTAACAAAGTATTCTTCAGGTTTCTTGAAACTAGGTGGAATATTAATGATAGCAATTGGGTTAATTCTATTCTTTAATAAAATGTTTTATTTATATATTTGGATGAATCGAATAATAGAATTATTTGAATAGGTAAAATCGGTTGTGACTTTAGCATCTTCCATTATCGGGCGCGTTTCTGGAGTAACTAAAAAAGTCCAATTTCTCAATTTTAATACTGAGAAATTGGGCTTTTTAATATTGTAATTTCCTTAACGTTGTAAATCCGCATTTTCCTGACTGTACCCCTACATGGATTGATTAGTCGAATAGTCATCTGTAAATAAATTCAATCTATATGTTCATGATATCCCAAGTATATCTATTTGTAGATGTATTTCTCAAGATTGTTTAGAAACTAGTTAATCTATTTCTTTTGGGCGACTGCACTAGAGCGACTAAAAGTGCATCAATTCGCTCTACGTGTCGCTTCGTCCTAAAAAAGCCGAGAATCACAGGCTGTATCCTAACGGACAGCCTATAGATTCCTGTCTTTCTTTTCACGGACGAACGAGTCGGAAACCCAAGAGCATGCCAATCAGAGGGTAGCCAACAGCTGGCTACCTTTTCTTGTCGTTATTTTTTGCTTTTGGCCACCGGAGCGTACACATCCACAGCCTGTCTAAAGACCAAATACGGACAGATTCCACGGCTTCGCCCTATCCCTATTTCGTCTCAAGACAGGAGATCTCAGTTCAAGGGGCGAAAAACTTTTTATACCGGCTGCGCTAAAAACTTTTGCGCTGAGACCCTTGACCGGATCTCTAGGTGGTGTATCCGTCCTCCTTACCAAAAGGCAAAAAATAATCCCTTTTGGGACTACTTCCGCCCGGCGGACCAAAAATTGAAAGGGAGCGATACACATGCAACTCGAAAAAATCATTGAAATCACACGAATCAAACAGGAAATCAAAGAGGTCGAGGAAGCGTACAAAGACATCTTGCCTGAGAGAATCAAAGGAGCAACAGATGCACTCGATTTTGCACAGGCACTCATAGGAGATGAAGACCGTGAGGTGTTCCTCGTCATGTGTCTCAACATCAAGAATGAGATTACAGTCGTCCATCGTTGTCACGTAGGCGCTTTAGGAGCAAGCATCATCCATCCACGCGAGGTCTTCAAGTCAGCTATCATGAGTAACGCCCACAGCATCATTGTTGCCCACAACCATCCATCCGGTAACTGCCAGCATTCTCCGGAAGATGTCAAAGTCAGCGAACGGTTGATAAAGGTCGGTGAAATATTAAATATCGAAGTTCTCGACTCGTTGATAGTGAGCCATCAAGACGCTGTTTCTTTAAAAGAACTCAGAGTCATCTGAAAAAGCCCTCCTCTGAGGGCTTCTCAGAGGATTTTAGGTGTACACTTCATTCATCACAAAACAAAAAAGTAAAGGCCTCAGAATGCGAATCTCAGCATAGAAGATTCACATTCTGAGGTAAATACGATTGAATTTCTCAAGTTCAAGGTGGACGAAGCATCTAAACGAGGTTTGCTCTACCTAGATACTTCGTCTTGATCGTCTAAGAGCATGGACTGGATTTTTCGGGTCCATGCTAGCCATCTGACTAGCGCCCCCTTTAAAATCCATTTTTATCATCGTCCTTCCCCCTAAGATAACCTGTATCTCCATATAAAAACTGGAATGCTTATATCTCTTGAAAAATCTATTTCATTTTAAAGATTAGTTGTATACTTGTATCAAAATCTATTTTTGTAATATCATGCCACTTCATTTGATTGGCATGCTTTTATAATTTCTTGGAATGAGGGGAAGATATTGAATGGACTTCAATACATGTTCGAGGAGTATACACGGAACGAATGGTTGATTATTGCTTTATTGCCTTTGCTTCTTATGAGCATCTTTGCATTGAGTCGATCTGTTACTCTTTCAAAGAATGTACATATAAAAAAATATGTCGCTACAATCGATCCTGAAAGACTCGCAAGTCATATCCCTTCAATGAAGGATGTTAAGATACTTCAACAGCAACTCAAGACTGAAGGTCTGGACCATTCATCACTGACTATTCGACAGGCCATCACCTTTGCCGTCGGAGAAAGACGGAAAGAAAAACGTTCAACTGTAGACATCGCTTCCATTGATACGATGAGTGGCGTACAGTTTGAAAAATTTCTTCACTCCTATTTTTCTCAGAATGGATACCGAGTCTCCCTTACGAAGACATCAGGTGACCAAGGAGTCGACCTGATACTTTATAAAGAGGAACGCAAAATCGCAGTCCAGTGCAAACGATACAAGCCCTCAAATAGAGTGACGAACACTGCTGTCCAAGAAGTTTTGACAGGAAAAATCTATTACGACTGTACTGAAGCATGGGTTATCACAACATCGACCTACACACCTCATGCCATTCGGCTTGCTAATAAGGTAGGTGTGCGATTGATAGACCGTGCTGGACTTATCAAATTACTAAAAGATTGATTCATAAATCTTATGTCTGAGGTGAATAAGTGAATGTTTGTAGCTGTCGACAATGCTGGAAGAAAAGTAAATCCATTAGATAATAATCTAGATGAATTACGTCTCATGTCAAACTCTAAACAGTTGCTGTGTCCAGAGTGTTTGACAGGTGTACGTTTCGCTGCAGGACCACGAGTCACTGCTCACTTTAAACATATCCACCTCCTTGATTGCACATATGATTCAGAACCTGAGACCGCTGAACATTTAAAAGGTAAGATGTTGATTCGAAATTGGTTGCTCGAACAGTTTCCGGAAGCTCAAGTAGAATTTGAATATAAGATAAAAGAGACCAATCAACGTGCTGATGTCATAGCTATTTTGCCAGACGGTAAAAGAATGGCCTTTGAGATGCAGTGCTCCAAGATACCAGGTTCGGTATGGAAAGAAAGGCATGCCCTCTACAAGTCTGCGGGTATTCAAGATTTTTGGATACTTGGTGAAAGCGTACATCGATACGGCAAGAGTGAGGGGATAAAGGATGCTTCAAAACATCAACTGGTATCTCTTGCTTCAGCTATTTATGAGGAGAAGAATGCTTTATTTTTTCTTGATACAGATTTCAAAAGCTTTAGAGCTCTCTATCAACATAAGATGAGTTACTGGCATTCAGATACTATCATCGTAGTTCACGAAGAAGGATTCTCTTTGAATGAAGCTAAAGTATATAAACAATTTATAGGTACTGATCGAATACGAAATGAATTTAAATCTTGGTACACAAGAAAGTTAGAAGTTGAGCAAGAAGAAAAGAGAGAAGAAGAAAGGGAGCGAAGAGAAAGAGAAATCAGCGAAAAAAAGAAAGCTGAGGCAATCAAACTCAGAGAGAAACTTACATCTGAATATATTCGTTCATTAAACTATGATTCATTGGAATCTGTAACAAAGATGATGACCTCGACTGAAAAAGAATACTTTGAAAGGTTGCTGAAGAAACACGGGTTTTCAGATGACAATTTCCCAGGAGTGTTTAATGTATTTACCGATTATAACTATTTGTTCCGGACCCCATCTCATCTATGGCAGCTTTGGATATATGACAAGTATATCTATCGTAAGAGCCCCACATTTCAAAAAATCTGGGTACCAAAGATTAAAGACGAGATGTATCGACTGAGAGAAGTTGGTGTCTTCCATTTCAATTATACATATGGTGATGATCATTTTTCATTCGCTATATACGACTATCTCAGAAAACTCTCTTCACTTGGAATCGTTGAGAAACTTGGTTATACAACAAAGTATCAACAAGTCATAGTAAATAAGCTTCCACCTTTGACAGGTCCAGATGTACATCGTGATGTGGCTTTTCATTTGTCATTCGAAAATGATGCTCTTCTTATACAATCCGCTCGAAAGAAAGAGATTGAAGAGTCTTTTCTATTTTACAGAGAGCTGGTTGAGAAATCGTATTGATGATTTTTTAGATGATATTTAGTTTCTAGATCGAGATTATATAGACTTTCTTGTTTTAGATACAAAGGATTTCTAGCTATAGCATTTTTATTTAGGTACTATATCGGGCGACTGCACTAGAGCGACTAAAAGTGCATCAAGTCGCTCTACGTGTCGCTTCGTCCTAAAAAAGCCGATAATCACAAGCTGTATCCTAACGGACAGCCTGTAGATTCCTGTCTTTTTCTTCACGGACGAACGAGTCGGAAACACAAGAGCATACCAATCAGAGGGTAGCCAACAGCTGGCTACCTTTTTTTGTCGTTATTTTTTTCTTGTGGCCACCGGAGCGTACACACCCACAGCCTGTCTAAGGACCAAATATGGACAGATTCCATAGCTTCGCCCTATCCCTATTTCGTCTCAAGACAGGAGAGTCCAGTTCAAGGGGCGAAAAACTTTTTATACCGGCTGCGCTAAAAACTTTTCCGCTGAGACCCTTGACCGGCCCTCTAGGTATTGTATCCGTCTTCCTTACCAAAAGGCAAAAAATAATCCCTTTTGGGACTACTTCCGCCCGGCGGACCAAAATTGAAAGGGAGCGATACACATGCATTTTGAAAAAATCATTGAAATCACACGGATCAAACAGGAGATCAAAGAAATCGAAGAGTCATATAAAAGTTACCTACCGGAGAAGATAACGGAACCCATAGATGCCATCAAATTTGTTCAGGCACTCATAGGAGATGAAGACCGTGAGGTGTTCCTCGTCATCTGTTTGAACGCTAAGAACCAGGTCATTACCGTACACCGCTGTCATACAGGGTCATTAGGTGCCAGCATCGTCCATCCTCGGGAGGTCTTCAAGACAGCCATTATGAACAATGCTCACAGCATCATCGTTGCCCATAATCATCCTTCAGGTCACTGTCAATGTTCATCGGAAGATGTTAGTGTGAGTGAAAAATTGGTTGAGATAGGCAAAATTTTAAATATCGAGGTCTTGGATTCTTTGATTGTCAGTCATAAAAACGGAGTCTCATTGAAAAAACAGATGTACATCTGATAAACCCTCTCCGGAGGGTTTTCAGTTTATTAAATTTCAACACTAGCCACCCAATTATTCTAAGGCGTTCCTAAGAAAGCTACCATTTAGAAGGCTGGAAATGATATGCTAATTGTAAGATTACATTCAAAGAAAAACATTAAATGAAGAGAGATGAAAGGGGCCCTAAACATTGTCATTGTTTACAGAAAGCCATCACATATTGTATAACGAAGCGCTACAAAAACTTAACTCTTATCAACAGAGGAGCCATGAATACCAGACGCTAATCTATGTCCTTACTGGTAATGACGAACTTGTCAAAAAAGCTCTTCCTTACCTAACTGATGGTGGGTTCAGTTCGGACAGATGCTTTAAAGAACAGGATTTTTCAAGGGGCACGGCAAGTCTATTGAAGCTTGCAGTCCATCTATATAATGCGAACGAAGACTGTACACCACTTGAACTCGTTGAGAATCTCGATTCAGATTCTTTCCAACTGGCGATGAATGCTGTCTACTTAAGAAAATACGGTTTAAAATAAAGCACTAAAACCTAAGAAGAGTGATTTTCGTCACTCTTCTTAGGTTTTTTAAAATGTAAAAATAGATAAACACTATAGAACCGTTAATTTTTTTTTGTCAATTTTATATCGTAAATCCACTACATTTTGCACAAATACCTCATCATGTGAAACAAGCAATATCGTCCCATCATAACTCTTTATAAAGGTTTCTAGCGCCTTAATAGCATGTAAATCTAGAAAGTTAGTTGGCTCGTCTAATAAAAGTATATTAAATGCTCCGAGAAAAAGAAGACACAACTGTAAACGTATAGCCTCTCCACCACTTAACGATGTCAGTTTCTTTTGAATATCTGTACCTGTGAAATCCATAGTATGGAGAACAGACCTCAAAAATCCTTCATCAAAATCTGAATGTTTTTTTACATATTCAATTAGAGTGTCATCACCTGTAAATCGATAACTAGTTTGTTGAAAATAACCTATCTTTGCTTTTGGAGAGATTGTTAATGCCTCGTCTCTTCGTGCAATCAACTTTAGTAAAGTGCTTTTCCCACTTCCATTCGGACCTAAAATCGCAATCTTTTTTCCTCTTGGAAATTGGAAGCTTGCTTCATCTAATAAAATTTTTTCTTCAACTTTTATAGTTAATTGATTTGCCATGACAGGAAAAGAATTGTGTAATTCCAATGTTTCTTGTTTGGGAAAGATTATACTTTTTTCAATTCTTAAAGGATCAACTTCTTCAAGTTGCTCAATCCTTTGCTCAATTGCTTTCGCAGCTCGGTGTACTGATTTCTGTCCGGTTCCTTTTGATTTAGATTCAAACATTCTGTTTGCTTTAGATTTACTTTCCTTTTTTGACATTCGACCTGACTGTGTAATCTTTTCCGCTTTTTTCATTTTATCTTGGGCAGCTCTTTCAAGACGACTCTTTTCTTTCTGAAATTGTTCTCTAGCCTGAAGTTGCTGGTTCCGCTCTCTTTCTTTTTGTTTCGCATAGTAACTATAGTTCCCCGTATAGACGCTTACCTGTGCGTCCTGAACTTCCCAGATTGATGTAACCAGCTCGTCAAGGAGCTTCCTATCATGACTTATAATAATTAACGCTCCATAATAGTATCGAAGCTCATCAATTACAAAGGAAGTACCTTCCGAATCAAGGTGCGTTGTTGGTTCATCTAGTAAAAGAGCTTCATGATATTGCGAAAATAGTTGAACTAATTTTAACCTCGACTCCTCTCCACCACTTAAGTAATTCATGTTCTGTGGAATGTTCAATTTCCCTAATAAAGAATAATCATATTCACTATCTAACTTTTCTGGTGTTTCCATTTGCTTAAAGTGACCGAACTCGACAGCCTTTAATACTTGACCTTTTTCAGGCTCAATCTGACCCGTTAGTAATTTCATTAGTGTAGTCTTTCCTGCACCATTTTTCCCAACAATCCCAATACGATCAAATTGATGAATAGCTAAATTTTCAATTCTCAAGACCTCTTTATCTAAAAAGGAGAGTTCAATATTTTTTAGTTCAAAACAAATTTTTTCCATTGTGCTACCTCCGAAATTTTTAATTTCGTACCGATAGCCATAATCGATACGAGCCTTACTTCAAGCCCGTATTAATAAAACAATAAAAACTGCATTACTTTCTCCTCCTAGTTCATCTTATAAGTGATAATCGCATTTACCACGATCAAACATCCTGTAACAGCAAATAATACGGCTATATCCGTGACTTCTGCAATAATTCCTGCCACCCCAAAACCTAAGGGTGTTGCAAGAAGTGACAGACTCGTTATAAAGCTAAATGCCCGTCCCAACAATCGAGGTTCAATTTCAGTTTGGATGAACGCATAAAATGGCGCTGAAAACAGCGGCCCCGACAGCCCCATAAAAAAACTTAGTCCAATAAATATGAAGAAAGCTGAGGGAACCAGCAGACCTGAAATCAGTAAAGCTCCACCTAATAAGGCCATACCGGCGGCCATGGTTTTTCCTTTACTATATCGATCTCCTACGAATCCCACCAAAACTCCCCCAAGAATTAAACCGATTGCAAATGTGATTTCTACAATTCCGGCTTCTATGACGCCTCTTTCGAAGTGATTACGAACCATTAGCGGAAAGTACGTTCCTAATGGAATGTACAGCACCGCTACGATGGTCATCACGATGACTAACTTAATTAGGAGTCGGTGCTGAGTAACCGCCTGATAGCCTTCTTTCATTTCCGTCACAAAGCTCAACGGTGCAGCGCTTTTATCCTCTGTCACTTTTGGAATATGAATAAACAAAAGAATGGAAGTGGCAATAACTGCTCCCAAGATGTCCAACAGTAATACCCATTCTATGGTGGCGATAGCCAACAATGAGACCCCTATTGCTGGTCCCACAATATTAGTAATCGAACTTACCATTTGCCCCCATCCTGCCACTTTTGTGTAATGTTCCTCAGGAACTAACAATGGAATAGAGGCCTGCAACGACGGTACGTGGAAGGCCGTTGCTATGGAACGTAAAATCAGTACTGAAATGATCAATACCAGGCTAGGCTCTTGGAAGTACATCGTGATAAATAGTATGAAACTTCCGAAAGCTACCGTCATATCAGCTAAAATCATCATCATCTTACGTGAGTAGCGATCAATGATGGTTCCGGCTATGGGTCCAATAAGCGCTTGCGGCAAAAAACCGGCTACTCCGGCCAATGCCAGAACAAGTGGCGAACCTGTAGCGTCGGTCAACCACCAGATGATACTAAATTGAACAGCAGCACTGCTCAATAGAGAAAAGAATTGTCCGGTGTATATAGCAAAAAGTCTTTTTTTCCAATTTTTCATTTCAATCGATACCTCCTGATCATATAGCGTATCGATTTTTCATCGATACGAGCTTATCGCATAAACAAACAAGCTCGTATCAATAGAAAAGCAAAGTCATCATGAGTAATTCCTCCATTCTCCTAGAAAATAAAAAACTCACAGACGGGTTATCTGTGAGTAAAAGTAAAGGGGATTCTACTAATCAATTTATACAAGGTAATTAAAGACAGTTTTTAGTACATAGTCCATCAAATTCTTGATTAAAGAAAACTACAGAATTATAAAAGGTAGAGTTATACACTCTTCTTTAACTACTATACCTCTATAAAAAAGTGAAGATTATTAAAAAAGGACAGACTTATCCCGTTTACTCTGATTTCACAAACAGAGCCTTTGAACGTATTCAATTACTGATTCAAAGTTGGGAAACGAAGTCTAATTGAGTGTGTCATTTTTTAATAACCCTCCTAATAATATTTAACTACATAAACAATTATATGCTAATTAACGAAGTTAGTCAAAAAGCTCTAATCAGAAACTGCATCTTTATAAAAACCATATATATATAGAATATCAATGACATATAAACTACACTTGACGTTCGTAAAAGTAGACTTTTACGAACCAATCTTAAATCTATCGTTTCAAACAAAATAAACGTCCGTAAATATATAAAAAATATTTACGGACGTTCATTTTATTTCATACACTTTTACGAACGTTTTTAAGTTATAATTAGATAAAACTGTAATTTCGGAGTGATACGATGGAAAATCGAAAATTTGGTTATATTCGAGTGAGTACAAAAGATCAAAATGAAGGGCGCCAATTTGATGCGATGATCAATATGGGAATCAATGAACGAGACATTTACATGGATAAACAAAGTGGGAAGAACTTCGACCGTCCACAGTATCAACTATTGAAACGGATCATTCGCAAAGGTGACGTGCTATACATTCATTCATTAGATCGGTTTGGGCGCAATAAAGAAGAGATTCTTAAAGAATGGAATGACCTGACCAAGAATCTTGAAGCTGATATTGTTGTTATGGATATGCCGTTACTAGATACGACACAGTATAAAGACAGTTTGGGAACATTTATTGCTGACCTTGTGCTGCAGATCCTTTCTTGGATGGCCGAAGAAGATCGAAATCGAATTCGAAAGAGTCAACGAGAAGGTATAGATACAGCACTAAAAAATGGAGTTAAATTCGGCCGGCCAGAGATAAAAATATCTGATGAGTTTGTGGAAGTATACAATAGATGGAAAGCTGAAGAAATTACAGCGGTGAAATCAATGGAGTTATTAAATATAAAGAAGACTACATTTTATAAGCTTGTTAAGCTACACGAAAAGAAAAAGTGAGTTGAGAAACCGCAAATCGCTCTTTGTCATTTTTATTAATTACAAATAATGATATGATTTTAATAATTACCCATCTACATACACCATACTATTCAAGAAAGAGGAATTACTATGAATCTGAATATACAAGTAAACAAAATCTATAATAAAAAAGAAGAGCGATCAGTCGAAGGGAAAAAAGTCTCTCCACCTATCCCTAAACCCAAAAAATAATTTCACTTGTCTGGGAGGAAATACAATGAAAAAACGAGCAGTTTCATCTACTACAAAAAGCAGACCAACTTCAAAAAAACCAGGAGGTAGAATCAAGAATTCTGTTGATGCACAGAAAGTCTCTCCACCTCCCAAGAAAGTATAGTTATTTGAATCTTTTAAAAGGTGTAGGTTTAGGTTTCTCTTTAGGATTATTGAAGTCTAATTCTTTTACGATAAATCCAGAACTAAAGTCCACATACACCTTTTTTATTTCATAATCATTATTATTTTTAATATCATCCTCCCAAGATTCGGTATCCTCTAAAACAAGTCCCTTGATACTTTCAAATGGTCGTGAAGCTTTTGTCATCGACCCTACGATGAATTTCTCGGGACTGTCTATTTTATGTACTATGTAAACCGCCTCTTTAACTCTTTTGCTTCTTGCCTTAAGCTCAGAACTTTTTTTATCTTCAGAATTAATTTGCTCTTCGTCAATTTTAATAAAGAATTCTTCCCAAACAGTAGAACCATTTGAATAATTTGCAATATTTCTAGCGTTACGAGTCTTATTGATTATTCGGACAAGGGTTCTGTGCCCCCATACACTCCAAATGACACTAAAAACATAACTTATGACTAAACTTATAAAAAGAAATAAAGTTAAATATTTCAAATCATTAGTAGCATTACTAAAATCCTCAATAGTTAAAATAGACTTTACATTACCGAAAACCTCTGCCCATAAATTTAATAAAAATAATGTGCTGAAACTTACCGGCAACCAGAGAAGAGCAGCAATGCCAGTGAGTTCTGGAGCAGAGTGCTTAGTAGGAGGTACTAAGCCAAAAGCTTGCAACCAGAAGTAAGTCATGATACCTGGCAGAATAAAAATAAATGTACTTATAAAGTTTTCCAATTGTATAACGCCACCTTTAGACAACATAGAATTTCACATGATTTAACAAATTTCCATACTAGTCCTTGAAGATAAGTTCTGACAGAATTTAAAGATCCTTAAAATACTCCATACAATTTTCACAAAATGATGCTTCAAATCCCATTTTACTTTCATTTCTAAAGACAAACCTTTCATTACACCTTGGTCCTGGACATGTTGTCAAGTCATCTTGTGTGGGCCTTATTCCACAACTCAGACAAATATATTGATCATCATACAGATGCAAAAAAGTGTCCCAATCACAATCAGGGCATTCATATAAAGGGGACTCCCCGCCGTCTTTAATATGGCTATATGTATCAACAAACATTTCAATATATTGAGTTGTAAAATTTTCGATATTCTTATCACAAAAATAGCAATGTGCGTCGCTTTCATCTATAAACTCTACAGTTTGCTGACTGCATATAGGACAATCTAAAAGTAGCTCAATTTCCTCTAACTTCTCTTCTATAACAATCATTTTTTCTTCTATATAGTCATCAAAACTACGTAAATACTCTTGAATCTCTAAATAAGTACTATCTTCGGATTCTAAAAATCCCTTCTCAACAAGTTCTAAATTAATAAAAGGTATTAGAAACGTGAATAGTTTTACAATATTGGATTTTAAAATATCTGAAGATATTACAAAATGATAATGTTCGGCCTTATTCCTTTCTTTTCTAAGCCATTCCATCTTTTCTAACAATTCATTATCAAATTCAACACCCACAACATTCTTTAATCTAGTAATCAAATTTTCATGATTTACACTAGCAAAATCTCCAGATACTAATTTTGATTTATCCGCCTTCTCTAAATTACTGAAAATTAAAGACCAATGTTCTTGAAATAGTATTTCCTTTAATAGCAACTGAGTTCCAGCATGTAAATTAATTAATGAATACTTTAGATCTTCGTCCTGATTCTTTATAGTTTCTAAAGATTTTGAAATAAAATGCATACCATTCTGAAGTAGATTTAAATTGAATTGAATCGACATTTATGTCTTCACCCTTCTTTGCACAAATCTATAGGCTCAATTATGTTTATACAAATTTATACTAACTCTATCAACCATAACTTTAGCACTCCCTATTCTGTAATGAGCCTAGTATTACGCCACTTCACGCGATAATTCATGGATTTTTTCTTTTATAGGTCTCTAAATGTTTTTCAGCGCGCTTTTTAATTTCAAATATTAATGAGAAGTTGAGTACATAATTTGTTTCATCTGAATAAGGATCCACGATTATATCTGACATAACTTACAACCCTTATTTAATGTTAATAAATCTAAAAGTGAGTTGGAAAACCATAACTCACTCTTTTTCCGTATTACGATTGAGTAAACTGACTTCATACCCTTCTAACTCTCGGGTAATTAAGTCTAACAGAGAATCCTTTATAATTTCTTTAGTACACTTATTATCTGTCTCTATCATGATAGCAATCCCTAATAGCTCCGTTTTCATCATACTTACCAAATGCAGAGTGTATAAATCCATATGATGCTCAACCACCTTTACTAATTGGAGTTAGCATATCAGAATTAATATCTGTTAGGTGCATTGTTACCAATTTGGTAAGCTTTTATTTCTAATATTCACAGATAGAACTTTTGAATAATCATTAAATATTATCTTGAACTTTGGAATCTGTGCTGTATTGAGAACTGCTTTTTAAAACAATGGTTTTGAAATATGTTTTGCGACAAATTCATATAAAAAGGAGAAGATTTTTATCTCCTCCTCACACGTATCAAAAACCATCGTTATTAAAAGGTTTATAATATTCTTTTTG
Source organism: Solibacillus isronensis (assembly GCF_900168685.1). Lineage (NCBI taxonomy): Bacteria > Bacillati > Bacillota > Bacilli > Caryophanales > Caryophanaceae > Solibacillus > Solibacillus isronensis. The sequence goes on along the minus strand of NZ_FVZN01000012.1, from coordinate 42,456 downwards.
TCATTCTTAAAAGCTCTTCAATTTTAGCAACAATTCTTTTCTGTTCTTTAAGGGGTGGTATAGGAATTAATAAATTATTAAAATTTGTGTCGTTTATCGCAGGATAAGTAGCTCCAAGCATTTTAGCTCCCACGCTGTAATTAAAGAAAGGAGACTTCAATACGTAATATAGAAACTTATTATTTATATAAATTGGTCTCATTACAACAAATGCTGTACTCGCAATAGCCGGATGCTCAAACTCTCTATCAACTATGGCGATATTTTGCAAATATGGTCTTACTGTAGAATAAATCACATCACCAGAATTTATAATTTTCCTAGCTCGAGACGGTGCTTCAAGTGGTGAGATGATACTATACTCATCCCTTATTCGCCCCTTACTATTATCTATCGAGGAAACGTCAATATAACAAAACTGTACTTCTGGTTTTACTTGACCTTCGTTATAATAAATCTCTTTAATCCTCACCCATTCCCAACTTCTAGGTATATCGAATGGAATTTCCTCATCATTTATAGGAGGAAGAGATTTTTCTTTCTTAATTACTTTTTTTTGTACTAAAAGTTCTTTTTCTTTACGAATATGTTCAATTAATATAGTTGCAGACTCTTCATTGGGATCTTGTTCCACCAATTTCCCCTGCATAGCATAGTCTAGAATTGAAATTTCAAGTTTTGATGGAAATGTCTCATTAATTTTTACAGATTCTTCATAAAGCAAATCATACTTTTGTAATTTTAAAACTAATTCCTCTATTTTCTTTACTATGCGCTTTTGTTCATTTAAAGGTGGCAACGGTAAAAGTAATTTCTTGAGATTTTGGGCATTAACATTCGGTTGTCCCGTTCCTGCTGACATTCCTCTAAGTTGTTGCCAATATATTTCACTTTGAAGAAAGTAAGTTAAGTACATTTCATCAATATCAGTTAGAGGTTGAACTCTTATCAGATACGATGCAAATACAGATTCTTCCTTGACATCGGTTATTAAAAAGCTTTTACCAATAGTTCCTCCTGTACGAGCTATCAAAATATCTCGATTCTTGAGAATAATTGAATCTATTTTTTTTTCATCTACATTACAATAAGGGACATTCGCCCAATCTACATAATTATTTTGAATATCTGTAATTCGCAATAACTTTGCGTTGCCTTTGTCTTGAGCCGATGCAGTATAGCCATAATGAACTTTTGAAGATATTTCTCCTAACCTTACCCATTTCCAACTTTCAGGAATATCGAATGGAATATCCTCTTCATTTATTAGGGGTAAGGGCAATTCCTTCTTAATTAAATTTTCCTTAATTAGCCTTTCTTTTTCCTCGCTAATTCTTCCTAGTAAAATTTCGGCTGATTCTTCGTTAGTATCTTGTAGAACTAATTTACCTTGCATTGCATAGTGTAGGTTTAAAATAAAGTTTGATCAAAAAAATCTCATATACCCGTATTTTACTTGCAAATAAAAGAGCCCATTTTGAAAAAAAGATTGATCAAAATGGATTCTTCTCCATCAGATTTCAATTTGGTTTTTATAAAAAAGTTTAATCATTTTAATAAATTCCAGAAAAGGATACATTTTTTATTCACATTATTTGTTATCTCGTTCTATTCCATCAATCCATAGCCATACACTTAAATATCCTACTGTTAATCAAACTTACATACTTTTTAAATCTTGTTTTGCATACATATTTATGATACTATTCTAAGTAACCATTTTCGTAAAAGGAGGCTAAAAGCAATGGAAGCGGTATTGATGAATACAGTATGTGATACAATCATTAAAATTTCTGGAGATTTAAATACCACAGGATACGTATGTCCTTTTTCAAAAGAAGAATACCGCAACCGAAGCTTTTTCAAGCCTATTTTTCGTTGATACGAATAAATAGATTTTAGCACGTAAAAGGTATCGGTTAATATATAACCGATACCTTTTTATTTTTGTCGAAGTAGAGGTGACAATTATGGTGAAATCAATTGATATTGCCTCCTAAAATAGTAATAAAATTTTAGGAGGCTGAAAAAATGAGTAATCAAATAAAAAATAACTATAGTGAACAAAACCATGATTCAAATAAACTTTTAATAGTTGTCCTAGCCCTTTCAGTATTAATGGCTGCCATTACCGTTGATATGGTCACACCCGTTCTAGGTATGATAGGAACAGATCTGGGGGGATCTGAAGCTCAAGTTAGTTGGGTTGTCAGTGGTGTCGCCCTTGTACTTGCAATAGCGATTCCATTTTACGGACGTATGTCTGATTTTCTAGAAGTAAAAAAGCTATTCACAATAGGTATTTTAACCCTAACAATCGGTAGTTTAATTTGTGCCCTTGCTCCTAACCTGTCTATTTTAGTATTTGGAAGAATGGTTCAAGGTGCTGGAATGGCTTCTATACCTGTGCTCTCTGTTGTAGTGGTATCTAAAATTTATCCACCAGGACAACGCGGTAGCGTTTTGGGAGTTATTGCTGGTTCTATTGGTATTGGAACTGCTGGGGGGCCGATCTTTGGTGGCATTATAGGTCAATGGTTAGGCTGGCATTCTCTTTTTTGGATTGTATTTTGTTTAGGATTATTAATCGCCATAGGTGCGCAAATTTCTATGCAAAAAATGGTTCCAACAGATATTGAAGAACCAAAAACCTTTGATATCGTAGGAGGGATTTTGCTCGGACTTACAGTAGGTTTATTATTGTTAGGTATTACGCTTTCTGAGACCTACGGTTTTGGATCTTATCCAACAATAGTAAGCTTAACCATCTCGCTGTGCGCCTTAATTGCATTAATTTTTCGAACTGCAACAGCTAAGCAACCTTTTATTCCACCGGTTCTATTGAAGAACCACTTATATGTGAGTTCTGTTTTAATCGTCTTTTTCTCGATGTTTGCCTACTTCTCCATACTTGTGTTCGTTCCGTTACTTGTTGTTGAGGTCAATGGATTGACCCCAGGAGAAGCAGGAATGACACTACTTCCTGGAGGTGCGGCTGTCGCCATTTTATCACCAATGGTAGGAAAGTTATCTGATCGTGTTAATCCTAAAATCCTCTTAATTACAGGTTTGGCAGTTATGGGGATTTCCACATTATTCATGTCAGTATTTGCTGGATTCTCACCTATCTTTTTTTCGATTGGTGTTTTAGGTATTGGAGTTGCTTTTGCGTTAATTAACTCACCTGCTAACAATATTACAGTAGCTGCACTATCCAAAGAGCAAGTTGGAGTGGGTATGGGACTGTTTCAAGGTGCACTGTATCTTGGTGCCGGAACTGGTGCAGCATTAATTGGGGCTTTACTGTCTGCACGTCGTGAAGTTGGCAGTGCTTTAAATCCACTTTATCGGTTAAGTGCCCCTCACTATTCCGATATCTTTTTAGTGGTAACAATCATCACAGCAATTGCTCTTGTCATAACATCGACTTTGAACCAAAAGTCATAATTAGATGGGAAGCTGGGTCAATTTACTAGCTTCCCTTTTTAGTTTGTTTGCTTTAGTTGTCTGTAAGACATAATCTAAAAATCCTTTTTCCACTGGCCAAATTTTGAAAGGACAACAAAATACTTTTTAAAAGAATACGTTCTAAGTATGCACCTCTATTTCTTTTAAACTAACTTATTTAACAATAATTCACTCCTATGTCGAACACCTTTAGAACTATGCTTCGCCTTCATCACAATAACATCCTGATTTTCAATAATCTTTAATGATTTACTCGTCCAAGTGCCATTGTCATTAATGGGGTCCCGAGCGCCTACGAGGAATTTGTATCGATAAGAAATAGATTTAAAAATTTCGCTGTTATTTTGTACATTTAACTTGACGGTGACATCTCTCTATTGTGAGTTATTAGTGGTACAGTTTTCAACCGTTTTAATTATAAAAAAGTGGTGCATTTTTAAATTGGCACAAACAGGTAACGGTTATTGCAGGTGTATTTCTTATCTATGGGTTTAACATGGATTTTATCATTAAAATCATGAGTATTGTCCGAGAGTGATTGGTCATGCGTATGGTTAACCCTAAAGTTATGGAAATAAGACTTAGAAGCAAACTTAAGAGTGTGTTGATAGTGCATTATCTTAAAATTTTGTATAATAGGAATTGAAGTTAAATTAGATGCTAAAAATTTGTAATTAAGAAGGAGGGATTCGTCATGTTGGTATTCCAAATGCGTAATGTAGATAAAACATCTACTGTTTTGAAACAGACTAAAAACAGTGATTACGCAGATAAATAAATACGTTAGATTAATTCCTACCAGTGACTAATCTTATGACTTTTTAAACAGATAACTAAAATTACAAACAAATCGTTTAACTTCTGTATTTATTTATAGATGTAATCACTTCAGGAGTGATTACATGAACAAAAATATAAAATATTCTCAAAACTTTTTAACGAGTGAAAAAGTACTCAACCAAATAATAAAACAATTGAATTTAAAAGAAACCGATACCGTTTACGAAATTGGAACAGGTAAAGGGCATTTAACGACGAAACTGGCTAAAATAAGTAAACAGGTAACGTCTATTGAATTAGACAGTCATCTATTCAACTTATCGTCAGAAAAATTAAAACTGAACATTCGTGTCACTTTAATTCACCAAGATATTCTACAGTTTCAATTCCCTAACAAACAGAGGTATAAAATTGTTGGGAATATTCCTTACCATTTAAGCACACAAATTATTAAAAAAGTGGTTTTTGAAAGCCATGCGTCTGACATCTATCTGATTGTTGAAGAAGGATTCTACAAGCGTACCTTGGATATTCACCGAACACTAGGGTTGCTCTTGCACACTCAAGTCTCGATTCAGCAATTGCTTAAGCTGCCAGCGGAATGCTTTCATCCTAAACCAAAAGTAAACAGTGTCTTAATAAAACTTACCCGCCATACCACAGATGTTCCAGATAAATATTGGAAGCTATATACGTACTTTGTTTCAAAATGGGTCAATCGAGAATATCGTCAACTGTTTACTAAAAATCAGTTTCATCAAGCAATGAAACACGCCAAAGTAAACAATTTAAGTACCGTTACTTATGAGCAAGTATTGTCTATTTTTAATAGTTATCTATTATTTAACGGGAGGAAATAATTCTATGAGTCGCTTTTGTAAATTTGGAAAGTTACACGTTACTAAAGGGAATGTAGATAAATTATTAGGTATACTACTGACAGCTTCCAAGGAGCTAAAGAGGTCCGTAGCGCCTACGGGGAATTTGTATCGATAAGGAATAGATTTAAAAATTTCGCTGTTATTTTGTACAATAAGGATAAATTTGAATGGTACCATAAACGACCGTTTATGGTACCTTTTCATTTTCCTGCTTTTTCTAAATGTTTTTTAAGTAAATCAAGTACCAAAATCCGTTCCTTTTTCATAGTTCCTATATAGTTATACTTAATGAGTTATGGTACATTTAAATTATAAAATTAAGGAGGTTTTTTTATGATTTTTGGCTATGCTCGAGTGAGTACGGATGATCAAAATCTTAGTTTACAAATTGATGCACTTACTCATTATGGAATTGATAAATTATTTCAAGAAAAAGTAACTGGTGCGAAAAAAGACCGACCGCAATTAGAAGAAATGATCAACCTACTACGTGAAGGAGATTCTGTTGTCATTTACAAGTTAGATCGAATTTCACGATCAACTAAACATTTGATTGAACTTTCTGAATTATTTGAAGAACTTAGTGTCAATTTTATATCTATTCAAGATAACGTAGATACTTCAACGTCTATGGGAAGATTCTTTTTCCGAGTTATGGCTAGTTTAGCAGAACTGGAACGGGATATTATTATTGAACGAACTAACTCTGGTCTTAAGGCAGCCAGAGTCCGAGGAAAAAAAGGGGGCCGTCCAAGTAAAGGTAAGCTATCAATTGATTTAGCTTTAAAAATGTATGACAGCAAAGAGTATTCTATTCGTCAAATTCTTGATGCCTCTAAATTAAGCAAAACAACCTTTTACCGTTACCTCAATAAAAGGAATGCTTAAGATATGGCTATGAAAAGAATTTTAACTACTTCACAGCGTGAACAACTTCTTTCTGTAGACCACTTATCAGAAGAGGATTTTAAAGCGTATTTTAGTTTTTCTGATTATGATCTGGAGGTTATTAATCAACACCGTGGAAAGGTCAATAAACTAGGATTTGCGATACAACTTTGTTTGGCCCGGTATCCTGGGTGTTCTTTAAGTAATTGGCCGATTAAATCAACCAGACTAACTTCATATGTGAGTCGACAGCTCCATCTTGATGCAATTGATTTAAATTCATATGATCATAGAAATACACGTGCAAATCACTTCAACGAGATCTTAGAAGTATTCAACTATCATCGATTCGGTAGTGCTAATACACAAAAACAGTTAATAGAATATTTAATTGAACTAGCTTTAGAAAATGATGACTCTATCTATCTAATGAAAAAAACAATTGATTTCTTAACTCGAAAAAGAATTATTTTTCCATCTATAGCTACACTTGAAGACATTATAAGCCGCTGTCGAGATAAAGCAGAAAACAACTTATTTTCAATATTGCTCTGTTCATTAACAGATATACAAATTGAAAAACTAGAGAGTTTGTTTCAAATTTATGAAGAGACGAAAATAACTAAACTCGCTTGGCTAAAAGACATTCCAGGTAAGGCAAATCCAGAAAGCTTTATGAGTATTTGTAAAAAAGTGGAAGTGATTGCTTCCATGGGACTCGGGACAATTAATGTCTCCCATATTAATCGGAACAGGTTTCTTCAGCTAGCTAGACTAGGGGAAAATTATGATGCATATGACTTCTCCCGTTTTGAGCTTGAAAAAAGATACTCTTTACTTATTGCTTTTTTAGTCAATCATCATCAATATCTGATCGATCAACTGATTGAGATTAATGACCGCATTTTAGCAAGTATTAAACGCAAAGGGACACGTGATTCACAAGAACAGTTAAAAGAAAAAGGAAAATTGGCTACTAAAAAATTGGAACATTATGCTTCTTTAATTGATGCTCTTCACTTTGCAAAAGATAATGATAGTAATCCTTTTGACGAAATTGAACGAATCATGCCTTGGGAAGATTTAGTACAAGATGGAGAAGAAGCTAAAAAAATTACAGGTAATAAAAATCATGGCTATTTAGAAATGGTTCGAAATAAAGCTAATTACCTCCGAAGATACACGCCAATGTTATTGAGGACCCTTTCGTTCAAAGCAACTCCGGCAGCAAATCCAGTCCTCATGGCCCTAACTCAACTAACTGATTTACACAATAGTGGTAAAAGAAAAATACCGGCAGATACTTCTACTGATTTTGTGAGTAAAAAATGGAAAAGCCTTGTTCGGCCAGAAGAGGGGAAAATAGATCGGTCTTACTATGAGTTAGTAGCTTTCACCGAGCTAAAGAACAATATTCGATCAGGAGATATTTCAGTTGAAGGAAGTATGATCCATCGAAATATTGATGATTACTTAGTTGATTTATCTGCTTGTATTGATTCAGAAACTATTCCAGACACGTTTGAGGACTATTTAAAGGATCGGGAAATAATTTTAGATTTACAGCTTCAATTTTATTCGACAGTTGATAAGAGAATTTCAAGAGCAAACCTTAAAAAGTTGGAAAAAGTTACACCTAGCGAAGCAGAAATATATAGAAAAAAACTTTATTCAATAATTCCTAAGATAAGGCTTAGTGATCTTTTAATTGAGGTGGACAGTTGGACCAACTTTTCACAAGAATTTAGTCATGATTCTACAGGGAAACCGCCGAGTGAACAAGAAAGAAAAATTATTTTTGCTGCTTTGCTGGGTTTAGGGATGAATATTGGTCTTGAAAAAATGGCCCAATCAACTCCTGGAATTTCTTATTCTCAGTTAGCCAATGCCAAACAATGGCGCTTTTATAAAGAAGCTCTGACTCGTGCTCAATCTGTTTTGGTTAATTATCAGTTAAAGCTTCCTGTTGCAGACTTTTGGGGTGAAGGAAAAACCACTGCTTCAGACGGAATGCGCGTCCCAGTGGGCGTCTCAGCTCTAAAATCCGATGTTAATCCACATTACAAAAGTATGGAAAAAGGAGCTACAATGATTCGATCAATAAATGATAGGCATACGACTCATCATATCGAGGTTGCTTCAACTAATACAAGGGAAGCTACTCATACCCTTGATGGCCTACTTTATCATGAAACAGATCTAGATATTGAGGAACATTTTACTGATACAAATGGTTATCAATACCTTTTTATAAAAAAGTTAGAATTTAATTGTGTTCTTTCATTATAGACATGTATTTAAAGAATGATTAAAAATGACTAACGACTCAAAGTCGTTAGCCATCATCTTCCATTAAAGCACTTAAATAAATGGAATTAACAAGAACCATCCTTACTTTTTAGTTATATTTGAGGAGAGCGTCAAGGGACAATGGAAACTTCTCATGTGCTAATTCCTGCACAGCTTCAGCAAGAACTCTAATTTCGTATTGGGCATCCTCTGGGAGTCTTAAATTCAAGAAATGGGCTACACCTTGAAGAGAACCAGTCCAATAATATCTCACAAACATAGAGTAAGCAGGAAGAAATAATCGAGCTTGTTCTGGAGCCACACCAGCTTCCATGGCTTCTTCATAAAGGCGTTCACCTTCAGCAATATGCTCTTCAAGCTTCTTTGTAAAAACTCCTCCAGATAATTCACTTAAATTCTCGCCAGAGCCTTGTTTTGAATTTGCTGGTTTCGATCTCCACTCATTAGCATTAGGTATGTAAAACTCTGGTTCTTCAGTAATATAACGACGAGAAGATTCATTCCAAGCAACGAATGGGTCCTGAAATCCAGAACCAATGATATGCTTCCAATGTTGTCTTGCGACGTAAAGAGGGACGTAAACTTCAAATTGAAGTGAAGTGTGTCTGAATGGACTTGTGTGACCTTCACGAGCGAGAAAGTCAATGAGTCCCTTATCTTTATCGTCAAGAACGTCCTTTTTCTTGTTATAAGAAACACGAGCTGAATTTGTAACAGATAAGTCGGAACCCATGTAGTCTTGTAAGATCACATATCCACCATTTAAAATGTCAATTTTTTTCATTTTCCAAACCTCTCTCTAACCAAAAATTATTGTTGCTTAATATTTTAATCATTTTTTAAAAGTTTTACTTAAAATCTCTGAAACTGTTAGCTTAATAAATTTATTCTTTTATAAACATGAAAATAGTAGTTATATGGGTTTTTTTCATTCATAATTCCTTTTTCAACAGATTCTTCTTTCCATTCATCAAAATTAACTTCAGGAAAAAATGTGTCTCCCTCGAATTCATGATGAATTCTTGTTATATACATTTTTTCAACATAAGGTAAGAACAAACTATAAATCTGTTCTCCACCGAAAATAAAAATCTCTTCTTCATCTTTACATAACTCAAAAACATCTATAATTGAATGGGCAATTTCACATCCATCAAAATTAAAACCTTTATCTCGTGTCAGAATAATATTCCTTCTGCCAGGTAAAGCTATTCCGATAGACTCAATGTTCTTTCTACCTAATATAATTGAATGTCCATTTGTAGTATCTTTAACATACTTCCAATCATTCGGAATTCTCCAAGGAATGTCATTCTCTTTACCAATTACTCTATTCTTATCCATCGCAACAATTAAAGAAATCTTCATATATACTCAGCCTTTTTTAACTATTTTACCTTGCAATTTTTTATTTCTATTGAAATTTCTTTTTCCACTAAATGACCCTATATTTTAAGTACAATCTTTCAAAATCTCTTCGATATTTTAACATAAATATTCATGAATCCGATGTCATTGTACAAAAAAGACATTCAACATTTTTATGGCTTCGTCATATTACAAGAAAAAAATCAACAGGGAAAGGAAAAAGAGTGGGAACTTAAATATCCTCATACATTTTCCCATATTGAATTTTCAATTGTTCTTTAATTTCTTTATTTTCCTTTTCTAAATGCTTGACTCGCTTCCGTAAGGAAGCGATAATTACATCTTTTGATGCGTCACTCATATTCCTTTTAACTTGCTTTATTGAGGGGAGACCCTCTTGTTGTTTGCGAAGTGTTTCGATTCGATCTCGGAGTTTTGTATTTCTGTATAGAAATGCCTTTGAAACCCCTGATTCTGCAGATATAGAGTTAAAATTGATTTTCATTTGTTTTTTTATCATCTTTTTGATCGCTTCTTCAACTTTTTGAATGGACTTTTCCGTTTTCAACTTCGCATATTTTATAATACCTTCAGTATTTGGGGTTTCATTAGACATTTTGCATCACCTTCTCACGTTCATCTCCAACATACTCACGTCTAGTTTTATCTAAACCAAAGATTCCACCAGTATGTAGTAAACCATTTGCTAATTCTTTATATCTTTTTAATTTGGGTTCAATTAACTCAATGGAACGTAACCTTCCGGATTTTTTGTATACTTCAATATCAGCTTCCATTTTAGATATCTGTTCTTGATAATAGTCGAGAAAAGTCTTGTCAACGTGAAAACTTCGGCAGTTGTTTTTAATACATGGTGGTTCCAATGTCTGTTCAAGAAAATCACAATGAAGTTTTGGGCTTTTTACACAAAACCCATGATCTAAACGAATGGAGTCCATGTTGTGACGTATCCACTCCAGTTCAACTCCATTTTCTTTAGCCTGTTGAGCTAAATCAGCGACAATAACTTCTCCACGTGTATCTAATCTTACTGCGCCATTATCTCGAGCCTTTTCCCATTCATCACGGAGTGTCTGGTCATGAATTTGGGCATAGACTAATGTCATTTCAGGACTGGCATGTGCCATCAATTTTTGAACATGAAGGATATTCATTCCGTTATTAATCAAATTAACACCGTAACGGTGTCGAAATGCATGATTTTTAAACCAATAAATTTCTCCATCCTTGTCCTTAATATTACATCTGTTAGCTAGTTTATTAAGGTTCAGCTTTATGGAATCCTGCGATATGGGATTACCCATCCTTTTCCCTTTAAGTACTGGAAACAAATATTTCTTAGGGTTCGTGTCTAAAGAGGATCTCTTTTTTGTAATTTCTTGCTGCACCAAGACAACATTAGCAATTTCTTCTGAAATAGGAACTTTATGATTTTTATAACTTACTTTTCTTTGATCTCCGATAATCCACCAGCCATCTTCTTGTTTTACTAAGCAGTCAATTATAAGTGATAAAACGTCACTAATTCGAAAACCTGTAGCTTCCATTAGAAGAATTATAGGTATATGATCTGAGGAAAGTTGGTTAATATGGCAAACTAACTGTTCCCATACTTCATCCGGAATATATTTAATTTCATCAGCCTTTGCTCTTTTCTTTTTAGGAATATCCTCAATTGACAATAGTGAAATAACTGACTTTATCGGAGCTTCTTCCCATTCGAATTTTTGTATGTATGAGATAAACGTTTTAAGGTCTATTAAAAAACGATTTACATAATTGTGATCTGGATTAATTAAATATTTTCCTTTTTTAATAGTAGAATGTCGCAAGTATTCAATATACTCCTCAATATCCATTCTAGATAGCTGATTTAATTCTTTCCACTCAGGATATTTCTCCTTCAAAAAGGTGAAGAAAAACAAAAGTCTATTTAAATAACATATTGCTGTAGAAAAGCTAATGGATTGCTGAACAACTAGGCGAGTCTTTATATATTTTTTAAATAATTGTCTATAAGGTTGCGGAATTTTCGAAAAGTCTAATGAATATCTACTGATTGTATTGTTATAATTAATCTTCAAATTTCGTACATCCCAACAATCCTTATCTGTTTCTTCTCGTTCGTCATAAAAGTAATAATAAAAATCATAAACTTGAAGAAATAGTCTAATATACAATGATGGTTGAACTGTTGGTGACATCCACGGTGATGACTTTTTCCGGTGTACAATCTCAACTGATTTTCCTTTCTCTACAAGAAATGTTCGATACTCTATTAGAAACTTTTCTTTCGGAATATCAATAATAGAATCTAAATCAGCATAATATCGAGAGATGAATTCTGTAAAAACTTTAAGACATGGAGAATAATGCATAAAAGCATAGATAATCGAGATCCTTGTCTCCTGTAACCCCTTATAAAAATAATATTTTAATTCATTTTTTAATCTAAGATTGTGTACCTTATCAAAAATCAATTTTCTATTCCAATCATAATGTTTATCCAAAAAGGGACATTCTTGTACATCCCACACATCATTTGCCCAATATCCAAGTAATGGTTCATTTATCTGTTCCAAATGATGGGGAAGGGGTTTTATTTTGAATGTGTTCTGTATCATTATTTATCTCTTCTTCCCATTTTTTTATTTGAATGAGCTTGTTCCCAGCTTTCACGTATGGTTTCATCGGATGCATGGATATAAGTCTGTATGGTTGTTTGAACGTGTGCATGCCCTAATAACCTCTGTATGATGGCAATATCAACTCCTGCTGCGTGTAACTCTGTGGCATATGTATGCCGGAGCATATGAGGGGTAAAATCTATTCCTGTTTTTTTCTTCATCCGTTTAATTAAAGAACGTACAGAACCATCAGTCATTGGTTTACCACGATTTGGTCCAGTTAAGGTGATAAAAACATAATTGCTATCAATTTCGTAAGAATGATAGTCTATTAGATAATCTTGAAAGAGATTCATAGTCTCAATAGACACATAAACTTTTCGTTTTTCTCCATCTGGTGTTTTGGATTTCCTCACCGTAACAGCGTTTTTACCTATATCAAAATCCTCTACCCACAAAGAAAGGGCCTCTCCAATCCGTAATCCTCCTTCATATAATATACGGAATAATAATTCATCCCGTATATTGCTGCACGCATCATGGATCACTTGGATTTGATTTTTACTCAAAGTTTTGATTAAACGCTTTGGTTCCTTAATCTTTAAAATGTTTTTATCATAAGAATTCCCTTTTGTAATGTGATGAAGGAAAGGTTTGAAAGTCTTAAAACGCCCTGGGGCTTGCTTTATTAATTGATCATTTAAATTCCCCCCGTAATCCTCATTACGAGTCAAATAGTCATAGAACCCTATGACACACGTTATGATGGTATTGACCGTTTTTTCTGATCGTTTCGCTAAGGTTGCTTCAAAATAAATGACTTTTGTAGATTGATCAGGGATTCTCAGCCAACCGATGAATTGAGCTAAAATATCAAGGTTTACTTCTTGATATTCTAATCTACACTCCTCTAGGAATTGAAAGTAAAGCTTTAGATGGTAACAGTATGACTTTAGTGTGTTTTCAGCTTTTCCAATGTTATCTAAATACTTTATATACTTTGCAACTGAAGTAACTGGATGCCCTCCATTGTCAATTAACAGATATCTTTTCTTCTCATGAATGAGAACTTCTTGTACTTTCAAAATTTCCCCCCATGTCTAAAATCATTTCGTTAGATACTATATATCCATAAAATTCATAGTACATATAATGAATCTATAAGGAAATAAAAAAGAAGTAGTTGATAACATGAGATACGTTAATTACTACTTCTAATACTAGTACAATTAAAGCCGGTTACACAGACCAAATATTCGGATTGACCCACTTATTAGGATTTAAATTTGCTCCAAGAATAAGAGATATATCGGACTCAAAATTATTTACGATAGATAAAGCAAGTGAGTATCCAAAACTAGAAGCTATTTTACGTGGACAAATAAATACAAAGGTCATTGGAGAAAATTATGAGGATGTTTTACGATTAGCCCATTCAATAAGAGAAGGAACAGTCTCAGCATCCCTTATTATGGGGAAACTAGGTTCCTATTCAAGACAAAACAGCTTAGCTACAGCCTTACGTGAGATGGGCCGAATAGAAAAAACGATTTTTATTTTGAATTATATATCGGATGAATCGCTAAGAAGAAAAATACAAAGAGGATTGAATAAAGGGGAAGCCATGAATGGGCTGGCAAGAGCTATTTTCTTCGGAAAACAAGGTGAGCTTAGGGAACGAACGATACAACATCAATTGCAAAGGGCCAGTGCCTTAAACATAATTATCAATGCCATTAGTATCTGGAATACCCTACATCTAACCAAAGCAGTTGAATATCAAAAACAATCTGGTAGTTTTAATGAAGAATTATTGCACCATATGTCGCCTCTAGGTTGGGAACATATTAATTTGCTAGGAGAATATCATTTTAATTCCGAGAAAATGGTCTCGTTAGATTCTTTAAGACCATTGACCTTTTCTTAACGTTGTTAAAAATTGGGGAATCGTCTTGAAAATGTGCTTAGCGTTGTAAATCCGCATTTTCCTGACGCTACCCCAATTTAGAGAATGGTCGTATTCAGGATCAAATATGCTCTTTGCATAAATAGAGGGAGCCTCACTAAGATCTACTATTCGTAGTTCTTTTTTTGCAAAATGGCCATAAACTATCTTGTCATCAATTTTTGGGCAAATTTCTTCTTTACACGTAGACTTATCAACAGAACCATAGAAGTATGAGATGCCAGCTGGGTTCATCCTGAAAGATTTAGAAAGATTTCGGGGCGGAGGGCCACAGACTTCCTGCATAGTGTTTAATTGACTCAACATTTGGTCTGGATTTGAACGTGCTCGCCAAATAAGCGTACCAATAGGTATTAAAGATTCCATTTGTTTAAGAAATTTTTTAAAGGTATCAAGCATATATTCACAGGAAACTCGAATATCAAAAAATCGATTTACATGCTTAACGAGATATTTGAATTCAGCCCAATGATACCGAAAATGATTATTATCACGATCAACATAAAATTCATCAATTTTTACGATTTCCGCATCCCCACCTTCCCACTCATCATAACCGCCCTGAGCAATTTCACGTTGTGATGGCCCGCTACATGTGAATAAGTCTTGAATTAGACCAGGTATATTTCCTGTGTCATCTAAATCTACAGAGAATATATCCTCATCATATCGCAGAACATCCTCTATTGATGTAGCCACCCCAAGAACATGGTATGGTACATAATCCGTCGTCGCATTTTTATAGACTAATCCAAGTTCTTCGCGGATTAACTCACCTATTATATCGATATCAGATACATAGGCATCTTCATGTTCGTCCATATTGCAGTAGGTCAAATGTCAATTTCATTTTGTTCCTTAATGACTGCTTTTATAAATTTATTGTTGAAACAATAAATACAACATTTCAAAACAATCAACTCCCCGTTATAAATAAATCGATTAAACCTTAATAAATAAAGTGGTACTTTTCTAATATTTCCCTCCAATTCAATTATTGAGTAAAATAAAGTATGATATTAGGTAATAATTATTAAAGGAGGTTCGGATTCCCATTATGTTAAATAACCCCAAACCCTTACCGACCATAGACTTTGTTGTACACGGTAAAAACGCTCTTTTCACCGAGCCTTTTTCTAAAAATGGTGGAGAAAAAACAACCGCGCTTATTCCAACTTATGATGCAATGCGCGGAATAGCTGAATCAATATACTGGAAGCCATCTATTAAAATCGTTATCGAAAAAGTGCGTGTTATGAACAATATTCAAACCTGTTCCAAAGGGATGCTGACAAAAAATCAAAATGGCTCAAAGGGCCTTTTTAATTACACTTACTTACAAGATGTGGCTTATCAAGTAAAGGTGCGACTTGAGCCAAATCTAGCTAGACCTGATTTAAAAGCGGATCAAATTATGAAAAAGCACAATGAAATTTTTAAACGTGCGGTAAAAAAAGGCGGAAGGTTCGATGTGTTTTTAGGAACTCGTGACTGTATCGCATATGTTGAGCCTTGTGTTTTTGGAGAAGGGGAAAGCTACTACGATACGAGCGACATACTTGACTTCGGTTTAATGGTACATAGTATTAATTATCCTGACAGTTCTACGGACAAGTCTTTTTATACACGTTTTTGGAATGCACAAATGACTGATGGGGTTATCCATTTTCCTAGTCCTGAAGAATGTATCGTTAAGCGTCCCTTAACAACAAAAGAATATTCGTTCACACCAATTAACATAAAATCCGCAGATGAAGAGTTAAACGGGTTAGAGGGTGGTGAATAAATGAGCTTTTTATTTAAAACGCTTTTGGAAACTTATAATGCTAACCAAGAAATTGTAGGGAAGATCCAATATAAGCGTAATGGCATGGAATATATGCTTTTACCAGTATCACATTCCACACAAATCGCAGCAATAGAAGTGACAATTGCGTTAGATGGTACATTCCATTCAGCAGAAGTAGTCACGGAAAATAACAATACGGTCATTCCCGTTACAGAAGAGTCTTCTAACCGTACTGCGAATATAACACCACACCCGTTACACGACAAACTTATGTATGTTGCAGGTGATTTCCTTCTATATACCGGTGACGCTAAAAAAGCAAAAGGTTTTCCCCTATATATAGAGGCATTGGCTAAGTGGGTGGAATTTCCTTTCGCAAATAGTGAAGTAACAGCCTTGTATAATTACTTGTCTAAAGGAAGATTGATCGAGGATTTAGTACAATCAAAAGTCATTCTATTATCGGATGACAATAAAATTCAGAATAAGTGGACCGGTGCTCGTAATGAAAAACCACCGATATTTTCTAATGTAGCAGCTCCTTCTGATAGTTTTGTTCGTTTCCGGTTTATTGATGAAGATGGGGAAATTACAAATCCCTGGGAATCAGAAAAACTCATTCAAAATTTTATAGATTATAGTCAGTCACAACTAACTGATTTGGATGTCTGCTACATCACAGGTGAGTATGCTCCTACAAGTAATATACAACCATCTAAAATTCGTTCCGGTGGCGATAAAGCGAAATTAATTTCAGTAAACTCAGCGAATCCTTTAGGATATTTGGGACGCTTTACGGATAGCAAGGACAACTTCGCAATTAGCTTTGAAGCCTCTCAGAAGGCTCACAACGCCCTCAAATGGCTCATAATTAAACAAGGGTTCATAATTGATGGTCGGACGTTTCTAATATGGAATAAACAAGCAAATTCAGCTATTAATCTATTTGAATTTATCTGGAGTAATAAATCACAAGAACAAGTCATGGAATTAATAGATGACATTTCAATGGTTGATAATTACTTTGTCTTAATATTAGACTCTCAAATAATCGGTAGATTAAGCGTTCTTTCTTTCAAGCAATTCAAGGGGTCTGAGTTACACGCTAATTTAATGAAATGGTTCCATTACTGCAGCTGGCTTTTACCAAACATTTATAATGAAGAATCGGGAAAGTTCGAAAGAGAAATGGGCACACCATCCTTAAAAAGCATTATTAATCATGTGTACGTTAGGAGTGTCGCCGCAAATAATGACACACTTTACAAGTCTTATATACGGGACTTTTTAGAACAAATACTTAACGGTAAAGAACTGCCGCGCACGTTGATTAATCCTGCCTTTAATAAAATAAAAAATCGTCATTCATACTCAAGTTTCGAATGGAATAAAGAATTGGCTATATTCTGCTCACTATTAAACTACCAGGCAAAAGGAGAAATCGATTTGGCACTAGATCACACTAATCAGGATAGAAGTTATTTATACGGCCGCCTATTAGCAGTTGCAGAGGTTTTAGAATATGCCACTTATAAAAACAACGAATATCGAGAAACCAATGCTGAACGGCTCACATCACAATTAGCGATAAAGCCTGCAGTTACATGGGAAATTTTAAAGCAAAGGATTCAACCTTACGAAAGAAAGCTGGGGAAATACAATGCACGCTATCAAAAAGTACTAAATGAAATTATGGCGCTTTTTAATATGGAAGATTTTATTTCATCTAGACCATTAGAGCCGCAATATTTATTGGGCTATTATCAACAAAAGCATGCACTATACCAAAAGAATGAAGTTGCTAAAAAACTGACGAACAAACCACACTTGTATAAAAGGGGAAATTAAGATGAATAAAAAAGACTTTGCGATTGTATTCACTGTGAAGAATGCCAATCCTAACGGAGATCCGAATAATGGAAACCGCCCTCGTACAACTTACTCAGGACTTGGGGAAATTACAGATGTTTCTTTAAAACGAAAAATACGCAACCGCTTATTGGATAATGGTTTATCCATCTTTGTACAATCCGATTCAAAAACTGTTGACGAATTTACCAGCTTAAAAGATCGTATGGCCAATGTAGAGGAATTAAAAAAAGCTGTGACAAAAGAAGACTATTCAAAAATTGCATGCTCTAAATTTTTCGATATTCGAGCTTTTGGTCAAGTTATTTCTTTTAAAGGAGAAGATGCAGACGGAAAAAAAACAAAAGGGCTTTCCATCGGCATCCGCGGTCCAGTCTCAATTCAAAATGCTTATTCAGTTTCACCAGTTTCTATAACAACCAATAAAATTACTAAATCCGTCAATTTGGAAACAAAAGAGGACGGGGGACTAAGTGCCGATCGTATGGGAGACAAACATTCCGTAGATTTTGGTTTATATGTAGCCTATGGCAGTATTAATGCTTATTTAGCAGAAGATACGAATTTTACAGAAGAAGATTGCAATGAAATTAAAAAAGTGCTGCCATCCATATTTGAGAACGACAGTTCCACAGCACGTCCCGAAGGTTCTATGGAAGTTGTGAATGTGTATTGGTGGGAACACGAAAATAAAAGTGGACAATATTCATCAGCTAAAGTGCATCGTTCATTAAAAGTTAAAGAATTATCCGCATCGCCCCAATCCATCGAGGATTACAATATAACTGTGGAACCCCTTCAAAATCTGAAAGTCGAAGTCCTGGAAGGGTTCTAATTTCTTAGTGCGAATCAGGAGCTCACATAATTATGTTGGACGTTTCGCACTTCCTGACCAATTATAAATAGCGGTTAGATATGGCTTTCTGATTAACCCTAATCTAATGCGTTGATATTTTTCTGTCATTTTTAATAGCTTATTTTGCAAAATGACAGTCACGTTCCGTTTGGAGCGTATGGGTTGAAATTTATTGGATATAGAAGAAGTGGGAGTCATCACGTTCCGTTTGGAGCGTATGGGTTGAAATTTATTGGATATAGAAGAAGTGGGAGTCATCACGTTCCGTTTGGAACGTGGCGGTTGTATACAATTAGTGTATAATGAGTGACCCCTAAAAAAATTCCAATATAAAAAGTAAGGTGGAATTTTCAGAAATGTTAGGTATAACCTATGTTTCATTATTAAGATGGATGAATAACAGTTTTCGACCCAACCGAAGAAATGTATTAGAGTTAATGTATAAATTGAATCAGACTTTATATAACGCAGTTTGCAATTTTGAATCATTTAAGCTAAATATTAGTGAGATTGAGGCGAATAATCTAAAAAAGAGAGTTAGTAAACTTGCATTCAAGCTAAGATTATTGGAAGTAGTAGAAAATAATGAACCGAAAAGTTTATCTATAATCGCTAAGGAAAATGGTTATGACGCAAAATATGCTCTAAGACATTTTCCGGAGGTATCTTTTAAGATACAAGAGAATTATTTGGGCTCTATGGAAAGAAACAGTAAAGAAAGTGGAAGTAGAAAAAATTCTAAAACAAGCCCTTATTAGAGATGTACCTATAAGCCTTACAAAGTTATTAGAAGAATCTAATATTACAGCAAGGGTAGCAAGATTATATGAACCAGAATTATGTAAAAAAGTTAGTGCCAGAAATAAAGCGTAATTAAGTGAACAAAAAGAAAATCGGATTAAAAATATTCTTGAAAGAGTTCGATTGGCTGCTAATGAATTACATCAAGATGGTATTTTTCCTAGCAAATCTCGTATAAATAATAAAATTGGGAGAATAGTCTTTTTAGAGACTGAGATTCGTCAAGAATGGAAAGGAATAGTTGAAGAGTTAGGTTATGATATTAACAGGTATAAAAAGAATAAACCATAACATTTCCTAAAGTAAAAAAATAAATCATAAAGCTTCCTAAAGCCCCTTTTTTAGTATAAAGAAAGGGGCTTTTTTATTTAGATTTAAATTTTTAATAGGGTAATGAAGTATAAAAGTGCTTGAAACCGTTGAGGCTCTAAGTGTGGAAAGCTTATGGTTTACTATGTTGAAATTATATGGTTTACGTCACAATTGAAGGGTATACAGCCCGCCGCCGCGAACGTAAGTATTAAAATCCTTGAAACTACTTGATATTAGCCATTTTTGAAGGTAATATTAATGTATTGCTATTAACACTTATTAATTTTTAATTTTCTATTATCCAATCATAGATTGGAGAGTTATTTTTGAAAGCACTTTTTAGAGTGATATTTTAAGACGGGATAAATCTGTCTAAATACACTCCTGAAAAGTGCTTTTTTGTTTCTTAATAGCAATAAACCATTTTTTAAGGAGAGATATTGATTATGAAAGTTTATTTAGTGTATGGTGAGGAACAGTTTTTACTAGACGAGTATATTGAAGGATTGAAGCCAGCAGATACAGACAGTATTGAAAAATACGATGTGCGTGAAATGGATATGAATGAAATCATTTTCAATTGCTCACAAGGATCTCTATTTTCGTTTGGTGAGAAGTTTATCATCCTCAATGATGTTTATTTCTTAGGAACTGAAAAAGCTCCTGAAAAGGCGACAGAGGCGTTACAAGAATTCTTACAAAGTGATGCGGAAATGACAGTTGTATTAAAATGTCCTTTCAAACTGGACAAACGTAAGAAGGTTGTTAAAACGCTATTAAAAGAAGCTACATGTTTTGAAGGTAAACCAATGTATAATACTGCGGGCTGGATTAACAAACGTGCTTCATCAAAAGGATTAAATCTAACGTCGGATGCGGTTAAGAAGATTAGTGGTACATACAGCAATCTATACATGATTGAAAATGAGCTAAATAAGTACAAATCGTACTTCGGTTCATTATCTGTAAATGCGGCTGCTCTCGAAAACATCATGACTCCAACATTAGAAACAGATATTTTTAAACTGATTGATTCAGTAGTAGATCGTAGCTATCGTGCAATTGAGCAATTAAAGGACTTAACGCTAAATGGGAACGATGAAATTAAAATTAACCTATTAATTAGCTGGCAGTTACGCGTAATTGAACAGGTTTTACTTGGTAACAAGTCGATTGACGTTCATTCGTTCGTTCTATCGAAAGCACGTGAGCAAGCTGAGGCATATGAGCTATCAGAAGTATCACGAATGCAGAAGGAAGTTACTGAGTTAGATATAGCTATGAAGCGCGGTGAAGTGGATAAAGCAATCGCTTTAGAAACGATGATACTCGGTTGGCTGTAAGGAGGGCATTTTGTATGAACAACTTACAAGCACCGAACATTCAACACCAATCCAATACTGCTGTATTTCTAGTAGATGTTAAATGTAAATCATGTGAAGCCATTACACGTGCGGCTGACATTGTTTTTGGGACTGATAATGCTATTTGTTTCGAAAACATCATCAATGCGACTTACGATTGTTCAGGTTGTCAGAAACAGCAACCGTATACAGTTGAAGACATTGTCCGAGCCAACCGCGCTGGAACGATGGCCGATCACTTCATTGAATCATTCCCCACAAAGAATATAGACCCTTTGCATACAGGTTTATGGGTAAACACTCATACAAATAAAATGCTCTTTGTACAGGACAGCGTACCAACGTTCAGTAATGTACAAAACGCATTATTTATCCCCTTAGCAAATGAACTCGACATTATCGAGCTTACCTATCAGCTGGCATATGACTTGAATAACAATCCTTGTGTACCAGAAGTTGTACAACAGCTTTTAAAACAATGGAATGCGATTCATCCGTTTATGCTAACGCCTGACGAACTTATTCGACCAGGAGCCATTTTCGACGTGTGCCAATTGACGATAGAGAAATCTCTACCGAAACTAACAGCACACCGAACATTCCTCGGCAGTAAGCTCAACCGCAAAGCCTACTTTTTAGATAACGACAACCTCAATTTACTAACAGACCCACACATTTTCAATAAAAGTATACCTGTTACATTAAACAGCGTTTGTAAGATGATATTTCATGGAGGCAAAAGCCTGCATCTATTTGTCGTGACTCAATCAAGTGAGCCATACCTTTTAGGGAAATACATTGAAGCAAAGTGGGATGAGGAAACGAATATTTGCACGCCTTTGGCTATTTACGATGAAGCACCTAGCTTTATGGATTAATCGGCACGTGCCCCAATAATGACAAAACAGACAATACAAAAATACGACTTAACGCGGCACCGCCGCTTTTTCAGGAGGAAACCAATTATGAAACAATTTTTTAAAGTAGAAATCCAATCAACAAAAGACCAAGATATGCACGCAGCAGCGGAATTAACGTTCACTTATAAGGATTACCGTAGCTCATTTACTGTTTGGTTAGAAGATGAATACTTTGATAATGACGACAACAACTTCGCAACAAATGTATTTCTTTCAGCTGTTCCAACAGAACGCCAATATGGTGATCCAAACTTTGATAACCTGGTTCAAATTAGCATTGACGAACTTTTCCTTAACCATGGGGGAATTTCAGCTCTAATTCGTGAAAGTGTTGATCAAGAGAAGGATTTTCATATTGAAGTACCATTAACTGAAATGGCCTTTGATTTAGAATACATTTTATTCGATGAAATTATAGTCGCGTTATTAAATCAACAATATGATAAAGACCGTTACAAACAACTTGTAGGGTACTTAGCAGATTTAATTACGTACAACCCTGAGCTTTCAATTGAAGGTGTTGACTATGTAGCAAATATGCTACGTAATAAAATACCGGAATTTGGGGTAGATTTATTCGAGCGAAACAATTTTGAGAAAGTAATTTCAGCTTTGACGACAGCCGAAATTCAAAAACGATATGCTTAATTAATAGCATACAAAAAAGAAGCCGATCCGCATAAGCGCGGTTTGGCTTCTTTTTGTTATGTATTACTTCACTATTAGGTGTTGAATAAAGTGGTTTTTATGCTATAACTGCTTTTTTCAAATATAGTATCTAATACATTTATATTTATATATAATAAAATTGTAAATTGTGTTATATTTTACAATTTTCAATAATTAATTATGTATTAGAATAGAGGCAATTACAATGTCGGTTGATTTTGAAGTTCGAAAAACTCTTAGTAATTTAATAATAGAATCTAGCAAATCACCAGAAGATGAAGTACTAACGGTGTCTAAAGAAAAACAACTCGCGTTTCAAAGTGTAAGAGATGTGATAAATTCAGTGGCACATCTAAAGAAAACGGCTATATCAAATTTAACAAATTGCCCTTGTTGTCATCATTTAACTGAATGTATTTACGAATTTGAGGGGAACTTTTATTGCTCAGATGAATGTGTAAAAGAAACAGTATTAGGAAATAAAGTTTCTGCCTTATGTAAATATACAGGACTTAGTATTGATGAAGTAAAGTTAACAATTGATAAGAATAAGTGGACTTTAGATACTTTGGCAGGGCAGATTGATATATACAATTCCGCTAAATATCAAGGATCTTATGTACCTACAGCTACCATTACAGCATTTAAAAATGCTGGTATTTACGATAAATTATACACGAACTTAGCAAAATACAATACGTTTCAAAGTGTTAGAGATGTGATAAATTCAGCGGCACATCAAAAGAAAACGGCTAAATCAAATTTAACAAATTGCCCTTGTTGTCATCATTTAACTGAATGTACTTACGAATTTGAAGGGAACATTTATTGTTCAGATGAATGTGTAAAAGAAACAATGATATTGGTCAATAAAGTTTCTACCTTATGTCATTATACAGGACTTAGTATTGATGAAGTAAAGTTGACAATTGATAAGAATAATTGGACTTTAGATACTTTTGCAGAGCAAGTTGATATATACAATTCCGCAAAATATCAAGGTTCTTATGTACCTACTGCGACCGTTACAGCATTTAAAAATGCTGGTATTTACGATAAATTATACACAAACTTAGCAAAATACAATACAATGCGTGGCGGAACAGGCGGGTTTAAGGGGTTTGTTTTTGAAGAATTACATGCTGCAAAGGCAACACTTTCAGGAACACCTACTAAGGTTTTATCTAATAATAGTATTGCAGATTTTTTAATTATAAATTCTGATGGTACTAAGGTATTAGGACAAGCAAAAGCTGGTTATAAAAACACTTATATTGATTTCACTAAATATCAAGGACAAACTATGGTTGTTGACAAAGGAAATACTCAATTAATACAACGAGCTAAATCTGCCGGATTAGAATTAATTGAATCAGATGTAAGTTTAAATCAAACCACACGTTTAGCAGATATTATGAAACTAGAAAGCAAAATTCTTGGTACATCTAATGCTAAAATCACATCCAAAATATATTCATTAAATCAAGCAGGTCTTTCATCTGCGCGAACAGGTGGGGCAGCGGGTGCTGGTTTCAGTATTGGAACCAATATCGTTGAAGTTTTTTCTGGAGATAAAGATTTATCCGAAGCAGGTGTCGCTATTACTCGCGATACAGCGGTTGCTACAGCTTCAAGTTATGCCATTGGCGCATTAGCAAGTACATCCGTTGGCGCTGTCGTGACTGGAACTGTTGCCACAGCTGCTACTACTGTTGGTACAGCAATTGGCAGTACTGCTATTGGCAGTTCTATAATGGTTGGTGCAGGAACCATCACTGGAGTTGCGACTACTGCTACTGCCGCTGCTACTACAGCTGCTACTGGTGTTGTAACTGCCGCTGCGACTGCTGCTGCTGGAACAGCTATTGGTAGTACAGCTGTTGGTGGAGCAGCAATTGCCGGAGCCGTTGCTGTAGGATCAGCGGCAGTTGCGGCAGCACCAATAGTTCTAGGAGCGGCAGCTATTGGTGGAGCCTTTGCTTTAGGAAAGAAAATTTTAGGTAGATAAGATATATTGTACTAAATCATTTATAACATTATCAGGTTCATAATCCTGTAGCTTTGAAATAAAGTTTGAGCAAAAACACTTCGTAAATATCTTATTTTACGGTAAAAAAGAAGAATTTAAATTGAACAACAAAGATTGTTCAATTTACTTTGCTAGGAGGAAATTTATAATGAAAAAAAATTCTAAAGATGAAGTTTTACCTATTGAAAATGATGTTTCTAGAATTAAGAAGGGCTATGAAGAATCACTAAAAGAAATTGAAGTGTCAGCAGCTGATAAAAAAAACCTTTTATTGGATAGTATTTCGAATGTAATAAAAGGAGAGATAAAAGAAAAGGCTCCTTTATTTAAATATTATTTTAAAGCTCAAGAAGAATATAGTAGAAACATTGAAGAACAAAAGCAGATTGAAGTATTTAATGAATTATTCAGTAGAGTTGATGACCTCGCAGAATTTAAAGAAAAACTACAGATAATGCTAACCGAAGATCAATATGGCCTTATGTTATTTAACAAATACAAGCGTATATCAGAAAGTACACCATTTGTAGAAGAGGGAATTAAGATTTTATCTTACACGTTAGAAAAATTAGTTAATGACGATTTCAAAAATAAGTTCTCACAGCATAATTATTTCTTAGAAATAATAGATAAATTATCTATTCAAGCATTAATATTACTAATTGATCACAAAAATTGGCCCGAACAAATTCAATTGAATTCAAGTGGCCGATATGTGTTAGGTCAAGCAATTGTTGAAGATTGGTATGCTCACTATGCAATGGAATACAATACGAAAAGTGGAAGACAACTTGATGTGATGTTACTTGAATTAGCTGTTCGTGAACTATATTCAAATGGACTTTTCACTATCTATCAAGATGGAGCAAATCATTCAGTCGCATTAACCATTCAAGGTGCATCCCTATTAACTTATATTTCTGAAGAAGATAAATAAAACCTCCATAAAAAACGTCATACTGCTATTAAAAAACGAATATCAGCAAGTGAATACATAATTTGCTATACAGCACAAAAGATATTTGTTACAATACCTGTATATTATTATTCGCTTATTTTTACTTTTAAATTTCACCCATCTCACAGGGAAGGGTATTTTTTAGCACTTACTGATTAAGTGTAACAACCGAAACTCTTTAAAGGGATTCGTCTGTTCGCATTTATCAGTAGGTGCTTTTTTGCGTTTAATGATAAATAAAAACTCGGAGTGATTATTTATGAAATCGACATCTATTGAAAAATTTAGAGAGTACCAAAAAAACAACAAAGGACGTAGACGCAGCCAAGTTTCACCGGTTATTTCTTCACAATCGGACAAAGCAACACATTTTGAAATTGGCGGCAACTTATACGAAATTTCTGTTGGTGGTTTTACAAAAGCTATTACACATGGCATTTTACTGTTAGTAGGTGGTTTAGCAGTGTTTACATTACTATTCCTAGCTGTTTTCTTCTTTGCTCAATTAGTTAAAGGCAATCTGTAATATCTAATTTTAGACAAACGACAAACGACAATTATTTTTAAGGTGGATTTAATTTAATACTTTTTCGGCTAAAAACAAAGGTTTTAACACTATATCTACAGGGGATTTATTTAGTAATCACAATCCGACACTGGCAACGAAGTCCGTTCGGGTTGATATTGGACCTAATAATGTTCGCGACTATAAAGCATTATTAGTTCGATTAGCGTTTCCAAAAGCCAATCTGGTGAATTGGTGCGCACCCATCAGAAAGCATTTGGGAAAACAATCGTAATCTGTTCAATGATTCTATACAATGTGCTTATCTCTTAATGGCGTTATCCGGCATTAAGTGTTAGGCTTCCTTGTAGAGTGGATTCAATCTTTTAGCTAAACAACAACCATTACTTTTTGAAATAAGCGACGAGTGTTCCTAGCTCGCCGCTTATTTTATTTACAAACGATATAGAGATTTTCGAGTTGAACATAGGACTGAAAAAACACCTGCAATCTAAAAGATTACAAGTGCATTTCAGGATTTAGGCTTATGGCCTCTATATATATCAACTTGGCTAAGTTTCTATATTTATATTATATATCAAATATGAAAGAGGGCAATGAAACATGGCAAAAAATAAAGCGGTAGAAGGTTCAAAAGTGAGATGGTATGACGCTAAACGTGAGGAGACATTAGAAGGACAAATTATAAAGTTCTACACTAACTCCGCGTTAATCGATCTTACTACTATGCAGGATTATGACAGATTCGGGCTTGGCACATTTACAGTCGTATCGAAAAAACGCCTTGAAGTCACTCAAGGGTAGGGGTACGAGTATATGTTGGTAACGCAAGAATATGTGACGACACGACACTTACACAATCATACGGTATCTACAAAAGGTTTTGCCCCGTTTGATTGCTATATTGAAAATGACACACCAATTTACTTTACTCTGGACCAGCTAAAAGAGTTGATTCCTTATTTCAACCACAATAATGCAGAATATAATGTAGCGATTAATGAAGAATTAAATATCATACATATTCAGCATTTAAACAGACTTGGTTCCCCAATGGATGTAATCAGCCCTATTGAAGCGGTCGATGAAATGACGCAACAGGGTTTACAAGTATTTGAGTTGGATTTTGGTTGGAAATTAATTGATCCCTATAATACAGCTGTATACAAGTGCGCGGTTATGGTACAAATAGCAAAACACCTGATTCAAGAGAATCAGGCGGATACTTTTGCAGGGGCATCAATTGACGACTTAAAAAGTTGGAATCCATACAATACGATGAAATGTATGCTGACTTAGTTGCACTTGAAACAGCTCGCCCGGAGTTCATCACTGAAATGTCGCCAACACAACGTATTGTGACGGCCATGAATGGGGATTTACAAAAGGTGAAGCACATCACGCCAATGTTATCACTTAAAAAGACAACGGATGCTGCTGGTATTCATGACTTCTTAAAACACGCACCCAATGAGCCGGTGATCCTTCAACGGAAAGAAGATGGATTAACCATCGTTGGCTCTTATGACAATCACCGCGCATATGAATATGTGACGCGTGGTAATGGTGAAATAGGAGAAAGTTGCATGAGTGCATGTTCTCAAATTAGCAACTGCCTCAAACAATCAGCTTCCCTAACAAATTAACATTACGTTTTGAGGTTGTCGTTCCTTTCGAGGGCGTCATTAGTAGTTTGTATTAGTCGCACATAAAGTCCATGAATCCCATTAAACGTTGATGTAACAATGTTTGAGGGGATTTGCTATGTGAGAACGTTTATTCGAGTAATCGTTAAAAAAAGAGAAAAAGTAAAACTACACTACACAAATACTACACTTTTACGACTTTTGGTGTCTTATTAAAAAATGTTGATGTTGATTGGAATTGTATAATATTTAATATTGTCTAAGTTAAAAATACCCATATTAATAAAATAAACTGTACTTAGAGTTAAGCGAGGTAAATTAAATTCATAAAAGAAAAAATGCAAAGAAGTGTTTCGTGAAAAAAATACCCACATTTTTTCGAAAGGTTAGGGTATGATAATTACAATACAAGTCATACATAATTATGACTCCCCATATATTACATTGAAGTTTAGGAAGTGGGGAAACTTATTTCGTTGACGCAAGCAAAAAAATATTATTGAGAAATTGAGCAATTTGTTTATTTCCAAACATAAGTGGAATAATGTATTATGTAATTAGGGAATATAAATTAATGTTGGGAAGTATGGAGGTATTTGTATGCCTTATGTGACAAATTTTATTTTTAAGCATTTAGAAAAGGAAACAGACAAAGGTTCAAAGATGCTACAAGTGATATTTTTAGATTCGTTTCCTAATAAGTATTCATTTAACGTTCAATTTACTATGGTATTTAAAAATAACTTTGTGAACCAAAATGGGTATTTAGAAATTTATAGACCAGATAAAACTTTGTTAAGTAAATCTGCATCTTTTATTGTTAGCGCTTCTGAGGAACTTAGTGAAGAAGAGAAACAACATGAAGATATTGAAGCTTTAACGGGTGTTGCTTACGAGTTAACTTTCAAGGATATTGCTTTTGAAAGACCTGGAGTTTATGTGGTTAAAATATTATGTAATGAAAAATCAGTAGCTGAGTTTGGAATTACAGTTGCATCAAAAGAATCTACATATTAAGGAGAGGATATTATGGTTTTTCAACATCAAGGTACAGCAATGTTTAATGTATTAATTGTTGGTACAGCTGCTTGTATTGCCCCTATGCCAGTTGTTCAAGCCGATTACTCTGTTGACTTAGGTCTATATAAGCATCTAAGCGATGAAAAGAGCGAATCCAGTATGGTATATGGTACATGGGTTGAATGCGAAAAAATAATTCCTTCCTTTAAAACTAAAAATATAGAAAAAATTGAAGTTAAATCTATTAGTTTGAATGAAGAAATTATTATATTTAATGATGATTATGAGGGCTCAGTTAT
Source organism: Solibacillus isronensis (assembly GCF_900168685.1). Taxonomy (NCBI): domain Bacteria; kingdom Bacillati; phylum Bacillota; class Bacilli; order Caryophanales; family Caryophanaceae; genus Solibacillus; species Solibacillus isronensis. The sequence goes on along the minus strand of NZ_FVZN01000012.1, from coordinate 13,089 downwards.
CAATTCTGACTTTAATAAGATAGGTTTAGATATTGTAGAAGAGGCAAATTTAAAGTCTATTGATGAAGAAATACTCTTCTTTGACGAAGGACCTATAGAAATTATAGAAGATGAAGATTCTATAAATAGAGGAACTAGTGCTTTTCCTAAAGATTACCGATATTTATCGTGAAGTTAATTGTTCAAAGTATCAAAGGGGTTGTTTTAATTGTCGTATCCATGGTATAAAAGTCGCTCAAATCAAGATAAAATATCTCAAGGTGATATTATTTTAGGTTTAGTTGTTCCAGCCCCGCAATTTGACGCAGAAAGTCAAAGTTTAATGAAAACTGCATATAAAAGAAAAAATGTAATTGTTATGACGCAAGCTTGTGATTTAGAACAAGAAAAAGTAGACTTTGTTAAAGTATGTGAATTAGTACCATTAAATAGTTACATTGAGAATGAATTAATATTAAGCGTTCTTGACTCAAGAAAACAAGGGATTGAAGATTTAGCGGATATTGATAAATCACCGATTCATATAGATTATAATAAAAAGAGAAAATCAATTGATAAGTTACTAAACAAACTTCGGTCAGGCGGTTTTTTAGATTTGTATCTATTAAATGAGGAAAATCAAATTGGAATAATGGATGCACATATTGTTAACTTAAGAAAAGAATATATTTTACCTTATAAGTCTCTTAAAAGTTTTATAGAGAAGAATAATAAAGAGCGTCTGAGTTTACAACCACCCTACAGAGAGCATTTAAATCAAGCCTATGTAAATTTATATAGTAGAATTGGCTTGCCTCAAGATATAAAGGTGGAGAAATTTAATTTACAATATAACAATGACTTTAAATATGATAATTGGAAAAATCTATTATAACTTTTACACCTCATCGATAATACCCACAAACATTAATTTAACAATGTTTGTGGGTATTTTTCACCTACACGTCTTTGTTCTTGTTTTCGATAAGTTTGTTTATATAGCTTCAAAATATTTTCATCTTCTTTTGCACGAAGCTCTTTTAAAATATGCGCATAGGTGCTCATTGTTGTTTGTACAGTTTCATGGCCCAATCGTTCTGAAACATACTGGATATTAAATCCTTCATGCAAAACGTAAACATCCGGTAACAGGGAAAATCCAAAAACATGCGGGTGTGGAGCTGGTGAATATCAAAATTGCTAAGGCTCCAATCTTAGCCACAGCTGCTGGGTAATTACGCTTGGTTAAAACAACAAAGGGTGGCTACGGCAAGCACATCATCATTACTCATAACATGGGTGGCCAGGTATACGAGTCTGTTTATGCTCATTTAAAAACCTTCAATGTAAAAACAGGTCAAACGGTTAAACAGGGACAACAGATTGGGGTCATGGGGAACACAGGGATAGGTACTGGCATTCACTTGCACTTCGAGTTGCACCGTGGTCAATACCAATACGCAAACGGCAACTATCCAACATCATTTGATCCTTGGCCATGGATCAATCAGGATCATTTTAAGATGGGAGTTTCCACAATTGGAATAAGCCTAATTCAAAAATGGGAAGGATTTTACGTTGCAGCTTATTTATGTCCGGCAAAAATATGGACAATAGGCTACGGTTTAACTAAATGGCCAAACGGTACTCCAGTTAAACAAGGTGAGAAAATCACTAAAGCAGAGGCACTCATTTTACTTAAGCAACAAGTAAAATGAGCATGCTTCAGCTATTTTTAATTATGTAAAGATACCATTAACACAAAATCAATTTGATGCTCTCGCTTCATTTTGTTATAACATAGGGGCAAATGTTTTAGCCAAAGACCCAACGCTCACACGCTTTATAAATGCAAAGGATTGGGCAAACGTTACCCGTGTCATGCAGCTATATAAAAAAGCAAGTGGCAAGGTGCTCAAAGGATTGGTAGATCGTCGCAAAGACGAGATTTCATTATTTTTAAATGGATTGGAGGAAGAAAAAGTGTATAGTTCAGGGGTATTAAAAGCAGAGCATGAGGAAACTCGCTCAAGCGCAGCACGTCGAAAGATTATTGTTGAGGCTGCTATTGCAGCAGGATACAACAAAATTTGGCGCGAGAAATTAAAAGAAGGTACAATTACAGCTGATGATGTAGACGCACTAGCAGCTGGTACACTTGTAAAAATTCACAAAGGATGATTTCAATCCCGTTGCCTAAAGTAGATTGCCATAAATTTTGATTGTGAGAAATATATAAAATAGAAACTTAAAAAATCTGTTTTGTTGTCAAATATTTTAAGGTTAAGGGTATGGTACAAAAAGAAGAGTATTAAATTTTCATATTCGATTCTTCATTTATTATATAAAAGTGTTATAATTTGTATCAAAATACAATTTAAGGGGGATTTGTTATATGAATTCAAATGAAAAAGAAACTCCAGAACAAAAAAGGGAACGGTTGAGACAAAACGAATTAAAAAATAATCCTACAGGATCTCTAAATGATGGGGTAAATAGGGGAATGGGTGGAAACTTAACTGGCATGGGTTTAAAAGAAACAGGGGTTTTAATTATTGTTTTATTTGTTGGTTATATAATATATAAAATATTCTTCTAAATTTTCAGTGTTTTTTGTCATCTTTTATGTTATCGTGGAAAAAAAAGGAAGGATGATGAAAAAAATGTTGAAAAAAATCTTTACTAGTATTGTCGCTTTTTCTTTTTTAGGATTTTTAGGAATGGATTCAACCCAAGCAAGCAGTAGTTTATCTGGATTCGAAGCACCTGAGGCAAAATTTGTAGTTAGTGTTACAAATGATGAGACAGGTGAAACTACTTTATTAAAACCAATTTTATTAAAAAGTAAGTTAAATGATCAAATAGGAACATATTCTCAATCGGAGGTTGAAATAAGAAGCGTTGGTTATGAAGTATTTATTCCGTTAGAAAATCCAACATCTTCTGAAATTTCCCTTTTTGATTCTGCTGGAAGTAAGAAAACAGAAGCGGGCGTTACTGCATCTATAAACGTAGATTATAATTTAAGAGCAAGTAACACAGAGATCCAACTAACTAAAGTATACGGTAGCTGGTCTACAGATGAAAAAGTTTATGTTTTATCAAATAGAACAGTTAACGCACATTCAGGCTCATCTTTAGGCACAAGTCTTCCTACTAAATATCCAACATCTAATACTTTTTCATATACAACTGGATTTGGCTATAATAAGTTCGGAAACGGCGACGGAAGTCCAAGAGCTTGGTCTAGTGTTAAAGCACAAGTATCTGGTATGCCTTCATCTAGCGCAACAATTAGTGTAGAGGTTGTTTTCCCAGATAAATAAACCATTAAATCTATACTTTTAGAAAAGACCTTACCTATAAAAATGGTAGAGGTCTTTTTTTATTGAACAACAGGAACGTTTGTTCTATATTTGATTAAGGGATAAAATTATTATTGGGAGGATTAATATGAACATTAATTATCCGTTTGCTAAAGAAAGAATGTTTAGGGATATAACAAAACAAAGAGAAGATGTGGTAAAAATCACTGCAAATTCCTTAGAAGGAGTAACTGTTAATGTTTTTGAATGCAAGGGTACTTATATAATTTATAGCCAATCCAAAGAAGCACAGCATGCCAGTATTTCAAATGTAAGGCAGCCTGTGAAAGACTGGGAAATTGGTTATGCAATCGCTAGAATTTTAAAAGTTAATACTAGTGATACAAACATTTTTGTTACAGGGAATAATGTTGTTCATATACATCACGAAAAGGATAATATACTACTAAACTAAAGATAAAGGGGTGAAGAGTAATGCCAATAAAAAATGAGAATATACAAATAATATTTGGAACAGGAGATATTGGTGTTCAAATAGCATGGTCCAATGTTAAAAAGTCAGGAGTAGTTGAATTCATAGAAATAGAACCTAGACCTATTGGGAAAGAATTTACTACCAAACAAAAAACGATGAATGTAGGGGAAGCACCGGTTACTTTAGTTTTTAATGAGATTGAAAGTTTAGAAGCTGTTATTTATCAACTACAAAAATTAAAAGGGATTATGAGCAATGAAATCCCTACAAATAAAAAATAGTTTTCTATATTATTGTTAAAATGGATAAAGGGTAATCTGTTTGAGGGCGTGGAGTTCACATATGACAGCGAACGTATTGCTTTTGTAGAATCACTCGGCTTTGAATTTTCGGAGTCACATTATTTCTTTAAAAAGCAAAAAGGCTTAATAGAGGTTGAACGCCTACTTAAATTTATCGAAAAGTATGAGCATGAGGTACGACCAACATTGCCACACATGATTGATGGATTGGTATTGAAGTTTGATCGCTTAGACTTACGTTAAAAGCTAGGGACTACTAGCAAACATCCACGTTGGGCGGTTGCCTTTAAATTCAGTTCAATGGACGGTATTACACAACTGACGGATATTGCTGTCGCAATTGGTAAGTCGGGTCAATTATCGTTTACAGGCGTGTTTAATTGCATTGATATTGACGGCGTAGAAATTCGCCGTGCAACGCTGCATAACCTGGCCAACATTGAAACGAAAGACATTCAGATCAACGACAATATTTTAGTTAGCCGCGCCAATGATGTAATTCCTCAAATTGTACAATCATTCCCTGAGCAACGTTCAGGCAACGAGTTTAAATTCGTTCCGCCAACGATCTGCCCGGAATGTGGTTCTACATTAGTTAAGGAAGGTGAGCATTTATTCTGTAAAAACTCGGATAACTGTACACCGCAAATTGTTGGTAAGCTGGAGCACTTTGTTTCACGTAATGCCCTTAATGTAGATGGTTTAGGCGAAAAAGCGATTGAACTATTCTACGACAAAGGATTAATTGAAACGGTGGCTGACATTATCGAATTGCCGCGTTTTAAACAGGTAATTGTAGGGCTAGATGGCTTTGGTGAGAAAAAGTACGATAAATTAGTAGCTGGACTTGAAGCATGTAAAACTTCAACACTGGCACAAGTATTGTACGGATTCTCGATTAAACTGAACGGTCAGACAGCTTCCAAAGCAATTTCAAAAGTATTTAAAAACATGGATGAAATTTTAGAAAGTAGCTAAAACACCAAATGCACTCTACTTTAAGTTAATTCAGTTAGATGATTTTGGTGATAAAATGGCTGTAGAATTCGAAAAGTTCTTCCAAGAGCCGATGAACATTCATCAGATCGAACGTTTAAAGGCACTAAGTTTTACAATACAATCAGATTATGTGGCACCTGCAAGCAATTCATCACTTACAGGTAAAGTCTTCGTAATTACAGGTAGCTATCGAAATCACGTGACGATTTTAAGTCTATTATTGAAAAGCTCGGCGGAAAGGTAAGTGGTTCTGTAAGTAAGAAAACGGATTACTTATTAATGGGTGAGGATGCGACAGGTACTAGCAAACATCAATCTGCTGTAAATAATGGCGTAACAATTCTTTTAGAAGAAGATTTCAACGGTTTACTTTCACAGTAATCTGATATCCGCTTCAATAAAAAAGATAAGAAAATTCAGGTTTTCCAAGTTGTACATTGGAAAATTTGGCTTTTTTCTTTTATAATTCTATAATTATCCTTATGAATTCCACATACATTTTGTTATGGAAGAATACTATTAAAATGTAATAATTTTGACGATATACAATATAAGAATAATTATGAACAATCGAGGAGTCCCGCAATGCTAGATAAATTGGAAAAAACAAAAGGAAAAATCATCGTAACATCAAAGTTTAACGTGAAGCTCCAAGAAACAACGTGGTCTAAATACATTAAGGTTAAACGATACGAAAATGTAGTGGCCTTTATCAAAGATTATAAACGAACTATCTCACGTACATGGAATAAAAAATATAAGACTCAATTACAAATAAGTGATCTAATTCTCGACGAAGAGCTATATAACAATTTTACGCAGCCTTTCATTTTAAAAGAATACGCCTTGACGACAGATCAATTATACTCTCCGTTTTACGCGTTAATTACTTACAAAGAAACTGGGAAAATAGCTTTAATTCCTGCGAGTGACGTACATGCAGTAGACATGAAAAAATTAGTCTCGGATGTGCTTTGTGAATACGGGTACATTGATTCCATACCGAAGTATCAATTAAAAAAGCTTTCATAACTTTAATACTTATAGTAAAATTATAGTGCATTACAACTTACATATTATTAATAACAAAAATTGCGAAGCACGCAAATACGCTCTATATGGGCTTATTTGCGTGCTTTTTTATTTTGGAGGTAAGAATGTATAGAAAACTCATAATACCTGTAGTAATGGCTTCTGTTTGCGTATTAGGTGCCTGTGAATCACCGAAATACAATGAAGAAGTTGTGGTGGAAAAACAAGCGGTACAAAAACAATTAGATAAGATCGACGAAGAAAATACAACAGCCGTCGGCTCAATAGAGGGCGTGGTAGTTGAAGTAACAAAGGACAATACCCTTATAATACGTATGCCGCGCCGGGATGAAGAAACACCTGGTGGCTTACAAGTGAATCCAGAAGGCTTAATTGAAGTCGGATTTTCAACGTTAAACTTACCAATTGACGAAAAGTACCATGAAGCGCTTGAATCATACTTGCTGAACAAGGACGTTAAATTTGTAATTGATAAGCCTCAAGAAATGACAGCAAATAAAGTATTAGGTCAGATTCTTTTGCCAACGGGGGAAAGTGACAAGCCATATACATTAGTTCAGGAGTATTTATTTAATGACGGACTAATCGAAGCGAGTCCTCAATTAACCGAAATATACGAAGCAGTAAAGCGTTCTGACGAAAGTTGCAAGGCATTAATGAGCAAAAGTGAGATAGAGAAAGATGTATTTAAAGCAGTAACAGGCACAATTTCATGTGTGAAAGATGCTGCAGCTCTATAATAAAACTTGCTGTACCTACACGTTTCCGATATTTTTAATTTAAGAATGTGAGGGGTCAGAATATGAAAAAGAGTGTATTCGTATTAAATGAAATACATGATATAGCACCAGCTGTAGAGGCGCGGTTACTAAGTTTATCCGATACCATTTACTCAATATCAACGAAGGAATGGGATTTTATAGGGAAAGACGGCGTAGGCACTACACGATTTAATGATGTAAAAACATCACATCATGCTTTTGGTCGCTGGAATGAACGAATCGGACCATTCGCTACATATGATCAACTTGCTAATCTAATCAAATATATTTGCATGTATGAGCCGAGCCGCGTTGAAATGTACAACGCCAAGCAATTAAACGGAACCAAATTTCAATATTTCATTTTAGATAAAGACATTGTTGCGATTTTTACCATAGAGAACGATGTACTTGTCATACAAACGTATTTAGGTCGATTGAGCTTGAAACCGCAGCTGCAAAGTGTGGCTGAACTATACGACTTTATTGTGACTGAGCGTGACAATACGGACTTAAATGTACCAACTGAGGTGTTACAACTTCAACACCTACCTTACGGGCCTTTCCAAAGTATGCAGGTTGCAGATTCATTAATGTATTATCAAATGGAATTTAGTAATGAAAAAGTTGTGCTGAAGGTTGATCAAGATCCAAACAGCACATCATACACGTATACAATCGTTTTACTGAAGCATAGGCACAACATGAATTTGGATGTATTAGATTTAAGCACCATCTTAAAAATGAGCAATCGAAAGTTTGTAGCGAAATATATTTCAACGAATTATAAGGAAATGCCAGATTTATGTGAGCATTACAGTAATAAATCGTTGTTTAACTTCAAACAAAAAGTTTTGTATAACCGAGGTGAATATTAGTGGAATTTTATTGTGACGATAAAGGCGTTGTTCGAGGCTTATTCAAGCTCGACGATAAGGGGAGAACCTTTTTTGAGGTAGCCCGATATAAAGAAAGTGATAAGAAGCGAATTTATGAGATAGCCGATAGCATTACACCGGATACTCATGGAAAGGAAATCGAGAAACTGTTTGAGGGCATTGATTGTACATTACGTACCAAACGGCATTTTGTAAAGCCAAAACGATTTGACAGTAAATCAGCCCTCTACGTTTACGCTACTGTTTGTATTATGTTTGCAATAGTTGCTTATTGGACGACTTAACATTATGCAAACATTCGATTTTTGCGTAATTAAAAACACTGTTGTACTCTACTCGTAGAGAAAGGAAGTATTGAAATGACAGGACAATTAAACCTATTTGACTGGATAGAGCCAGCTACAAGTTCAGAGATTGCTGCTGCTAGCAAACCTATTGAGCAAAAAGAGCCTCCAATACTAATTGTTGAGGAATCAGTCGTAGCGAAACAACCCATTGAAATGAAGGAAGAATGTACCGAAGTAGCGCCTTCAAACGAGCCAGTTACGGAAGACAGTACGGTTAATCCCGAAGATATATATGTAGGTCAATCGTGTCGTATCATCTTACCCAAAAAGGACACTGAGCTATATGATTATCTGAAATACTACTTTCCGTTTGTAATTGACAAAACTGGCGACATTGAAGAAATTACATTCAATGCAAAAGGCGACTGCATTTGCAACGTAAAATACGCGGTACCAACCTTTTTTTTTCATTCTTCCGAACTCGTTTTTTTATAGCATTTATCGGATTTTATGATATAATTTACATCAAGTATTTGATATTAATATGATGTCAATTAGGCGAACGTAAAGAAGCACTTTACTAATGTTTTCAAAACATTGGTGAGGTGCTTCTTTTTTTCGTTTTTTTAAAATTCTAATAATTTAAATGGAGGTTTTTACTTAGCTATGAAGCAACAATTTAAAGGTTGGGACCCAAAACTACGCATGATGGTACTGCTAGGAACACTTTATGAAGCAGAAAAATTATATGAAGAACATGGAATGAGTACTTATGGATTTAATCATATGTGAAAAACGTTCGGTCGGTATTTCAACCGCCGAAGCGCTATCAACTTCTTTTAAAGAAGAAAAAGGCTACATTGTCTGTAACAACAATATCCTTATAACTTGGTGTATCGGCCATCTATTTACGATGGCTGCCCCCAAATCATACAATCCTGTATGGGAAAAATGGTCGTGGCATACCTTACCGATGATTCCAGACCGTATTAAGTTAGAAATTATCGACGATGCGCGCATTAAAGCGCAGGTGAGCGTGATTAAAAAGTTAGTGGAAAAGCCAGAAGTAACAAGGGTGGTAGTCAACAGTGATGCCGCCCAAGAAGGGCAATTAATCGCCGGCAATCTATTACGAATGTTAAGTGTTAAAAAGCCGATTGTTCGTATGTGGGTGTCGTCAATGTCTGTAAAAGCATTGCAGCAGGCTTATAAAAACGTGATTTCATGGAACGACCCGAGCCAAGTAAATTTATTAAAAAGTGCTGAAACGCGTACGATTAGTGACTGGATCGTTGGTCTTTCATTATCACGTGCAATGACTTTGTGGGCCCAAGATGCAGGTGTCGATTATAGCGAGGGCGGTAGCAGAGCTTTAAACATGGGACGTATTATTAATGTAGTCGCGGCAATGGTTTATGACCGCGAAATGGAACGTACAAAATTCAGTAAACGTATGTACTATCCATTGTTGGCTCAGTTCCAGCAAGGCGACACAAAGTACCTCGGTTATTTAAAAGCTGAAAAGGAATATGAGAAATCCGTTGTCGAGAACATCATTAATCAGATCCGCTCATTACCTGCGAATGTTGTTAAGAGTGAGAAACAAGAGAAAACAACACCGGCGCCCTTGCTATTCGATTTAGCGAGCGCGATTGCTGCAGCAAGTAAACGATTCGGCATGAAAGCCCCACACATACAAGAGGTGCTAAATGATTTGTACCTGAAAAAGTATTTAAGCTATATCCGGACCGACAGCCAGTATATTACTGAAAACGAAATTCCTTTAATGCATGAAACATTCGATTTGCTAAAAGACCGTTATCCTCACTTAACAGCAAATGCAGATAAGAAATATGTACACGCAGCAAATAAGCGGATTGTACAGCCGGATAAAGTTGCGGACCATCATGGAATTTTAGTAGAGCCAAAAGTTCCGACCGGTTTAAGTGATGAAGAGCAAAAGATTTATGATATGGTCCTGGAACGTTGCTTTATGCACTTCAACCCGCCATTTAAATACCAAAACACATCTATTCACACACGAATGGGCGATCACTTATTTGTTTCAACGTACAATGATACGATTGAGTTAGGGTGGAAAGCTTTATTGCCAACCAACCAAAAGGATAAAGAGAAGGAAAGCGCGGAGAATGAGGATGATGCCGCGCTCACAGGCTCACCAAACGTCGTAGTTGGTTCAGCTAACATTATTGGTGCAAAGATTGAAGAAAAGGAAACAGCTCCACCACCTGCTTATACAGACGGTTCATTAATCCTTGCTATGAGTAATGTATCAACTATCGTTAAGGACCCTGTAATGAAAGAGAAATTGAAAGAGCGCGGTATAGGTACATCAGCGACGCTTGCGGCAACTGTAGAAAAGCTATTGAATATTGGGTACTTAACTTACGACAAAAAGAAAGTAACCATTACTAAAAAAGGTGCGTTCATTGTTGAATCATTACGTAAAACAAAAATACAGGTATTAACTTCTCCTGAAATGACTGCTCAATGGGAGATCGAGTTAGAGAATATCCGTAAAGGAAAAAGTCCTCAAACATTCAATAATGCGATTGTAAACTTTGTGAAGTTAGCTGTAGAGGAAATTAAATCGATACCAAATGACAATGTGCAGCTGATCGACTATATAGGTGAGTGTCCAAAATGTAAATCTGGCCTTACACGTACTGCAAAGCGTATCAATTGCTCAGGTACTAAAAATGGGTGTGACTTCTTCTTATGGTCGAACCAATACAATAAAGCCGTATCAGATAAGATGCTGGAACAATTACTAACTAAAGGGAAAACAAATGTCCTTTCATTTAACACAAAGGAAGGAAAACCATACAAAGCTCAATTAGCACTAGAGGCACCATATGAACAAGGGAAATTAAAGCTTTTATTCGCGGAGGCGAAACCTAAAGTGAAAAAATGATAATATGAATTACTTTATGTAATTTTACAAACAGATTCTTTATATTACAGTTTAAAAACAATCTATTTAATTTTATTAAACTACTATAAAACACATATTATTTTTTGTTATTTTTCAAAGTTCTTATGTCTATTGTTAATAAATACTGTTAATATGAACTCACATTGATTTATAATTATGTGAGCTAGTAATAATTGGAAATTAACGCGGAGGGCATTCTAATGAATAAGGTTTATAAATTAACTAAAGACAAACTTAAGATCGAAGACAGCTATATCGTATTAACATCCCTTTTAATTATTCAACTTGATAATGAAGGGAAAGTTTCAGAAGTACGTACTGTTCATACTTCAAATGAAGAGTTTTTAATTGCTGAGGCTTCAGATGAAATTAAAGCGCTTCCGGATAGAGATAGCAAAGAACTTGAAAAGAGCGAATTTGACGAATTAGTAGAGATATATAAAAATAACATTAAAGATATCCAATCGTAATGAATTTATAGCAAATGAGGGAACTTTAATGATCTTACAAAATGAAAACACAATGACATTATTTGAACAATATGAATACACATCAAACGTTATTAAGCAGCTTCAACTTGAAAACCACATTGGAGAAATGGAATGGATTCAAATGGAGTCGTTTGATCAAATTCAGGACGCCTTTACTGACGTTTTAGCAACATTCAATGGCTTAACGAGTGCCAACATACCTTTAATTCACGAATCAAGAAAACAGTCTTTGAAAGACTATGTAAACATCAGTAATAAATTACACGCGTTTGTCCTGGAACAAGCCCGCCATGAGTTGCAAATGTCTTCAAAAGACGTAAATTACTTATTTAAAGAGGTTGAGTTTGCTGGAGCTAGATACTTCACAAAAGACAACCCTCAACGCTTGTTTTAAACCTTAGACTTATAATATTCGGTTATATCCATTTACCTGTAGCAATCTGCTGCAGGTCTTTTTTATGCAGTATTTTAGAGTGTTTGTGGCTCGAAGTGTAGCATTTTAATAAAGTTCGATTAAAAGTAAGTTGCAAACGCTGATTTTATACAGAAAGAAACCAAAAGTTTGAAACAAAGTTTAATCAAAACAGTTTGTTCTTTACTTATCTAGATTGGTTCTTATAAAAGAGTTTAATTATTTCGGGATGCGAATATTCAATTAAAGCGCCCAGATTGTGGAATAAGGGATCGTCATATTCGTGTGGTATACTACATTACATAAAAAAAGGACAAATACGATTTTGAGTACAGGATTAGATAATTATGTTACCAAACGTTGGTTTGGGGACTTTTATGTTTTAATTAAGAGTAAATTTTTAAGAAGCAGATTTTAGAATATTTTTTCAGGGAGAGATTCTCATTGTCAAATAAAGAATTAAAAGAAAAATATGATAAAACATTTAAATTAATCAAAAGAATCATTAATAATTGGGACCCCATCGGTTTGCTACCATCAGCACCTGATGATGAATATGAAATGGAAATAGGAAGAATTGTTTCTTTACTTAATAAAGCTGAATCTGTAAATGTTTTTGCAGCAGGAATTAGCAGTACCTTTAATAAATATTTTGATGTGAATATCACTGATGAAGAATGTCTGCCTGTTGCTCAAAAAATCTGGGAGGCAGTGGAAAAATAAATGAAATATTAAGTCTATAATTTTTCTGTATTAAGCTTTTAAAATGCACCCAAATCCCGCTTTGGGAATCTTATATCCGAAAATAATATACGTTATTGAGAATTGGAAGAGTCCAATTCTTTTTTTATTGTTTCATTCAAACATTCACTTGAATAATAAAGAAAAAGGAGTACAATATAATCAAATGAACGTTTGAATAAGAAGGAGCGATATTAATGAGTAATAAAGATACTTGTGAAATTTATTGTTATGACGAGGAAAAAGTCAATCGAATACAAGGTCAATTAGAAAAAGAAGACCTTTCTAGTGTTGCCCAATTGTTTAAAGCACTTGCAGATGAAAATAGAGCAAAAATTTCCTTTGCTTTATGCCAAGATGATGAGTTATGTGTTTGTGATGTTGCCAATATTATTGGTTCTTCTGTTG